>NZ_LAJX01000201.1 GCF_000963695.1 Methylocucumis oryzae
CAAGCCGATTTAACCATAGGTTGCATCGAAGTCTCGTTAAAAGACGCGACGGCGTTCGGTGTCATGGGGGTTGATGATAATCGACGCGTACATGCCTTTGTCGAAAAACCTTCTCAGCCGCCCGTCATGCCAGGCCGCACCGATACAGCATTGGCCTCAATGGGTATTTACATCTTTAATGCTGGATTTTTGTTTGAACAACTGTTGAAAGACGCGGACACTAAAGGCTCTAGCCATGATTTTGGTAAAGATATTATTCCGTCAGTGATTGATAGATATGTCGTTAATGCCTATCCATTTTTAGACTTACAAAGTGGTCAACAAAGCTACTGGCGCGATGTCGGTACCATAGACGCGTATTGGGCGGCGAATATGGAGCTGATTGGCGTTAACCCTGACTTGAATTTATACGATAACACCTGGCCAATTTGGACTTACCAAGCACAAACCCCACCCGCTAAGTTTGTATTCGACGATAATGATAGACGTGGCCAAGCCGTGGATTCGATGATTTCAGGCGGATGTATTGTTTCGGGTGCGAAGGTGCGGCATTCACTGTTGTTCTCGAATGTCCGGGTAAACAGCTATACCACGTTACAAGACAGTGTCGTGTTACCGGATTGTAACATCGGACGCCATTGCCGAATTACTAAAGCAATTATTGAACGCGGTTGCGCCGTGCCCGAAGGGACTATCATTGGCGAGAACCGAGCCGATGATGAGCAACGTTTTTACGTCAGTGAAGGCGGCGTGGTTTTAGTGACACCAGAAATGCTGGGACAGCGGTTACATTATGTCCGCTAAATCCGCTTCAGCTAAGTTAAAACTGGTATTGTGCTGGCACATGCATCAGCCAGAATACCGGGATTTAACTACTGGCGAGTTTATCCTGCCGTGGACATATCTACATGTCATAAAAGACTATGTCGATATGGCCGCGCACTTAGAAGCCTGTCCAAATGCCAAAGCCGTCGTTAATTTTGCACCTATTTTATTGGAACAAATTGCCGATTATGCAAAACAAATTCAAGCCTTTTTACACGAGCAAAAACCGATTAAAGACAGCTTATTAGCCGCTCTTGCCTCCAACGTTATACCGGAAAATCCTGAAGTCATACTAACTCTGATTAAGGCTTGTTTACGCGCCAATAGAGAACGACAAAAAAACCGTTACCCGGTTTATAAGCGACTCGCTGACATGGCCGATTGGTTGGAGCAACATTTCGAGAACTTAGCTTATATCAATGCCCAATACATCACTGATATAGTCGTTTGGTATCACCTAGCGTGGATGGGCGAAACGGTTAAGCTAAGCAATGATAAAATTAAGCATTTAATCGAAAAAGGTCATAGCTATACCGAGTACGATAAACGAGAGCTGCTAGAAATCATCGGTGAACTACATTCTCATATCATTCACCGTTATCAAGTACTAGCGAAAAATGGACAAATAGAACTGTCGTTCACGCCTTATGCGCATCCGATAATGCCACTGTTACTGGATCTAAACTCAGCCAAAGAAGCTATGCCCCATGTTGAAATGCCACAGCAAAAGAGCTACCCCGATGGCGAATCGAGGTGTGTGTGGCATATCGAACAAGGGCTTAATACGTTTAAGCGTTATTTTGGTTTTGCGCCTAGTGGCTGTTGGCCCTCAGAAGGCAGTATTTGCGCGCGCACTTTACACCTGCTAAACAAGCATCAGATACGCTGGACAGCTAGTGGTGGCGCCGTATTACGTCATAGCTTAATAGCCGCCGAACACTCGTTAGCCGATTACAATGATTATAATCATCGTGCCTACCAATTAAACAACACTAACGTGACATGTTTTTTCGGGATGATGGACTATCGGATTTAATTGGCTTTGAATATTCAAAATGGCATAGCGATGATGCTGTTAACGACTTTATTCATCATTTAGACGTGATAGCGGCTAATAATGCCTCTGATAAAGTCGTTGCGATTATCATGGATGGAGAAAACGCCTGGGAACACTACCCTGAAAACGGCCATCGTTTTTTAAGTCAGTTATACCAACGCTTGAGTACGCATCTTAACGTGGAACTTACAACATTTTTCAGCGTGTCTGGACGCTGGAATACCTATAAAGCCGTTAAGCCAATTAGTCGCGGGTAGTTGGGTTTATGGCTCATTTTCGACCTGGATAGGCGATGCTGATAAAAATCGAGCCTGGGATATGTTACACGAAGCCAAAACCGCATTTGACCATGCGCTAGCCGAGCGTGAACTATCACCAGAACAACATCAGCAAGCCGAACACCAGCTAGCTATTTGCGAAGGCTCTGATTGGTTCTGGTGGTTTGGTGACTATAATCCAGGTGAAGCTGTTAGTAATTTTGAAAAACAGTTCCGACTTAATTTAATTAATTTGTACCAATTAATAGGCAAAGATCCCCCGCTTATTTAGCCTTATCGTTTACCCAAGGTTGCGGCTCGCCAGTCATGGGCGGTACTATGCGCCCTAGTATAGAAACTTAAACTTGAGACCTCTTTGTGAAAGAAATTTTGACCAAACGCCGTGCTGGCATATTACTGCATATCACATCTTTACCAGGAAAATACCCAACGGGTGACTTAGGTAAAGATGCATATCATTTTGTCGATTTCCTGCACAATGCAGGGATAACGGTTTGGCAAACGTTGCCACTAGGCATGACGCATTCGGATGGCTCACCGTATCAATCATTATCAGCCCACGCAGGCAATGCCGATTTAATTAGCATAGAACTACTGGCTGAAAATGGTTGGCTAAAAATACCCGACAAATGTGAAGAATGTGTACGCACTGACCGATTTTACAAAAGTTGTTTAATCACTAAAGCGTTTTACGGCTTTTTAGAACGCGCAAGTGCTGAAGAAAAAACTCAGTTCAAACAATTTTGTGAAAACAAAGCATTCTGGCTAGACGATTTTGCGCTGTTTTTGGCATTAAGACTAGAATTCAACCAAGTATGCTGGAATGAATGGCCTAGTTACTTAAAAGAACGCGACAGTAAATCTATCAAGGAAGCGCGCAAACGCTTAGCAGCTGAAATTGACTGTATTAAATTTGAGCAATTCGTTTTCTTCCAACAATGGATGGCGTTAAAAACTTACGCTAACCAAAAAGGTGTTTTATTATTTGGCGATATTCCTATTTTTGTCTCTTATGACAGCGCTGATGTATGGGCTAATCGTGATGTCTTTAAACTCGATGATACCGGTAATATGCTTGTTGTTGCCGGTGTGCCGCCGGACTACTTTTCGCAAACAGGCCAGCGCTGGGGTAACCCGCATTATAACTGGACGTATTTGAAAAAAACAGGGTTTAACTGGTGGGTAGAACGTATGCATACCCAATTAGAGCAATTTGATATTTTACGCATAGACCATTTCCGAGGCTTAGAAGCCGCTTGGGAAATCCCAGCTCATGAACCTACTGCACAAAATGGCGAATGGGTAACTGCACCAGGCAAAGCCCTGCTTAATGCCGTCAGAAATCAGTTAGGTTCAATTCCTTTAGTCGCCGAAGATTTAGGCATCATCACAGCCGAAGTCGAAGAGTTACGCAAAGAATTTGAGCTACCGGGTATGAAGATATTGCAATTTGCCTTTGACAGTGGCCCGGACAATCCGTATTTACCGAATAATTACGAAAAGAATTGCGTGGTCTATACCGGTACCCATGATAACGACACAACCACCGGCTGGGGTGATAAGCTGAGTGAACACGAAAAACAACACATCTTTGAATACCTTGGCAATCCACTTGCCACATTAAACTGTGCACTCGTGCAAGCTGCCCTCGCCTCGGTCGCCAACTTAGCCGTTATTCCTATGCAAGATATTTTAGAACTAGGCTCAGAACATCGCATGAATACGCCAGGCACAACCGAAGGCAACTGGCGCTGGCGCTTTCAATGGTCACAATTATCAGCCGAGCGCGCGCATCGCTTAGCCCATTTAGTTGAATTATTTAATCGTAACCCGGCAAGACACTCGTAGCCGATGACCGCTCAAGATACTTTATTTACTCAAATCGAAAAAGTACAAGATTTTGCCTTCGATGAACAAGTCGCCCAAGTTTTTGATGACATGGTGTCGCGTAGTGTGCCGTTTTACCAAGAAATACAACGCTTACAAGCCGACTTAATCACGACATTTCTAGCTAATGAACAACAAGCGGTTATTTGTGACCTGGGTTGTTCAACAGGTACCAGCATCGCTTATTTACTCAGCCATGTTGATTGCCCACTAGATACGCAGTTTATCGGTATTGATAACTCTCAGCCTATGCTAGAGCAAGCCAAAATTAAATTAACCGAGGCTTTAAGCGCGGGACGAGTCAGTTTACAACACGCTGATTTAAGTGAGTTAACTCAGCTTCCCAGTGCCAATGCCATTATTATCAATTGGGCGTTACAATTTATTCGTCCCATAGGTCGAGAAGCTTTACTTAAACTGGTTTACCAGGCCTTAAAACCCGGCGGTATTTTATTGTTATCAGAAAAAAATACTCGCCTCGGATACTGTATTAAACCGCTTATATATAGACCATTATTTACACTTTAAAAAATCTCACAGCGGTTATACAGATGTTGAAAACCAACGCAAACGCGAAGCCCTAGAAAACGTCTTAGTACCTTATCGCTTGGATGAAAACATGGAGTTATTAAGCCGCGCCGGATTTAAACACAAAGATGTTTACTTCCAGTGGTTTAACTTTGCTTGTTTAATCGCGGTAAAAAAATGAGAATTCAGCGCCTATAAGATTTTGCACCTGATACTTTGAAGGAGCTATAGTCACGCATCTAGCTCATCAAATAAAGCATCTAGCAGCGAGTCTTGTGTTTGCGCTAAAGAAATTATAGCTTCATCAAGGCAGTTGATTAACGCGCGCACTGTTTCCGAGGCATTCATACACAGTAACTGCGAGAGTCTATCGCTGCATAACAACTCGATAAACGCTTGAAAACAGCGCCAACCTTGCTCATCGCTAATCAGTCCAAAATACTGAGCTAAACGCTGTTCTAATGCCGTACCCGATGTGGTATCTGCCCAATAACCCCAGTTAATCATGCCAATCGGGAAGCAGGATTGAGATTTTAATGAATGCACAAGACTATCGGTGAAGCTAATACCGGCGGCATAGGCCGCGCTGTCTTTAGCGGATAAAAAGGCAAAGGTTTGTATCGAGGAAAAGTAACACATAAAGTCTAAGGCCGTGTCGCTAAACGCCTGATAAAAATTACGGCTACCAGTGGTTTTAATCGTACAAACCTCCACAAACTCAGCCTCACTTAGTTCGGCCAACGGACGCTCATAGGCAAACACCAAGCCGGAAAAAATCGCGCCGTTAATTTGACCAAAACGCTGTTTTAGTTCGTGAATGACCGTGGTTATGCTGGCTAAATCATTGGCATCAGCTTGGTAATAATAAAGCGACGGATGATTAAGTTGCGCAAGTTTTTGTTGCACAACATTATCGCTTAGCGGTTTTCGCCCTAACCAAATCACAGTCGCCTGATAATCGGCTAATAAATAGCGCGTAATCACTGAACCGACGGAGCCCGCGCCACCTAATATCACATACACACCACCGGTTTTAAGACGGGTTAAGCTATGATTGTCCAAGCTAATCCGGCTAAACTGTTGCACATAGCGCCAACCTTGGGCTAGTTTTATTTTTTCGCCTCTATCGCTGGCCGGTTCTTGCTGTATCGCCGTCAATAGCGTGTTAAGCTTATCGCTACGCATATCAGCCGCACTTAAATCTATATTTCTAACCTTAAAACGATAATCGCTTTGCGCTAAGGCATAGGCTAAACCCGTTAACCCGGCCGCATTGGCTTGGACGTTTTTGGTCAAATAACGGAAAACAATCAATGGTGACTACATAAATATCCAGTGAATGCTGTGCTGAGCATACGGTTTTTAACCGATGAATCAGCCTTAGCAACAGTTTTTCCACCGCCAAGTCATCTACCGCCAACATAGGCGCAAAGAAATAAACCGCAGCAAGTTTATCAGGTATGTTTAATTCAGTCGGCACCAACTCAGTCACAATAGTCACTGATTGACCTCTTGTATGCTGTTGTAATTCGTTTAGCAACATCTGTTCAGCTAAAGGTGCCACAATCAACACGGGACCTGTGGTTTTAACAGTTTCTAAGGTGCGCGCTTGTACCTGCCACTGCCAAACATAGGTTAACTCCGTCCATGAAGTCGTTGCCATCGGCTCTATTTGCGTAGGTGCTGTTGTCGATTGCCAACCATAGTCGTCGCGAGCAAAAGGATAAACCGGCGCATGAATACGCTTAGGTTTCTCTGACGCATAATAGACTTGCCAATCAATCGCATAGCCTTTTAGCCATAACGCTAACCCCTGTAATAACGATGGTTGTGTGGTAAGTTCGAGCGTTGAATCTAATAGCAATGCCTCGCGCGGTGCTTTAGACACTGACCAATGCTCGCCTTCGCCCTGCCCCGTTAAATAGTCGCTTAACACCGATTGGCATTGACTCAGTGAAGCCACACAAAAACCTAAGCGATACGTCATGGCTTCACGTCCAACTTGTAAGGTATAGGCTAAATCGGCTAACTCACCGGAATAACTGTCGATGAACGCTAACAGTTTTTGCGCATAAACGCTTAAACGTTCTGGAGTTTTGGCGGATAGAACGATAACGAAGTCCTGGGCAGACATGGGTAATGCTTGTCGGGGTCGCCGTGAACTCATCCCTGAGGGCTTGGCGGCAGCATCCATGCTGCCGACATCCCCGCCAAGCATTACCCATGCCTCGCCAACACCATTAAACTCTGTCGAACAATCAAGACTTTTTTCAGCCACATAATCCGCCACCACAATATGCACATTCGTACCACTATGACCAAACGAACTTAAACCGGCTTGCCGTAAACCCGTTAACGGCTTAGGCCAAGCCTGAGTATGTTTGGCGATATAAAAGGCCGAATCGGTTAACTTAACTAGCGGATTTAAGCGCTTAAAATGCAATAAACCCGGCAAGGTTTGATTTTGCATCGATAATACGAGCTTAATCAAACCAATAACGCCTGCCGCTGCTGAGGTATGACCGATATGCGCTTTAGCACTGCCTAGCGCACAAAAGTTTGTTTTATCGGTAAAGGTTTTAAACGTCCTGACTAGCGCGTTGGCTTCCACAGGGTCGCCTAAACGGGTGCCTGTGCCATGCGTTTCTATATAACTCAAGCGCTCTGGCTGAATTCGCTTAGTGTTATACAACTCGGTTAACAACGCTTGTTGCGCTAAACCATTAGGCGCAGTCATGCCGTTGCTAGCCCCATCTTGATTCATCATGGAAGCTTGAATCACAGCATAAATCGGATCGCCCTCGGCTATGGCTTGCGCTAGCCGTTTTAACACGACAATGCCAACGCCTTCGGCAAACGCTGTTCCATCCGCATCAGCGTCAAAACTTTTACAGCTACCACTGGCAGATAACATGTCAATAGCCGATAAGGTTTGCAACATATCGGGAGTTAAACCCACAAAAATGCCACCCGCTAAAGCCAGCTCCGACTCTTGGTTGATTAAACTTTGACACGCTAAATGCAACGCGACTGCTGACGATGAACAGCCGGTATTGACAACTAATGCCGGGCCTTTTAAATCTAAAAAATAGGCTAAGCGCGATGCGATAATGGCATCTGAAGCGCCGGTAAATGATTCGCCGACGAAATGGCTAGGCTCAGCACCGATGAAAATACCGGTGCGCGTATCAGTTAAGGTTTTAGGGTTAATACTGGCATCTTCTAATGCCAACCAGGCTTGTTCTAACACTAAGCGTTGCTGCAGGCTCATGGCCTCAGCCTCGCGCGGTGAAATATTAAAAAACAACGCATCAAAACAATGACGCTCCGTTAATAAGCCTGCCAGCCCCGTTTGTTGTGCCGACAGACTTAAACCATCAATGCCATTAATTAAATTTTGCCAAAACTGGCTAATATCCGAAGCCCCTGGAAACTGCCCCGCCATGCCAATAATTGCAATATCTGTTGCTGAGCCTGTTGTGCTTAGTGTTGCTTTGTTATGGCGCTTCAACCCTAATAGCCTGCGTGCTTTAGCCAAAATCGACCAATAAGACGAGCTAGAATCGGCGGTTGGCACAGACTCGTGATGATGCCGTAACAAATAATCCGTTAGCCGATTTACCGTCGTATAGTCATAAATCAATGCAGTGTTTAATTCACAGCTTAATGCATCCGCAATACGTTTAACAAAACCGACCGCGACGACTGAATCCATGCCGTAATCAGAAAATGCCGTGTTATTGTCTATGTCGTCGACAGCTAGTTTCAACGCCTCTGATAAGCTGGTTTTTACTAAGTCTTTAAATCGGGCTTCATTCGAAGGAGCATCTGGCGATATTCTGGCTGTAGCGGTTGGTGTTAATGCCTTAACGTTCTTTTCAGCACCCGGCATTAGCGCTAAAACCGCTGCAGACGCATTTAAGCATAACAGTTGCGTTAGCCCTTGCTGAGTTAATTGGCTAATAAAACGCTCAAAACAAGCAAAGCCCGCCTCTCGACTTAATGCCCCGACCTCACCGGCATTGGCGACTGCTTTCACGCTATCTTGCCAAAAACCCCAATTAATAATGCCGACTGGAAACGGCGCATTGACGCTAAGCGCCTGCACCAAACTATCCGCTTGCGTAATACCGGCCGCATACGCTGGCAAGCTGGCTGCACCCGAAAATGCATACGCTTGACCCGATGAGAAATAACATAAAAAGTCTAAGTCGTACTCGATTAAGGCTTGATAGACATTCAAACTACCTAAGGCTTTAACATTCAGCGTTTGCCAAAACGCAGCTTCGCTTAACACCGCTAACGGTTGCTCAAAACTGAATCACTAAGCCAGCAAAAATAGCCCCGTTAATCTTGCCAAAGCGTTGCTGAATGGCTTGAATAACCCGACGTAGTTGTTCTAAATCCGTGACATCGGCTTGATAATACGCAGGTGTGATACCGGTTTTAGTAAACCCGGCTAATTTTTGCGTTAGTTCTGGTGCCTCGGCCTGGGTTCGACCTAACCAAACCGGTTGCGCTTGATAGTGCTCGATTAAGCTGAAACTCAAGGCCTGACCTATCGTACCCGCGCCCCCTAAAATCACATACACGCCGCTCTGACGTAAGGCCGAAGGTAAAACTTCAGTATTAAACCGGTCAAATTGCTGTTGATAACGCTTGTTAGCAGAGAGTTTGACGACATCACCACGCGTCTTAAACGGTTCGGCTAATATTCTTGGTACTAGCGCTTGCGGCTGGCTTAATAACACATTGGCAATATCGAGATTACGGACTTGAATCCTGTGTTCGCTTTGCGCTAACGCATAAGCCAAACCGGTTAAACCCGCACCATAAGGATTCAGCGGCGCTGAGTCAACTGCTTGGGTATCACAAGTAAGCAGCGTGAAGCTTATCCGGCTTTCAGGCGTTAACAGCTTCCGTAATCCTGCGAGTAAGCGTAAAAATTGTAGCTCGTGCTGGTTCAGGCTGGTTGTGATGTTAGCGCTGGTTATCTCAGTCAGATTCGGTGTAGAAATAAAATAAACCGTTTGCACTAAGCCCAGCTCGCGTAAACCGTGTTCAAAACCACTGGCATCTTGATTGGCTATGTCCTCAATATGCCAACACGTCGTTGCTAAACTTTGTTGCTGATGGTATTGGCTTAAGGCTTGAGCGAGCGCTATACCACGCTCACCGCTGAGCACGATTAAGACAGGTCCTTTATTGATAGTTGGTGCATTATCAGCTAATCCTTGTTCTTGCCAATGCAGCCTATACGAATAACCATCCCAGTCAATTGGTGCTGTTGCAACAGGACTAAATTGCCGCGTCACGCGTATCGGTTGCCAATAACGGTTTTTGGCAAATGGATAGCTAGGTAAACGCTGTTTTCTTGGTTTAAAACCCTGATATAAGCTTAACCAATCAATCTCAGCGCCTCGAGTCCATGCTCTTGCCAACTGCTCATACTCATCGGCTATTTCACCAGTAAATACAAACGTCTCCGGCTCAATTTCGTCGGCTTTGACCACACCGCGATAACCAATAAATGACTTGCCCGAAATAAACGCATTTAACTTAGCACTTAGCTCATCATGGGATATAGCAACAAAAGCTAAACGGTAAGTCATAGGCACGCGCCCAGTTTGCAAGGTAAAGGCAATGTCTAATAATTCGTACTCGCTACTATACTCCACCAAACTCTGCGCCCGTTGTTGCAAGGCTAGCTCGGTTTTAGCTGATAACACGATAAGCGCAGGTTGCTGAGGATAAACGGTACGAGGCTGAGTTTCCTGATATTCTTCGACAATGACATGTGCATTGGCACCGCCCGCACCAAACGATGATAGGCCAGCAATGCGTGGATATTCAGTCATCACGCCGTTATGACTCAACACGGGTCTTTGCCACGCTTGTACGCGTTGCTGCACGAAAAAAAGGTGTTTGCTCAAAGTTTATCGCAGGATTTAACTGGGCTGAATGCAGACTAGGTACTAATTGCTGATGCTGTAATTGCAATAACACCTTAGTTAAACCCGCCATGCCCGCCGCGCTTTCGCTATGGCCGATATTGGACTTCACCGAGCCTAACGCACAATAACCTGTTTCGACAGCGCTACCTGCCGCGCTTTGTTGAAAAGCTTTAGTTAACGCGCTAATTTCAATAGGGTCACCCAACGCCGTACCCGTGCCATGCGCTTCAAGATAAGAAATCGCTCTAGGATGAATCTTCGCCCGACTTATCGCGTTGGCAATGAGTTGAGCTTGTGCAGTTGGATTCGGTACAGTAAAACCATTGCTTTTACCCCCTGCATTCACTGCACTGGCTTTAATCACGCCATAAATACGGTCGTCATCAGCAATGGCTTGCGCTAACGGTTTTAGCAACACCGCCCCTACCCCTTCGCCATCGACAAAACCATCGGCATTCGCGCCAAAGGCTCGACAATAGGGGCTATGCGAAATCATCGTCATATCGCTTAATAGCTGAAAATGGCTAGAGTCTAAGATTAAATTAACGCCACCGGCTAGCGCGACGTCACTCTCTCCCGTCGCTAAACTATTCAACGCTAAATGAATCGCCGTCAGCGAAGATGAACAGGCCGTATCGACGGCTAAACTAGGTCCTTGAAAATCTAAGGCATAAGACACGCGATTAGCAATAGACCAATGACTAGCACGAGCGGCATATAAGCTGTTCATCACGCCGACAAACACGCCAACCTTGCGCTGTTCCGATAAGCCCAGAGGCGTGTAACCGGCATCTTCTATACAGGCATAGGCGATTTGCAAAAACAAGCGTTCTTGCGGGTCCATACGCTCGGCATCTCTAGGTGAAATTTGGAAAAACAACGGGTCAAATTCATCGACGCCCTCAATAAATCCCCCCCAGCGGCTATAGCCAAAGCCATCGCGCCAATCCCAACGCTCAGCTGGAATCTCGCTAATGGCATCAACACCCGCGCTTAATAGCTGCCAAAACTCATTCAGCGTATTGGCCTTGGGGTAACGTCCGCTTAAACCAATTACGGCGACGTCGAACGAGCCGGCTATCGGGCTATGCTCAAAGGTTTTACTCGGCACAGCTTTAGGCTTTAATGTAGGCAACGGCTGTTCATGGTGCTGCTGTGTGTTGGGTGTTACGCGCAGTAAAGCCAACACCTGCGCCTGATAATGGTGTAATAAGTAATCGGCTAAGCATTAAGCGTGGCGACTTCAAAAAACAACGTACTGGTAACGCCGTTAAAATGTTTATGCAATTGATTGGTTAATTGCACCACTAAAATCGAATCCAAACCATACGACTCTAAGGCTTTACCGGCATGAATTTTCTCGACAGGCATTTTTAAACACGCCGCCACCGCTTGGCTTAACCAGGCGAGCAAAGCCGCGCGCGGGCTTAATTCAGATACAGCAGACACTGTAGGGTTTGCCTTAACTATTGTTGGTGCGGGTGTTAACACCGGTTTTGTCGGCGCACTTGCCTGAGTTAAACGCACCCGGCCATCACTTTGCGCCAGAATAATCTGCTGACCTAAGCCATGCCAATCCGGCGCTGGAAACAGTACGTGATTAAAGCCCTCATTTAACAACACGTCTTGCCAGGTGTCAGGCGACAAACCTGGGCTACCGGGAATGCGTAAATGCTCATCCTGATACAACCACCAACCCGCCAGCAAGCCAAACGTTAAATGCGCCATTAACGAATTGGCACTAATTTCATTTAATACCAACACGCCGCGATTGCGTAATAACTGCTTAGCATGGCGTAGCGTCGGCTTTATGCTAGGCGTCGCATGTAACACATTCGCCGCAATGACCATATCATAGGTATTATTGGCTAAACCCTGGACCGACGGCGCTTTACTGACATCAAAGAGCGCCGTGCGTAAATACGGCGCATCGCCTGCGTATTGGTTTTCCGCATGATTTAAAAACGCCTTAGATAAATCGGTATAACAATATTCAGCGATATGGTTTTGTAACGGTTTTAAGCGCTTAAACAAACCCGCACTAGTGCCACCAGTACCCGCGCCAATTTCTAACACACGAAATTGCGCGTTAGGCTCTAACGCTAAGCGTTGATGCAAATAGGCCAAAACATTGTCTTGCACGATTTGATTATACGCATCAGCTAACGGATTACCCTTATAAATACCCTCGACTAATGCCATGCTGGAGTTAGGAAATAATACATCGGTAGCTTTACGTTGACCCGTCAAAATATCCGGCAACGCCCAGACACACGCTTCGAGTAACTGCATTTGCGCATGAAACACATCAGGACAACGCGCGCGAAATCCGGCATCATGCCATTGCTGAATTAAGCTCGCTCGATTAACAATCGAGCCAGTCAATTGATAGTGCTCGCCTGTTTTCACCGCTAAACCAGAAGCGACTAATTGCCGCAAACTCTCCGCCTGCCAACGCGAAAAATACTCCGGCCAACCTGAACGGCTCGCATGAGCGTGGCTAACCTCAAGCAAGCCTAACTCACTAAAACACGCCGACAACCACTGACATAACCAATGATTTAACTCAGCCGATAAGTCTGTCTCTAACACTACATCCGGCCATTCCGGTAGCTTAATTGCATCTAAGCGTGCGATTAACTCAGGTAATGGGTTTGGATACCAACTTAACCATTCTTGTGCTGTCATGTTATGTCCTAGTAAAGTCGCGGCTATAATATGAATATAATTTACATGCAACGTCATTCCGCCAGGGTTCGGTGGAATCCAGTTACAGGGATGTAGGCATTAAATTTGACCATAAGTCTTGCCATGTTGGATACGCCCTGGCAAGCGCAGAATGGTAACCTAAAAAAACATAACTATTTGATTTATAATTAATATTAATAAATACATTCACATCCATGTGACTGGATTCCGGCAATCCATGCCGGAATGACGGTTTAGCTCAACTGACTATAAATTAAATCTGTCCCGCTTTAAGTTGAACCTATTTACACGCAACGTCATTCCGCCAGGGATTGGCGGAATCCAGTTACAAGGAAGTATCGGTTAAAGTCGGCCACAAGTCTTGCCATGTTGGATTAGTACTCTCAATCAATCTGATTTTAGCGGCACGCTCCCATGTTTTCAGTCGCTTCTCTTTTAATATCGCACTCTCCATGGTTTCATGCGGCTCATACCATACTAGATCATGTACGCCGTAGCGTTTAGTAAAACCATCAACTAAGTTTTCGCGATGTTGATAAATACGTTGAACCAAATTGGATGTAACCCCAACATATAATGTCCCATTTTTCTTGCTGGCTAAAATATAAATACAGGGTTCTTTTTTTCATCGTTAGAAAAAATTTTTAAAGTCACGTCATTCCGCCAGGGATTGGCGGAATCCAGACACAGGGAAGTGGGTTGAAGCTAAAGCTCTGCACCAAGCTACCAAGACGTCGGAAGTATGCCCTCCTTGGCACTGGATTCCGCCAATCCCTGGCGGAATGACAATTTATAACGCTAACCAAAGTTTCCTGGATTTTTTAACAGTTCGTTAATTTCTTTTAAGTATTCAATTTCTTTATCTTTTTGCTCATTCAGCGCAAGTTGTTTTTCTAGTTCGGCTTTTAGTTGTAAATATTCAGGGGAGCAAGAACCGATATGCCAGACGCTTTGAAGATTGTTAGTTCCTGCTTGATTGAGCACAATTTTTTCATTTATTTTTAGCAAATCAGATAGTCTGATATTGAACAATTCAGCAATTTGTTCAAGTCTTGAAAAATTAACATCCGTTTCACCGCGCTCAATACTGCCGTAACCGTTTGGTGACATGCCTAATTTGTTAGCTACTTCCTCTTGCGACCAGCCTTTTAACTGTCTAACCAAGCGGATTTTTTCATGCACTGACATAAAATACCTATACGATGGGTGTTATCACAAGTCCTGCTTGATTGTAGCAAATTGCTAGCTGTTTATAATCATGGCGTTTGTATCTTTCTCTAACTTTCTTTGGAGTTCAGTTTTATGTCTAAAACATATACCGTCACGACAACACCTAATCAACAGTTATTTCCTGGTCATACATTAGGAGAGTGGCTGAATGAATATGCATTTGCCACGATTAAAGCCGATGGTTCAGTGGTAACTTGGGGGCTTGGCACTCATGGTGGCAACAGCAGTGCAGTTGCTAACCAGTTGGATGGAACTATCGATACTATGCAAATTTTTTCAACACAAACCGCCTTTGCTGCATTACGCGCTGATGGTTCGGTTATAACTTGGGGGTATTCTGGAGGTAATAGTAGCGCTGTTGGTGATAAGCTCAATGGTTCTATTGGCGTTAAGCAAATATTTTCAACACCTTTTGCTTTTGCTGCTCTTCGCGTTGACGGTTCGGTAATTACGTGGGGAGATGGTAGCTATGGAGGGGATAGTAGTATTGTAGCCAGCAAAATAAATGGCAATATCGATGTGGTACAAATTTTTTCGAGCGAAGAGGCCTTTGCTGCATTACGCGCAGATGGTTCAGTAGTAACCTGGGGATGGAATCCTAGTGGAGATAGTAGCAGCGTAGCTGACAAGCTAAATGGTGATATTGATGTTACACAAATCTTATCAGCAGAGTCGGCCTTTGCAGCTTTGCGTGTTGATGGTTCAGTGGTTACCTGGGGGTCTAATATTGGCGGTGGTGATAGTAGTGCCGTGGCTACGAAATTGAACGGTGCTGTCGATGTTACCCAGATATTTTCAACCTACGATGCATTTGCGGCTCTTCGTACCGACGGCTCTGTGGTTACTTGGGGTAGCAGCGCTTTTGGAGGCGATAGCAGCTCTGTAGCCGATAAACTAGATGGCACTAATGATGTCACAGAAATTTTTTCAACACGATACGCCTTTGCCGCCTTGCATGCCGACGGCTCAGTAGTCACTTGGGGTAATAATTGGAGCGGTAACAGCAATGCTGTAGCTGACAAACTTGATGGCAGCATTGATATCATAAGCATTTTTTCCGCATATGATGCTTTTGCCGCATTACGGGCTGATGGCTCGGTGGTTACTTGGGGAGGCTCTGGTAATACTTCTGAAGTAGCTGATAAACTAGATGGCTCAATCAATGTAACTCAGATTGCATCTACTGAATCCGCTTTTGCCGCTTTGCGAGTAGATGGCTCAGTGGTTACCTGGAGTACGTTGGATTGGGGTGGCGACAGTAGTGCGGTAGCAAACATGCTAGATGGCACAATTGATGTCATAAAGATATTTTCAAATCGTTATGCGTTTTCTGCCTTAAGAGCCGATGGTTCAGTAGTCACATGGGGCTTTAGCTCAAATGGCGGCGACAGCTCCTCAGTCGCCAACCTAATCAATTCCGATGTTGTTAGTTTTGCCAATATTGATACCGACGATGTTTTTCAAGCAATAACAAATCATACACCTACCGGAGCCGTTAAAATCAGCGATAAAACGCCTGAAGTCGGACAAACACTAATCGCTAGCAATACGTTAGCTGACGAAGACGGTTTAGGCGTTATCACTTATACCTGGAAAACCGGTAATAAAACCTTAGCAACCGGGAATAGCTATGTTGTTACCCCCAACGACATTGGCAAAACCATTAAAGTCATTGCCAGCTATACCGACGGTTTAGGCAATGCCGAAAGCGTAGCGAGTGCCGCTACCGCTAAAGTTGCCTCAGCCTCACAAGCGATTACTGGCGGCAGCGGCGATGATTTATTAGCGGGTACGATTGGCAATGACCAGATCATCGGCAACGCCGGTAATGATTTATTGGACGGCGATCTTGGCGATGATCAGCTTGATGGCAGCGATGGCAATGATTTGTTACACGGCGATGCCGGTAATGACACATTGAACGGCGGTAACGGTAACGATTTATTGCATGGTGGCCTAGGTGATGACCAATTAAATGGTGGTTTAGGTAACGATGTACTAACCGGCGGTATCGGAAAAGACAGCTTTATTTTTAACACAGCATTGGCAAATAACATCGACACATTGGTTAATTTCTCGGTAGCGGATGACACGATTAGCTTAGAAAATCAAATCTTCACGGCGTTTTACTAAAACCGGCATAGTCAAAGCGGTTAACTTTATCATCGGAGCTTCTGCCTTAGATAACAATGACTTTCTGATTTACAACAGCAATACCGGTGCGTTGTTTTATGATGCCGACGGCAGTAGCAGCGGTGCAGCTATACAAATTGCGGTGTTAGGTGCGGGCTTATCAATGACCAATGCCGATTTTGTTGTCATTTAAGCCACTGGCTTAATAAGAGCTAAGACAGTATCTACAAAACTTAACCATTTAAAGTATACATGGCGACAAGAAGCGTCAGAGCATCTCACGCCGTGTTAACTGAATTGCGTATCGATTTGTAACTGTAAGTCATTGGCTAAACCTACTTTAAAACAACACTACCCCATCACAAAATTCAGGTATCATTAGCACTTTTACTTGTTGTAAACCGATGTCTAATTCCTGGTATAAATTTGAAAGTTTGTTTGCTGCGGCGTGCTTTTTTGAATCCTCGCTAGCATTGCTAGCGCTGATATTGGCTTGGCTAGCGGGTATTAACCCTATGATTAGCCTTGAGTTGACCTGGCAAGCCCTGACTTACGGCGTGTTAGGCACGTTACCGTTACTGGTAATGTTTTTTAGCTTGCATCAAGTCAGCGCACCAGCGATACAGCAGATTAGACACTTACTGTTAGCGACGTTAGGCCCTATGCTCTC
>NZ_LAJX01000202.1 GCF_000963695.1 Methylocucumis oryzae
GGTTCAAAGGCATTACCACCTAATACTTTTGCTCCACAAGGCAACACTCTTACCGATTGTGCGTGAGTAACATGAGCATTAAAACAGATAGGTAACGTAGCAAATAAATCATCATCAGCGCTTAAATCAGTTAACGCAATGGAGACCGTGCCAATTTCCCGGCCTAATGGATGATAATCAACCACACCACCTAATGCATAAGCTAGCAATTGATGACCAAAACAGATACCTAACACCGGAATATCTCGCTCCATCACTGTCAGCAACCACTGTGCCGCACTACGCATCCAATCTTTTTGCTCAGTCACCATAGCGGGTGAGCCGGTAATTATCACACCCGAAAATGCCGTAGGCTCCGGTGGCGGTTCAAGCTCTGGCAACCACACCTGATACAACACATGCTCACAAGCACAAGTCGACTGTAGCCAATCGTCAAAGTCACCAAACTGCTGTTGAATAGCCGGATATGTTGAACCTGTTTTTACAATCAAAAGGGGTTTCATTGTTTTTAACACCTCTGCAGATAGCGCTTATAAGCACTATCTGCGAGCCTAAAACCTAATAGCAACGCTAATATGATGGCAAACGTGATGGGATTGGTTAAATCTTTCTTAACCAGCCACCAATAATGTATGACGCCACCTATAGCGCTCACGTATACCAAACGATGTAATAAACGCCAACGCTTACCGCCTAGTCGGCGTATCATGTTGTCGTTTGACGTGACAGCTAAAGGAATCAGTAACATAAATGCCGGAAAGCCAACCGTAATATACGGTCGCTTGACAATGTCTTTGGCAATACTGGCCACATCAAAAAACTGGTCTAACACTAAGTACGTCGTAAAATGCAAGCTCGCATAAAAAAATGCAAACAAGCCTAGCATTCTTCTTAACCGTACTAGCCACACCCAGCCTGATAACCGCCGTAGCGGCGTCAAAGTCAATGTGATTAATATGAGCGTTAATGTCCAGTAGCCTGTCGTGCGAGTTATTTTTTCAATAGGATTAGCACCTAACTCATCAATAACCGCTTTCACTATTAAATTAGCCAACGGCAACAATGCGAGCAGAAATAACGCTGTTTTTACCCAGAACAGCATTTTGGTATCTGGAGCATTCCACGTCATGGCTAAAAATACTTTTGTAAATCCATACCGCTATACATCGCTGCGACATGTTGTTCATAACCATTAAACATTAACGTCTTGCGTTTAAAAAACTCACCAATACGACGCTCTTTGGCTTGACTCCAGCGCGCATGGTCAACATTTGGATTGACATTAGAATAAAAACCATATTCATCAGGCCCTGCTTGCATCCAGCTCGATACCGGTTGTTCTTTAACCAAGCGAATACGAACAATCGATTTAGGGCTTTTAAAACCATATTTCCACGGTACGACAATTCGCACAGGGGCACCGTTTTGTTTCGGCAAAAACCTCGCCATACAAACCTAACGTTAACAACGTTAATGGATTCATCGCCTCATCTAAGCGCAAGCCTTCTTTGTAAGGCCAAGCCAACACCGATGAGCGCTGGCCCGGCATCTGCATAGGGTCGTGTAAACTAGTAAACTCGACAAAACGCGCATTTTCAGTCGGTTCGACGCGGTTAATGATTTCGGCTAATGAATAACCTAACCACGGAATCACCATAGACCACGCTTCAACACATCGCAGTCTATAAATGCGCTCTTCTAAAGGCGCTAATGTTAACAACTCTTCTATCGAAAAACGTTTTAGGCTTATGCACTTCACCATCAACCGTCACTGTCCAAGGTTTTGTCTGCAAGCGTCCTGAGTTTTTAAAGGGGTCTTCCTTGTCTGTGCCATATTCATAAAAATTATTATACGTGGTGACGTCTTTATAAGGCGTTAACTCTTCATCGGTGTTAAAAGCTGATGGCTTAGCACCGGATAATTTTTCACCGGCTTTTAACGGTTGCGCCACAATCGCCGCTAAAGCAGCGCCGCCCGTTGTTTGCATAAAGTGACGGCGAGAATAAAACAATGACTTAGGGGTAATTTCAGAGCGAGAAATAGCATCAACGCATTTTGTTTTCATGGGGTTACATCCTTGGCTGCATCGGCAGGTTAATATGATAGAAACAGTTACGATGGCAATCCAGAAGTGGTTAAATCTCCCATAACTCCCATGGATTTATCAGGTTACGCTTATTTTAAGACTGCTATCAACAATGTGATAACAATATAGCTTGCATTGAACAAATGCCAAGCTTATTAGGTAGCGTTATTAAGTTTTCTGGCTACCAACTTAAAACGGGACAATACCAAGCCGGGACAGGGTGTTTAGAGCGCAGGTGTCGGCAGCAGGGATGCTGCCGCCAAGCCTACAGGGATGTATTTACGGCGTCCTGTGCTCTGAATGCCCTGTCCCGGCTTAAGTGGGTAGCCAGTTTTCTGTC
>NZ_LAJX01000203.1 GCF_000963695.1 Methylocucumis oryzae
CGACCAATCAGAAAACCATAGTTTTACATACCCGTCATTCCGGCATGGATTGCCGGAATCCAGTGCCATGGATGGCGCTCTTCAAGTCCCCCTGTGTTCTTGGCAATCCATGCCGAGATGACGACCCGGAGACGAACTACGGTTCTCAAATTGGGCGAGCTATAAACAGACGCCATCAAAAACTTTAATTCATTCAAACACGGAAAAGAAAATGACTCGATTGCTAGGCCACTTAAGCATAAAAACACGATTATTAGGGTTAGTATTTTTACTGTGTATTTTGCAATTAGTCATTGGCGGCATGGGCTGGTATGGCATAAAGCAAAGCAATCTAGGCCTAGCAACTGTTTACCAAGACAGAGTGGTGCCGCTAAAACAGTTAAAGCAAATTGCAGATGCTTATGCGGTTGACATTATCGATGCCGTCAACAAAACCAATGCGGGTATTTTTACGGCTGAGGAGGCGAGTGCGCGTGTCGATAATGCGGTTAAACGCATCACAACCCTATGGGAGGCTTATTTAAAAACACGTTTAACCACGACCGAGACCAAGCTGGCAAATGAAGTGTCGAGCCGCTTTATACGAGCAAAACAGCCCATATTGCACTTACAACAATTCTTATCGGCAAAATCAGGTTATATACCCAAACAACTCGAAGAATTCGATGGCCCGCTATACCAAGTTGTTGACCCTATTAGCGATAAAATTGCTGAATTAATCGATTTACAGTTAACGGTTGCACAACAAGAATACAACAATGCTCAAGCGTTATACGACTTACTCCAAACGTTGGCTGTTGCTACACTTATCGTAAGCTTAATAATAGGACTTAGCGCCGGCTTATGGCTTATCGGTTCAATCGTTACACCTTTAACGCAAGTTGTCGGCTTTGCTAACCGCATGGCTAGGGGCGATTTGAATTTTGAGATAGCAATTTACGCGTAGGGATGAAACAGGGACACTACTAGTTGCCATAGCAGAAATGATGGAAAAATTGCGCAGCATTGTGCATCAACTGGATAATGTAGTTAGCGAAGCTAACCGAGGCAACTTCAGTATCCGTATCGATAACACGGGCATGTCGGGATTTCAAGTTGCATTAAGCGATGGCATTAATCAATTAATGACCACGACGGAAGCAGGATTAACCGATATTCAACAGGTTCTAAATGCGCTTGCCCAAGGCGATTTAACTAAAACTATCCATACCGATTACCAGGGGGCGTTTAACGCTATAAAAATTGCCAGCAACTCCACCGTTGCCCAGCTCGAACAAACTGCTCAGGAGTTAATGACAGTGTTTACCGCATTAGAGCAAGGTCGGTTATCTCAACATGCATTAGGCGATGTTAAAGGGGTTTTTAAACAACTAGGCGATGCTGGCAACAATACCTGTGCGATATTGTCAGAAGTTGTTAGCGGGGTGCATAGCGCAACAGACCAATTAGCTCAAGCCTCTGCCCAAGTCAGTTCTGCCGCGCAAGCGTTAAGCCTGTCCGCCACCGAGCAAGCAGCTAGCAGTGAACAAACCGCATTAACCATAGAAAAAATGCTCGCTTCGATTAATCGCAATGCCCATAACGCCAAAATAACCGATGAAACCGCATTACAAGCCGCCGAAATCGCTGAGCATGGTGGACAAACGGTACAACAAACCATGATTGCGATGAAAAGCATTGCCGACAAAATTAGTGTCATTGACGACATCGCCTATCAGACCAACCTATTGGCATTAAACGCCAATATTGAAGCCGCAAGAGCAGGCGCACAAGGCAAAGGCTTTGCCGTTGTTGCCGATGAAGTGCGTAAACTCGCCGAGCGCAGCCGCATCGCTGCACAAGAAATCAGTGGCTTAGCAATAGATAGCGTAAGACTGTCAGAAAATGCTGGTGAAGCATTGTTGCAAATTATCACCAGCATTAAAACCACATCAGAACTCGTTCAGGAAATCGTATCCACTTCGCAACAACAAACCGACGATGCAACTCATATTAATCAAGCAATTACTCAACTCAACCAATCAGTACAATTAAATGCATCTTCTACCGAACAGCTCGCGGCAACCTCTGAAGAAATGAATGCTCAAACCGAGCAATTGGAACAACTCATGGGATTTTTCACGTTAAACACACAGCATTCATCGCCAAGACGACAACAACAGCGCATCACGTTCAATTAATCAGCATTAACAGCCATCATCATGACTAAAACGCACACTTTCTTCCGGTGTGCGGCCTAGCGCTTTGGCAAACCAAGGCGGTGGGGCCGCAAAAACTTTTTGAAATTCTATTAATTGTTCCTTCGCTTCAATAACATCTGGCACTTTAATCGGATAAATATCGGCTCGAATGACTTTAGCGGCCGCCGGGCCACCTATGGATTGCACAAATAAGACATGACAGTCTTTTATCAAATTAGCGCGAAATAAATTCCTATCCTCGGCACTATCGGCTTCAATGGTTGAGCGTATATCAATTAAGCGATAATCGGTTTCGGATAATTGATACACTAAAAAGCGAATACACGAACCAAAATGACCATTAACTAACGCACCGCTATTTGAGCCAATCGCAACCCGGATGGAATCAGGCATGTCTCCGTCATGATAGGGCATAATTTCCGGCAAATCTTCGTCTTGCTCTTCCTCACCCCATAAATAACGCACAGCCAATTTAATATTAGCTAAACCAATCCCTATATCCTCGCCATCTTCCTCACCATCTAAACTGCCTATACCAGTTTTCAATTGCGTCACGGTAATTGATTTTAGCTTTTCATCCGTTAACGGTGAGCCTAACTTTGAATGTAAAATTTCTAATAATTTAGGTAAATCAATACCCGGTAAAATGCGCGTTGCTAGCGCAATCCGTAAAGCTAAGTCACGAGGTAATGCATCCATTTCAAACTCCTGAAACGACTAAAGAAGATAATAATTTGAGAATCTTTCGCGTCGAAGCTAAATCCAAAGCAGTAAAATCATCTTTGGACTTGAGTGAGTAATCCGCACCCGCAGCTAACAAACACTCAACAACCTCTGCCTTACCGCTAGAAGCCGCATACATTAAAGCGGTAGCGCCTGTATCAGGATTTTGGTAATCCTTATCAATGCCTGCCGCCAATAAACTATGAATACAAGCCAAACTTTCGGAATAACACGCTGCCCATAACGCATTATTACCATACGCATCAATAGCACTTAACGACACACCACTGGACACTAACGCTTGCACAATATCGCTACGCCCTTGCCGACACGCTACGATTAGCGCTTGACGCTCATCCGCCGAACCTTGCTCAGCCCACCAATCTTTAACAACGGCGTCCATTAAGCACCTGTTGTTCTTGCCAACTTGAATAACCCCCTGCCAAGCTATAAACAGTGCCAAAGCCGAAATCACAGAAAAACTCGGCCAAATGCTCGCTAGCATGACCGTAATAACAATAGATTAATAAAGCTTGTTGCTTATTTTTGCTTTTGACCAGCGACTCTTTTAAACCTTCATGCACATGTAATGCACCGGCAATATGGCTGCGACGATAATCTTTCAGCTCACGACAATCTAAAATCATAGGCTGTGCTTCGGTAATGATGGTTTGGGCTTCGTTAACCGAAATCGTTTGAAATTTTTTCATAAGCATTTACCAATGTCGCGTTTCTGACAATAATCTTACAGGTCTGTCGTTATTGTCATATAGAGAAAATCTATGATTTATCGCTAAACAACCATTTTTTTTCTGAAAAATTTTTATTAAATCGAGAAATTAACTAAAAAAAGCGCCTTACTGCTAAGGCGCAAAGGAATTAACTTAAGAGAAAAAACATGTGTAGCGAAATAGGTAAAGCAAATATTAAGCCAAAATTTCACAACAATGACATATTGACGGGCATAAAAACGACAACAGGGTTTAAAAAAGCCCCTCTAACGGCATAAGCATAAAATATACTTCAAACGGTCACATTCGGTTTTTAGATAGGTAGGGGTCGCTGTACAACCTTTATAACATCATAAAAATCAATCAAAAAGGTGCGCACAGTGCACCCTACCTAAAAACCGAAAAACTTAACCGTTTAAAGTATATGCGAAACAAAACCGGTATTACTGCAAAGAACCTAAATAAGCGCTAATCTCAGCCATATCTTGGTCTGACAAGCTGCTACTGATTGCTTGCATAGGACCGCCTTGCCGAAACCCTGACTTAAAGTTTTGCAATTGCTTGATTAAATAACCTGGCGCCTGTCCTGCTAAGCGTGGAATCTGGTTATTTCCTTGAGCGCGTGAACCGTGACAACCTAAACACATAGCGGCTTTACCCTCACCCGCTTTAGCGAGTGCCGGATCAGCGCCTGACGAGACAGGCGCTAACCCGGCATAATAGCCAGCAAGTTCGGCAATATTTTGCTCGTTTAATTGCGCAGCTATTGCTTGCATCACCGAATTCTTTCTTGCTCCCGAGTTAAACGCATTTAATTGACTCGTTATATAATTGACTCGTTGTGCTGCCAAGTTCGGTAATTCTGGATTAGCGCTTTTACCTTGAACACCATGACAGCCTGAGCAGTTCGAGACCAACGGCGGCGTCTCTTCAGCATAGCTAATTAAAGGCGACAATGAGAAATTAACAATGAACGTTAAAATGACTAATTTTGAGAAATTCATACTCCACCTCATCGTTTGAGATTTACCAAGCCGTCTAAGCAGTTAGCTGCACTAAAACTCGATTAAAACCATGCAAAATACCCCTTTTACTCAACCAGCTATTGGCGTTAGCGCTGTGATATTTAATGAACACCAGCATGTATTGCTGATAAAGCGAAATAAAGCACCGGCTTGCGGTTTATGGTCTATACCGGGTGGGAAACAAGAAGCAGGAGAATCGCTCATTACCGCCTGTCAACGCGAAGTCTACGAAGAAACAGGATTATCCGTTGAAGTTAAACACATTGTTGCGGTTGTTGAACGTAATATGCCACCTTTCCATTATGTCATTATCGATTTTTTCGCCGTATTAACCGGTGAAAATACCCAACCTAAAGCCGATAGCGATGTTAGTGATGCGCGTTGGATAGATATTCGGTCTATTCACGAATATGATTTAGTGCCAGGATTATTAGCCATCATTGATAAAACCTGGCGTTATCATACACAAGCTGCTTTTGGACTCGCCGATAGTGAACATCAAGGTACAGACTTTATACTAACACCTTAATAAGGCCTCATTAAACAACTTAATCCTTTGAAAAACAAAACAAAATGGCCGACAAAAAATTATATAAAGTGGTTTTTTACAACCAAGATCAAATTTATGAAGTATTCGTCAAAAGCGTTTATCAAGCCGAAATCTACGGTTTCGTTGTCCTAGAGGATTTCGTATTTGGCGAAAAAAGCGCGATTGTCGTCGATCCAGGTGAAGAAAAACTAAAACGCGAATTTAACGGTGTGGATAAATCCTATGTACCTATACATAAAATTATTCGGATTGACGAAGTCAAACAACAAGGCACCGCCAAAATGCTTGCGTTATCTAAAAACAGCAGCGACAACTCAAGCAACGTTACTAACTTGTTTATACCTGATAAACCCTAAACCTGTACAAACTGCATTACTACGAATTTACATCCATTGAAGACCTAACTCCGTGATGCTGTTTTAAATAATTTTCTAACAAATAAGACTGCTTTTCATAATGGTTGGCACTAGACGCCACGTTATGATTGTCCTCATAACCACTGTCAAAACGCCGCTCATCGGGATGAATACCATGTGATAAACGACTTTTAAGCAATTGATTGACTCTATACCGTGGTTTTTTCAAGGGTCTTCTTTGCATAAACGCACGCGAAGATTCCGCTTGCAAGTTGTTATGCGCATGAGCTGGCGACGAATAAGGCAAACGAATAATGACGATAAAATACCCAGACACCTGAATCATCAAGACATGATATTGGTTGCTTAACACGGCTGTTTTAGTATTTTCATTTTCCCAATCTTGCTGCAGCAACGATAAAATTTCAGAAAATTTACAATCCATTTCTAAATGGAATAAATCCTTAACATCCCTATTACATGAAACAATGTTGTATGAATGATCGATAATCAATACCACATCTGTGAGCTTGAGAAAAAATGAATGATTCATATAGCTACCCTTATTAAATAATTACGCTCTATTTATACCATTTTTTCTAATTTATAACCACAATATTATTACTTTAATGGTTAAATATGCAAAAACAGCTAAATATGACGTTTATTAACCCAGCCATATAAAGTAAACGCGGCTTTAATCCGCGATACTGCTCACAAAATGATAGGATTTTTTGTGATATTAATCCTAGTACGCTATTTGTTTAGCGTCAGCAAGCCTAATGCAATCGCCCGCTGCGTAAAAAGAGTATCTAAAACTGCAAATTGAACCGGTTTAGTCAATACGGTAATTGCTTCAGGTAAACCTCCGCGCTCAAATATTTCCTCAGGCTCCATTCCGGTAATAACCACAATTCTTAAATGATTAAGCTCGGTTGCACCCTGCATTTCCTTTATCATTTCAAAGCCATCAATGCCTGGCATACGCAAATCAGTTAACAACAAATCGGGCTGATATTTTCCTACTAATCTCAAACCTTCGTAACCGCTGCTCGCGACATGCAGGTCATAAGGCGTTCTAAACGATTGAAAATTTAACTCATAAAGCTTTTGTGTCAATTTATCATCTTCAACCAGTACAACGTTCAACGGTCTGTTACCAGGTTTTTGCACAACTGGGTAATGCCCTTGCTCATTTTCCTGAAACTTAACTAAATGCTCACGCTTGATTCGTCGATGTCCACCCAAGGTTTTACTCGATATTATCTTGCCATCATCTATCCATTTTTGATTTTTTCWTTTTTGAATTGTGCGCTGGCTAACATTCAAAATACTTGCAGCTTCTTTTGTTCCAACCCAATCACTCATTTTTATTATCTCTTTTCATTTTGACAACTTTTGCCATTAATATAAGCTTTTCACACTACATTTACTTAATAGAATTATGCAACTAAAAAACTAATGCTGATTTTTTAGACAGCCAACTTGATTATTCCACAAACTACACGACTTACCCTAGTGATTTTTACTCATACCCATTATAAAACAATATGTTAAATAAATAACAGACTTTCTTGCTCACCCCTCGCTGGGCTTGCGACGCTTACCTATATTTTTTTTATCTCTATCGCGAATTTTGGTTTTTTCAGGTTTAACTTTTTTCTCGGCAATCACCTTTTTCTTGCTGCTAACGGCTTTGCCCGATGCTTTTATTTTTTTCGGCCCTTGATAACGAGCTATTAGCCCATCGATACTTCGCAGAGCAAAGGTTTGTTTCAAATAGCGACGAATACCGGCCATCACATTCCATTCGATATGTTGCACCAACATTACCGCAACGCCTAACTCATCAGCCCGACCTGTGCGTCCTATGCGATGAATATAGGCAACAGCACTTCTTGGCACATCAAAATTAATCACTAATTGAATACCTTTAATATCCAAACCTCGCGCAGCTAAGTCGGTGCTAATCAACACATTAACCACGTCTTGCTGATATAAGTTCATCACCCGCAGTCTATCCCTAGCCTCCATTTCACCATGCAGTAAACAGACTCTTAACTGCTGTGCTCGTAATAGCCCCTCTAACTCAATCGCTTTAGCACGCGTATTGGTAAAAACTAAAGCTTTGTGAAAAGACTCATTTCGTAGCAACCAAGCAGTTAACTGAACTTTATGGGCCGTGTCGTCAGCCAGTATCATGTATTGCTGAATGTTACTATGGCCATCCTGTAACCGATTCAGCGCGATGACTTGTTGGTTTCGCAGTAATTGATCAGCGATTTTAATCACCGCATAATGGCTTAACGTCGCTGAAAACAATAATGTTTGCTTTTGCGATGAGCAATAATCAGCAATAGCGATTACCTCATTCTGAAACCCCATATCTAACATGCGGTCAGCCTCATCCAGCACTAAGCATGTTACTCCGCTAAAATCGGCATGGCCGTGAGTTAGCAAATCCAGCATACGCCCTGGCGTGGCAATAACTAACGAAAGATTGCGCCGTAACCAACTCACTTGTTTAGTATAGTCTTCGCCACCTGAAATCAATACGGCACTGAATGCGATAAACTTTGCCAGCGCCTCACACTGCTGATGAATTTGTTGCGCCAATTCTCGCGTAGGCACTAAAACAACGGCACCAATCGCTGCATGAGACTGCTGAAATAGCACATGTTGCAATAATGGCAGCAAATAGGCCAAGGTCTTACCGCTTCCCGTTTCTGCACTCACTAATAAATCCTTCCCTGCTAAAGCGGCGGGAATTGTTTGTTGTTGCACCGCAGTAGGCTGATGAAAACCTAATTGGGTTAATGCACTTACTAGCTCGTCGTCAAGAGTAAAATCGCAAAAGTGGGTAGTTGATTCAGATGAAATCTCAGTCATGATGGGTTTAGTTTAACAAATAGGGTATGTATTCTAAGCGCTGTCTAGCCATTATGACTAGTAAACAGCAATAGAAATTTCTCTGTCTAGGCAAAGCAATAAGCCATGAAGAGTCACGTATACCGATTTAGCTTAGGTACACTATCGCCATAAAATTAAATAAACACTATAGAACTTGAAACTCACCTTCTCTAACCAATTGATAAACAATGATTAACTTTAACATTTTGCAGTTCAAAATCGATAATCAATAAGAGGTATCTCCTCGCCATCTATCGTAACTACCGCCGCTATCCCGGTTAAATCATTTGATAATGTAATATTACTGAGTACAGTATTACCCTCTGTTAAATTGCCTTGTATCGTCCATTGGTCAGTATCGACGGGGCGGGCATTCTTGAATGCCATAAAAATCGCCCCCTGCAAGCGATATTCTTTATTATTTAAAGTAATCAAACTATCAAACTCTTCATGAATATTCTCCACCGTATTGACTAAATGAAAACGGCTATAGCGATTTTCAGATATTAGCAACCCTAAGGTCGGTGCAGATAATTCGCCATCGATTAATTGTTCATTATCTAATTCAGCAATTGAGCCGTCCACCGCTGACAATATTCGACTTTGTATAGTAAGCTCTATGTTCCAAGGCACTTGTTGGATTAAAGAATTACCGCTAACTCGGTGTAGTTGCCGTGTTTGATTTTGTTGATCGGGCTGAGATGAAATGTTGAGCGCTACCGAATCAGCCGCTTCATTACCTTGCACGGTAAAATCAATAACGTAGGGATTCCGTATAAAGGCTTCAACATCACTGAACAGTTCGCCATTTAATTCTCGAAAATTAAATTTTATCTGCTCGCCACGAGTTAATAACAAGCGTAAAACATTTGAAGGTTGGGCTGAATATGCGAATGCGCCTGTTTTGTTTTGTGTTAGCGTTCCGGTCATCGTCAATTGCCCACGATTTAGCCGGCTTGCAATTAATACCGATTTAACCGCCATCTCAATATACGCTTGCGGCAATAAACGTGCTGTTTGCAAGGTGTTCAGACTGTCTTCTAATGTCTGAGCGGTCATGTCATTTGCAAGCATTTTTGTTTGGACACGAACTACGTTATTACGCGGTTGTATATCAGCGCCGTTAAATTTAACCGTCACTTTAGCGTCTAACCGTTGAGGCTCTACGGGTGTTTGCACGGTGATAGAAAAATCAACTGATTGATTTTCAGATATTTTTTCAATTTTACACGTTAGTTGCTTCGCGGTTTTATCTTGTTCCGTGTTAAAACGGCATAGTGGGGATGCGCTTTTAAATTGAGCAGCGATGGGTAACTGGCTTTTTACTACTACATTTGTAACATCACTGTTACCTAGATTGTTAACTTTAACGAAGTAAACGAGTTTGCTATTAGCTGCAACTAGGGCAGACGAAGGTTTAAGCAGAACGCTCAAATTCCCTTCATTTGAACAGGCCGTTTGACTCACAAATAGCCATAAAAAATACACTAAGTAATTACCAAATAAGCTTTTAATCAATTTCATAACAAATCCAAAAGTCAAAACTGAAAAATTAGAAAAAATAACTATACACGGCGTCAATACTCATCAAAAGTGCAAATTACCCAACGACCCTCTGTCATCGCTCTCAACAGTGATACCTAACTATTAGCTACACACTTTAATTCAGAGTGCCGCCAAACCTACAGGGATTTATTCACAGTGTCCTCGGCAACTGTTCCTGCGTTGCTCTACTAACCGCCATCCCTGGCGTTATGCACTTTGAATCCTCTGTCCCGCCTCACGTTGGTAACAATCCAAATAAGACAAACATGACAGAATTATTGCTATTGCGCTTTTAACTGTTAAGCTTACAACAAACTCATATCTTTCATTATGTTTTCAGAGTCACCTACATGATTCCAATAAGAGACACCGCTCCTTGTTATTCAACACCTTATGTTAGCTGGAGTATTATTGCCTTATGCAGCATCATTTTTATCGTCATGACATTTTTGCTGCCCGATGCTATTAGCTATCAAATCATCAACCAATATGGCATGGTTCCGTTGCGTTATGCTCATGGCTGGCAAAGTTATAACGGCTTAGACTTTGACGGTTATTTTTCTTTTGTTAGCAATTTGTTTTTACACGCGAGTTGGTGGCATTTGCTAATGAACATGTGGTTTATTTGGATTTTTGCCGATAATGTTGAAGACCGCATGGGGCACTGGCGTTTTTTAGCGTATTACTTAACCTGTGGTATAGCTGCGACACTGTTACAATGGTATTTCGATCCATTGTTAACCATACCTGTTGTCGGTGCTTCAGGCGCGATTGCCGGTGTTTTAGCAGCTTACTTCTTTTTATACCCATTAGAGCGCGTTATTTTATGGGTGCCGTTATTTTTCTTACCTATCGTGGTGCATGTCCCGGCGATTGCATTTTTAGGCGTGTGGGTTTTGCTACAACTGGATAATGCGACCAGCACGGTTTTTCTATCCAATGTACAAGCCGATGTCGCGTGGTGGGCGCATTTAGGGGGCTTTATCGCTGGCTGTTTACTGTATCGCTTATTCTTAAAGGAAAACTGGCAAGAAAATTAAAAGTAATCCGATTTTAGGTTTATAATTCGCCGCTTTAAAAAGGCCCCAAACATCGGATCACACGCATGAAAAAAGTTAATATTGCCTTAATCAGGCTACTTCAGTTTGTCGTATTTGTGTTATTTACGTTTATCGTTACTGCGTATTTTGGCGCTATGGTGTTGTTACCATTAGATGCTATCGCATTGTTATCAAAATTATTTACCGCTGTGGGTATTCACGGTTTAGTCAGCGCACTGATTGCTATTCCAGTCGTAGGTTACTTGTGTTTAATCGTTTATAAAACACCTGAGCTGTGCAAAATGGTGATTGATACGGGCGTTGATTTAGTCAAAACCGGCAAAGCTCGCGTTGAAGCATTTAACGAAATTGTTACCGCAGTTAAAGGCTAACCTAGTGAGTCAAGGTGTTTTGCACCTTGACTCAACAACCAGCCTATCATTTATTCGTCTTAAATCTTTTCAGATTACCGCCTAATCACATTCCCACTCGCTGATTTTGGCTTATACTTGATAACAGCCTTGTCGTTGTTTCTGCTTAATAATCCGCTTATTCTTTACCTTCCACTGTCCATACTGTCATGATTTTATCCAGTCTTACCGCAGTTTCACCCATAGACGGTCGTTACGCCGAAAAAATAACCGACTTACGAGCAATTTTTAGCGAATATGGCTTAATTCGTTATCGAGTTTTGATAGAAATTCATTGGTTAAAAGCGCTAGCCGCTCATCCTGCCATTATTGAAGTACCGCCCTTTAGTGAACATGCCTTAACCCGATTAGATGATTTACTAGCCCATTTCTCCGTGCATGATGCCGAACGCGTCAAAATCATAGAAAAAACCACCAATCACGATGTAAAAGCCATTGAATATTGGCTAAAAGAAAAAATCGCCGATTGCGCAGAATTAGCAAACGTCAGTGAATTTATTCACTTTGCCTGCACATCAGAAGATATAAACAACTTATCGTATGCCCTCATGTTAAAAGCCGGGCGTGAACTGCTTGCACAACGTATGCAAAGCGTCATCGACACGATAAGCAGACAGGCACAACAGCTTGCAGCAATACCCATGCTATCGCGTACCCACGGCCAACCAGCAACACCGACCACCGTAGGAAAAGAATTTGCGAATGTCGCAGCAAGACTGATTAGACAGCAACAGCAATTTAATGCTGTGGCTCTACTCGGTAAAATTAACGGCGCTGTCGGAAATTACAACGCCCATACCATTGCTTATCCGGATGTCGATTGGCCAAGCTTTGCTCAAAACGTCGTTGAATCCTTAGGCTTAACCTTTAATCCTTACACGATACAAATCGAGCCTCATGATTATATTGCCGAATATTTTCATGCGCTAATGCGTTTTAACACCATCTTAATCGATTTTAACCGAGATATTTGGGGTTATATTTCATTAGGTTTCTTTAAACAAAAAACCATTGCCGGTGAAATTGGCTCATCGACTATGCCGCACAAAGTCAATCCAATCGATTTTGAAAATGCTGAAGGCAATTTAGGACTGGCTAACGCACTGTTAGGCTTTTTGGCCGAAAAACTGCCGATTTCCCGTTGGCAACGCGATTTAACCGACTCTACCGTATTACGCAATATTGGCGTCGGTATCGCACATACTGAAATTGCCTTGCAAGCGCACTTAAAAGGTTTGTCCAAATTGGAAATTAACCAAGACGCCTTAAATGCCGACCTAGACAGTAATTGGGAAGTCTTGGCCGAACCGATTCAAACCGTTATGCGCCGATATGGTATTGAGCAACCTTACGAAAAGCTAAAAGCCTTAACCCGTGGTCAACGCATCACGCAAGAGCAATTAAGCGCGTTTATTGAAAGCCTAGAAATTCCAGCACACGCCAAAACCGCACTGCTCACATTAACGCCGCATACTTATACCGGCTATGCCGAAAAACTGACACAATCGCTTTAACACACCTGAACAAAAAACCGACACTCAACATGCCGGTTTTTTGTCACAAGCAAACTGTCAAAATACTGTCCTACCTTGCAGAAACTAACTAACTTATTGATAAATAATAACTAACAATTGATGGCACGAATTTAGCTTGCATGGCCTTAAACAGCGCCAAACCATGAGGTAACAGCCATGCAAAAACAATCCACCAATTTAGCAGTGATTAGTAATAATACTTTAGCTGCCAATAAAGTTGTTAACTTACATCATTATGATATGAGTAGCGCTCTGCAAACTAGCCTAGATTTCAATGAGTTAATTACAATTTTTAGCTCAAAAATCGCTACAATGATTCCGCATAGCGCTTATTTGTATCACAATGAAGAATTCCACATCACCTTAGAACACGGTGTATTCACCAAACATTCCATCGCGTATAAGTTGAAAATCGAGCAACAAAGCTTAGGTGAATTAACACTTATGCGTAACACTCGCTTTAGCGATGCTGAAATAGAATTATTAGAAACACTGTTATGCTGCTTGATTTACCCGCTACGCAATGCCAGCTTATACAACAGCGCCATAAAATTGGCTTATACCGATACGCTTACCCAAACCAACAATCGGGCGGCTTTCAACGATATTTTGCAACGTGAAATACATCTAGCCCGGCGTCACGGTAAAGAATTATCATTAATTTTTATGGATTTAGACCACTTTAAAGCGATTAATGATGACTATGGACATGAATGCGGTGATTTCGCGCTAAAGTCCGTTGCCAGCAAGGTAAAAGAAAACCTGCGCACCTGCGATATGATGTTTAGATTTGGCGGCGAAGAATTTGTCTTGATTCTAAGCAACACGGATGCAGAAGGCGCCAATGCATTGGCGGAAAGACTCAGACTCGCTATAGAATCACAATGCTTAGCTCATGATATGCAAGTATTTAAAGTGACTGCGAGCTTTGGCGTCACGAGCTGCGTAATGATGACTGTGAAACCCAGTTTGTCAAACGCGCCGACCATGCCATGTATCAAGCAAAAGAACAAGGCAGAAACACCATTGTGTTAGCTTAACCCCCCCTTACCTTCCGCACTTAACACTCAATCCTGTAGAGTAGGCCTATAAGCCTACTCTATAACCTCACTGCCATTAAGTTAATAAATATAACAAAATAGTCAATGACTTGTATTTTGTGAAATATCCTTCCGTAGTCGGGTTAGCGATAGCGTAACCCGACAAGATGGGAGCGATAAGCGTTGGGTTACGCTATCGCAAATCCGAAATAACTATAAATTATTGATTATTAACATTTATCTCTTAACTTAATGGCAGTGAGTCTATAATCTACCGCCGAAGAATCAGTAACGACTATCAGGCATAAGTATTCAGCAAGCGAACATCCGCTAAACGTTTAACCACTACAGCGTCTTCCTCTGGCTCAGCATCGACACCATTAAATGCTGGTGCAGAATATTCTTGTTGTCTATCACTGGTATTAGCCTGCTGAGAACCTGCATCTGACAAGATATTGACATCTACTAGATTAAGCTGTTGTCCCGCAAATATCTCTTTTAATTTCGGCAAAGAGGCTTCTAAAGCTTCTTTGACAGCCGCATGAGGCGTGGTGAATTGAATGGACGTTTGATCGTTTTCAACATCAACGCGAATCGATACAGGGCCTAAATGCTCAGGATTTAATGTAATCTCAGCGCTATCTATGCCTTTTTGTGTCATCCAAACCATTTGTTCAGCTAATTGCTTATCCCAATCCGGAGCGGTTAGCGGTTTAGTCACCGCTAAGGTTTCTGGCGCTGGTGTCAGCGATAACGTAGCGCTCGATAACTGTGGCGTACTTATCTCCTCTGCCAATCCCTTAGCACTAGTCGCATCGAAGACATCTGATAATGCCGTACCTGAGCTAATACTAGATAGCTCTGGCATAGGTTTAAACTCATCATCTAGCGTCAAGTTTTTAGCAAAATCGGACATAAAAGACGACAACGCCTGGTCATCGCCGACTTGCTTAGATTCTATGCCATTACGTTGATTTAATAAGCCTAACGAACTAGCAACATTAGCCGTCTGCATCCCACCTTGTAATGAACTTAGCTTACCTGGGGTATCACAGAGCGGTATAGGCAAGGGTAGCATTTCTAGCAATGCCTCATCAGCAGTCGCACTGGCATCGTCATCAGTGTCTGCTGAGCTTACAGATGTTTCAGTATCATCCGTATCACTAGTCGTCTTAATATCATTTTTGCTAATTTTAGCATTTTTGGCATAATCTAATTGATTTTTCAGCGTATCCGAAAACGGTTCTTGAGTTGAACTATCCGAACGCTTAGAACGGGCCTCATGGCTCTTTGCTAATAAATTTACATTTTCAATATTCATACCCCTTCCCCATTATGAACAAACAGACAACCGCTCACACGATTCAAACACACAACTCACTCTATAAACCCTGTGCTGGGATTTTGACGCAGATTGTTTATAATGCAGGCTATGCCACGGCACATAAATAATCTTATCGCACTTGAGCTATTAACCAAGCCTTTCTTGCAAAATAGCTTAAGCCATTGAATTTATTACATACTGAGCGAGAATATGTCTTTGCCGCGTATTTTGTTGGTAGATAATAACCCTACGAGAATTCAACAACTTGAAATTATTTTGCAGTTTATGGAATTTCAAGTTGCCACAACAACAGTCAGCCAACTTATTGACAACCCGGCTAATTTTTCAAACGCTGCTTTACTATTAATTGGCGAAGAGCTTATACAGCGCTCCGGCGGCATAGATGCAATAACGACTCTACCTGTAATTGTTTTACAAGATGCCTCTGTTGCGCCCAGTACGGATTCGTCTCAGCATAAACCATACCAATACTTGGCCTGGCCGGTCACGCTATCAGAACTCTCTAAACTGATAAAACCATTACTCGCGACAGAAGCAAATTCGGAACTAAAAACGCCTAAAGCGTCAGACTTACGCACTCTTCCTACTGAACGATTACAAGGCAAAAGCCCAGCTATCGCAACCGTGCGCAAATTAGTCGAACAAGTCGCATCGTCTGATGCCACCGTGCTTATCCTTGGAGAATCTGGTACAGGAAAAGAAGTTGTCGCCCGAGCATTGCACGAGTTATCAAATCGACGCCACAAACTTTTTGTACCCATTAATTGTGGTGCAATCCCTGCAGAATTATTAGAAAGTGAATTATTCGGTCATGAAAAAGGCGCATTTACAGGCGCATTAACATCAAGACAAGGCCGATTTGAGATGGCCGAGGGTGGTACATTATTCTTAGATGAAATAGGCGATATGCCTATGGCTATGCAAGTCAAGTTGTTGCGAGTATTACAGGAGCGGACTTATGAGCGCGTAGGCAGCAACAAAACCCAGCATTGTGATGTAAGAATTGTTGCCGCTACGCATAGAGCCTTAGAGCACGAAATACAAGAAAATCGCTTCCGTGAAGATTTATTTTACCGACTAAACGTTTTTTCCAATTGATATGCCAGCTTTACGCACGCGCAAAGAAGACATTCCACTCTTAGTTACCGATTTATCCGAACGACTAAAAGCCAATCAACGGGGTCACATACAACTCACCGAGGCCGCATTAACCGTGTTAATGCGACACGACTGGCCTGGCAATATCCGTGAACTCGCCAACCTGATTGAACGCTTAGCCATTATGTACCCTAAAGGCTTAGTCGATGTGGCCGATTTACCTGAAAAGTTTCAACGCTATGCAACAACAGATGAGCTACTTGTTTTAGAAGACACAGATGATAATAACGCTGATGCTGAATTATCTGAGCTCACAGAACACTTATTCACAATGCCCCCAGCGGACAGCAGTCGTTTAGTTCAACTTCCCGCACAAGGAATCGACTTAAAAGAATACCTTAACATTATGGAAATTGATTTAATCAGGCAAGCGCTAGAAGAATGCAACGGTGTTGTCGCCCACGCCGCTAAACGCTTACACATGCGTAGAACAACATTAGTCGAAAAACTGCGCAAATACGAATTACAACGCTAATTGTTAGCGCTTTTCAGCAATCACAAATAAGCTTTTCTTATTGTCACCATCGGGAAACAAATCGACCTGATGCTCAGAAAAATCAATTACTTGAACATCAAAACCTAAGTTTTTCAAATACGCAATATCACTTTCACAGCTATTGTTAACGTGATGCTCGCCTAATAACGGAAAATCATTCCTCAGTCTTAAATCATTAACCAAATCATCCATGCGCTTATTATCCAACGAACTAGCAAAATCAATCGTTGAATAAGCTAACTTTCCACCTTTTTTCAATACCCGGTAAGCCTGGTCAAAAAATCGATGACTTTCCATATGAAAAACACATTCGATTGCCGCGACACGCTCAAACTGAGCATCAGAGTAAGGCAGCTCTTCGGCCATCCCATGACTTAATTCAATGCCAGAACAACCCAATTCGGTTAATAAATTTCTTGCATAATCAACTTGATACTGGTCGATATTACGCCCGAAAATCTTAGCACGAACACCTAGTGCTTGCTGCCAATAAACTAATTGATAGCCGTAACCAAAGCCTACATCTAAAAAACTTGCATCCTCTGCTAGCTCCATTAAACCTAAATGCTTAGCGAACATACAATACAAATTTTCATTCGCCTGTTTTATCGTTAACGTATATTCATCCCAATATCCAACATTCATGCACCGGATTTTTTCATTATTGTTATATCCTTGCCATAAATATTTATAACTTTTCCAAAGCTCATCAATTTGACTATCATCTAAATGTTTCATTTTAAATCCTAACGTATCTAACTGAATATTAAATTAAAGTATTCCGTACAGCGTATAATCAACAGCTAACTAATAATACAACGACTCATACAAATTCGTTGTATAAACAACCAAACATCGGCAAATTCAACGCTAAAGTGTTAACAATTCCTCCAGAATAAGTTAGAATACTGTCTTTAGTTTAGCACAATGGCATATTGAAGAAACATTTAATATGTTAGCCATTGATATTAAACTAATTTCTATTTGACATTCAACATCAAAACAAGGGTTTTAGTTTTTATTAACCCAAAAAGCTGTTATCATTAAGCTCGGTAAGTTGGATGCTGTTTAAGAACAGTGAGTTTTTAATATACATTAGGGAGATGCCATGCTTATATTGACTCGTCGAGTAGGAGAAACATTAATGATAGGTGACGAGGTAACGGTTACTGTTCTTGGAGTCAAAGGAAATCAAGTACGGATAGGGGTTAACGCCCCCAAAGACGTTTCAGTTCACAGGGAAGAAATTTACGAAAGAATAAAAAAGGAACAAGCAGAATCATCTGATTCTGATAGATAAAGTTTTTTGGAGAGATGGCCGAGCAGGCCGAAGGCGCTCCCCTGCTAAGGGAGTATGGGCCAAAAGCCCATCGAGGGTTCGAATCCCTCTCTCTCCGCCAATTAAACAAAAATTGTTATTGACACATAATCCAATAACATAGATAATAGCCAGCTCAACAAGGCGCCCGTAGCTCAGCTGGATAGAGTAATCGGCTACGAACCGATCGGTCGGGAGTTCGAATCTCTCCGGGCGCGCCAAATTCAACAACCAGTTTATTCCCTTGTAGCTCAGTCGGTAGAGCGGGTGACTGTTAATCACTAGGTCGGCGGTTCGAGCCCGTCCAAGGGAGCCAAGTAAATGAAGGGCTTGCAGCGATGCAGGCCCTTTTTTTTGCCTGCTTACCGGTCTTATACTGGGGGCGAGAGAGGCATCTAGCCCGATAGGGCTAAATCAAGCTTATGATGCCAACAATTCAAAATCATCAATATCCAAGAATAATCAAGTTAAGTTTCAGGACGATATGAAGATCGTGCCTGCCACTGACGAAACTCAGGATTATTGCCCTCATCAGTTTTGACGGTTTAAGCGCTTTCGGACTGAATGATGATGGATTTTTAATCCATCTGCTTAAATAGTCGACAATTGTAAGTTCTCTAGTTGATTCTTTGAATATCAATAAATTGCAGCAATATCCGCCATTTCATTAAGTCTTTGCTGTTTCAATGAGTTACTGGAGAACTTAAAACTATCGAGTTAAGTTAATAACAGAAACAATCCTTTGTTTACAAGGGAAAGGATATTGCAAACTTGAGTTATCAAGGCACACTGTAGAATGGTAGACTAAAACCCAATCGGACTTTGGTCGCGTTTAGTTAACACTCAGGATGATTAAATGACAGCAGCTAAACCCAAAATCACTTGTTTCCATGATGGCGACTGCCCAATCTGCACTATTGAAATCAACGCGATGAAAAAACTTGATAAAACAGGTAATGTTAATTGGGTCGATTTTACCCAGGACAAAACTGCCTTGGCAACAGCGGGCTTGACTTACAAACAGGCCATGGAGCGCATGTATGTTATCGATGAGCATCAACAGCTGCAATCCGGTGTGCTGGGGTTTTTACAGGTCTGGAAGCAACTGCCTTATTACCGGCGCATTGCTCCAATTATAGAGAATGTTCCGGGTCTGTTGCTGCTAATGGAATTTTGCTACCGTATTTTTGCCCGCTATCGTTTGCCACTTACCGGAAAAGTTCAGCTAAAAGATGAGTAACCATGAATCAAATAAACCCCAAGAAACTACTACATTCAAAATGGACAGCCGTTGCACCCAAGCAAAAAGAACGTCACTTTATGGTTACCAAACTGATTCGTTCAGAAAACGAAGTGATTATCGCTTGCGAGTTGGAAGCGGTGATTAACAATAATCTTTACGAACTGGATTGGCAGGCGCTTAAAGACACATCCTATTGGTTGATGGGTTGGCGGTAATGCTCGCTAAAATACTAAGCACGACTACCGATGAATAATGTCATTTCTTAAACTTCATAGCCTTTACAGTCACTTACAAATTAGGCATTGGCCTCACTGAGATAGATAAATGAACCGAAATATTGGCAAAACAGACCGACTTATACGCCTCATACTAGCCATACTGCTCCTGGCTTACGCGTATTGGCAAGGAAGCTGGATAGCACTTGGTTTTTCACTTTTTACCTTTTATGAAGCATGGGCCGGATGGTGCGCTTTATATCAACTCATAGGCAAAAATAGCTGCCCCCTGAAAAAAAATAAATGACTACCTCTCATGTTTAAAACCTCGCGAAGCCAAAAATTACATTTTAATGTAGCACCCTATAAGAAGATTAACAGCCCTATTCTATGCCAAACACTGGTTAGCAAGAATTAGCCTTGAAAGATACTGTGGTCTCTCCGGAGAACTGCTATTTCTAACATAGCCATCAAGCTCCAGTGGCCTTAAGAAATCAGATTGACCGACAAGATTGCGCTATTTATTAAGACGGAAGGTTCTAAATAATACTGACAACCGCTTCCCGTGTTGAGTAATAAAAGGCATCAGTTACTTTTCGGCAATCTAAAGGTTAACTAATACGCTGATGGCTAAAAAAGTCTAAGCCTTTTTATTGCCTAAACTTTTTTCGAGTCTAAACAAACTCAAAATTCTGATAGCAAAAATCGTTGTCTCAGCTTAGCTTGAATACACAATCATTATCCCCTTTAGCCATACAGGCTTT
>NZ_LAJX01000204.1 GCF_000963695.1 Methylocucumis oryzae
CAGCTTCGGCTTTCGCTTTCGCGGCTGCGTCAGCTTTGGCCTTTACTGCCGCGTCTTGTTTGGCTTGCTCTGCGGCTTCGGCTTTCGCTTTTGCGGCTGCTTCTTGTTTAGCCTGTTCTGCGGCTTCGGCTTTGGCCTTTGCTGCCGCGTCTTGTTTGGCTTGTTCTGCTGCTTCCGCCTGTTGTTGTGCTTTTTTAGCCGCTTCAGCTTGTCGTTGTTTTTCTAACTCCTGCAGTCTTTGTTGTTCTTGCGCGCGTTGTTCAGCGTCTCTTGCTGCTTGTGCAGCATCTGCTTCTGCTTGTTTTATCGCTTGTTCTTGTGCTTCTATTTCAGAAGCATCAAACATCGTCGCTTGTATTATTTCAGTCGGCTCAGGTTGCAGCACTTCTTTTGCAGGTTTAATCCAAGCGCTTAAAGCAAAGAGTATCAGCAATAGGGCATGTAAGCTGAATGCCAGTAAAAATGAACGCGTATAGCGTTTTTTTTGCAACATTTAGGGTTCAGAATGTTCGGAAGGCTTAGTCATTAATCCTACAGTAGGCACACCGGCATTTTTTAATGCCGCCATCACGCTAACGACGACGCCATATTCAATGGTTTTATCCGCGTTTATCAGTACTTGGGTTTTCGGTTTTTCAGCAAGAATTTGCATAACCGTTGGCGTGATTTCCGCCTCAGGTATCGCTTTATCGTCTTCGTTATTAATACGAATCAGATAGTCATGCTCTGACTTAACCGTTACGATAATCGGAGGGTTAGCTTCAACATCAATTTCAACGACTTTCGATTCGGCTTCAGGTAAATCAACTTCTACACCGGTTTGTAACATAGGCGTAGTAATCATAAAGATGATAAGTAAAACCAAGGTCACGTCGATATAAGGTACGACGTTGATTTCACCCATAGGTTTTCTTCGCGTGTTTTTTCGGCTGTACTGGCTCATTTGCTATGCGCTTGTCTTTGTAATAAAACCACAAATTCTTCGACAAATAATTCGTAGCGCCCGGTCAAGCGATAAAGCTTGGTTGAAAACCGGTTATAGGCTACAACGGCTGGAATCGCGGCAAACAAACCTATCGCCGTTGCAATCAAGGCTTCTGCAATACCCGGCGCAACCTGGGCTAATGTTGCTTGTTTGACATTACCCAGCGACATAAACGAGTTCATAATGCCCCAAACGGTACCAAACAAACCCACGTAAGGACTGGTTGAACCCACTGTCGCTAAAAAGGCTAAATGCTCGTCTAATCGATCTAATTCTCTCGATAACTCAATGCGCATGGCCCGTTGCGCACTTTCAACTTGCACCATAGGCTCTACTGTGCCGGTTTGACGCATACGTGAGAATTCTTTATAACCGGCTAAGAAAATTTTTTCTATCCCTTCTGGCTCAAAATCTTTCGCCGACAATTTTCGGTATAAGTCAGCTAACGCGACACCAGACCAAAATTGTTCCTCAAATTCATCGGTGATTTCCACTGCGCGGTTTAATTCTTTACGCTTAGCAAAAATAAACGTCCACGAGGCTAGCGATGCCGTAGCCAATACCAGCATGACGAATTGCACGACAAAGCTGGCTTCGGTTATTAAACGAAATATCGATAAATCAGTATTCATGAAGTAAGTTGTTGCAATAAATAAGGGGGAATCGCTTTAGGGCGCATGGTGTTAGCATCTAAGCAGGCGATTTTACACACTGCTGTGCAAAGCGGCTGTTGCTCTCGGCTGACCACTTGGTTAAACACTAAACTGGCTTTTTTAAGCTCAACCAGGTCTGCGCTAACCTGTAATAATTCATTAAATCGCGCCGGACTTAAATAATCGATTTGCACTGAACGCACGACGAATAAAATGCCTTCTTGCTGGACTAGCTGGTCTTGCTCATAACCGTTTGCACGTAATAATTCGGTACGCGCCCGTTCAAAATATTTTAAATAATTTGCATAAAATACGACACCTCCTGCATCGGTGTCTTCGTAATAGACGCGAATAGGCCAGGTAAAACGTCATGGGTTAATTAAATAAATCTTGCGTTAAACCTAGCGAACTAGGCGGTTTTAAGCCAAATAATAAATAGGTGTTTTCGGTAGCTACACGGCCGCGCGGTGTACGCATTAAAAAACCTTGCTGTAGCATATAAGGCTCTAATACATCTTCAATCGTGCCGCGCTCTTCGCTTATCGCTGCTGCTAAGGTGTCTAAACCGACTGGACCACCGGCAAAATTTTCAATAAGCGCCAGCAATAACTTTCGGTCTAACGCATCAAATCCATTGCTATCGATTTGTAGCATATCTAATGCCGCCATCGCACTCGCTTCATCGATAAGGCCTTGAGTTTTGATTTCGGCGAAATCTCTTACCCGACGCAATAACCGATTAGCGATGCGCGGCGTACCACGCGAGCGTTTAGCAATTTCTAACGCGCCTGCGTGCTCTATCCGAATCGATGATAACTGTGCCGAACGTTTTACAATCGCACATAACTCATCGAGATTATAAAACTCTAAACGTTGGATAATACCAAAACGGTCGCGTAGCGGCGATGTCAGTAATCCTGCTCTTGTTGTCGCACCGACTAACGTAAACGGCGGCAAATCCAACTTTATAGAACGCGCGGCAGGGCCTTCACCTATCATTAAGTCAAGCTGATAGTCTTCCATCGCTGGATATAAAATTTCTTCAACTGCCGGGCTTAGTCTATGAATTTCATCGATAAATAACACATCATGTGCTTGTAAATTGGTCAGCAACGCTGCTAAATCCCCTGCTTTTTCTAATACTGGACCTGATGTTTGCCGGATATTAACCGATAATTCAGCGGCGATAATATTGGCTAGCGTGGTTTTACCCAAGCCAGGTGGGCCAAAAATTAACACATGATCGAGTGCCTCTTTACGCTTTAACGTAGCTTGGATATAAATTTCCATTTGCATACGCAATTTTTCTTGCCCGATATAATCGGCTAGACGCTTAGGACGTATCGCTCTGTCTAAACGCTCGTCTTCATTTTGTTTGCTAGCGCTGATTAACCTATCACTTTCTAGCACACACCACCCCTTTTAAGGCGAGTCGAATCAGCTCTTCACAGCTTTTGTCGTGGCTATCTAGCGCTTGCACCATTTTAACGGCGTCTGCTGGTTTATAACCTAACGCGCATAAAGCGCTCACCGCTTCTTGTTGAGCATTCGATTGACTGGTTTGCACCACACCTTGTACCGGTACGGACATTGTTGTCGAACTGGCGTTAAGTTTATCTTGTAATTCAATCACTAAACGCTCAGCCGTTTTTTTACCCACTCCTGGCAAACGTACTAGGCTTTGGGTATCGCCGTGGGCAATGCTTTGGTGAAATTCGCTCACGCTTTGCCCAGATAAAATCGTCAATGCAAGCTTAGGGCCTACGCCATTAACTTTAATTAACTGCCGAAATAACCCTCGCTCGGCTTCTTCAGCAAAACCAAATAAAGCATGAGCATCTTCGCGTATCACTAAATGCGTGTATAACAACACATCGGTACCAATATTCGGTAATTGGTAAAACGTAGACATCGGTGCTTCTAATTCATAACCCACGCCTTGCACATCGACCATTAAGCCAGGTGGCGCTTTATAGATTAATGTGCCGCGCAATAAACCAATCATTTGCTGATTCCTAAATTAAGACGCATTGCGGTTTGTTGATAATGCGCATGACAAATACTTAAACCTAAAGCATCACCGGCATCTGTTTGCATGTCGCCTTGCAGACTGAGCAAAACTTTGACCATGTGCCGAACTTGTGCTTTATCAGCATTACCTTTACCGACTAAGGCTTGCTTGACTTGTCTGGCGGCATATTCAAACACCGGCAATGCCTGAGTTTGCACCGCACAAATCGCCGCACCGCGCGCTTGACCCAGTTTTAACGCAGAATCCGCGTTTTTTATGCATAAACACTTGCTCTATCGCCATGCACTCAGGTTTATATTGCTCAACGACGGTTACCACATCATCAAAAATCTGCTTCAATCGATCAGGAAAATAATCCGCGTGTATGCGTATGGCACCACTGCCTAAATACCGGTAAGCACCGGATGAATATTCGATAATGCCATATCCGGTAATGCGAGAACCGGGGTCTATGCCTAAAATACGCATGAAAAAGTAACAATATTCCTTAGGTGTTGCTAGGGGCACTTACTCTACCGGGAGACACAAGAAAGTCTACCACCCCACGCTACGGTTATAAGCCGATTAGAAAATATGCGCCAACACGGGCATTAAACTAGCTTCGCTAATAAAAACATCGGCTTGCTCGCGCACCACGTCGCGGCTAACCACGCCACCAAAGCCTATGAAAAAACGCGCCCGCTTGTTTAGCTTCTACATCGGTTTTACCATCGCCCACCATGACGAGTTTGCCATACTGTGTTAGCTGCTCAACCAGTAACGCCTTGCCCCCGGATTTAGCCAACGGTGATTGCCTATCAAAATCGTGATAACTGCCATCGTCGTTAAAATAAATATCAACTGCGTGCACCTGTGCAGCATCAATCCCTAAAACCTTTGCCAACGGTAACAACGCAGGACGCAAACCACCGCTGATAATATGCACAAGCTTACCTGCTTGCTGTAACGCCGAGATGACATCAACAGCCCCGTCGACTAACTCGGCAATATATAGCTCGGCTAACCAATGCATATCGGCTTGCTGCGGGCGTATACGCGCTAAACGTTGCTCATAGACAGCTTCTAACGGTAACACACCGTTCATCGCCGCCTCGGTTAGTTCCGCCATCGCAGCCCCTAAGCCTTTACGCTTAGCGAGTTCATCAATGCCTTCGATTTTGCTTAACGTGCTATCACAGTCAAAGCAGACGACGGCAAAGCTCATAATGAGATTTGTAACAGTTGATGCACCGCCGCAATCGCATTTAACTGAGCTAGCAAGTCGTTAGAAATCGGGTCAGTGACATTGATAACCGCCATTGCTTGTTGCTGAGCATCAGCGTTACTCACTTGCATACGAGTAATATTGATATTGGCATTACCGAGTACGGTACTAATCGCCGAAATCACACCTGGCTTATCATCGTGGCGAGTGATTAATAAACACCCTTCCGGCACAGCTTCAATATCGAAAGTATTAATCGATACCAATCGAGGCTGGCGTCCGCCTAATAATGCGCCCGACACGGTCACGTTGTGTTTACCTGAATAACCGGTTAATTTAATCAACGAAACATAATCTAAAGATTCTTGCGTCATGGTTTCTGATAACGCAATACCTTGGCGTTTAGCGATATTTTCCGCATTAACCCGGTTAACCGGTGTAGAAAATTGACCGCTTAATAAACCGACTAATGCCGATACTGAAATAGGACGTACTGCCACTTCAGCCGCTCTACCATATACAGCAACCTCTAAACGCTCTAACGGTTGCGTTGCAATACCGGCTAACACCTTACCTAGAATACCTGCCAAGTTCATGTATTCGTGCGATTTTTCTAAATCTTTCGCAGAAATACGCGGTAAGTTTAAGGCATTAATCGCTTCACCGGTATTAAAAAACGTCACGGCTTGTCTTGCGATTTCCACACTCACCGCGACTTGCGCTTCTGATGTCGAAGCACCTAAATGCGGCGTGAATACGATATTATCTAATTCTAATAATGGCGAACCTGCCGGCGGTTCTTCCTCATAAACATCAAGTGCTGCACCCGCTAAACGACCATTTTTTAACGCATCGTATAACGCAGCTTCGTCAATCAAACCACCGCGCGCGCAGTTAATAATCATCGCTGATTTTTTCATCTGCGCTAATCGGTTAGCATCAATGATATTTTTAGTTTTTTCGATTAATGGGCAATGCAATGTTAAATAATCGGCGCGTTTAACGAACTCATCTAAGCTCACCGATTCAACACCGTACTCAGCGAAAAATTTCTGGCGCCACGAAAGGGTCATAAGCAATGACGTTCATTCTTAAGCCTAGCCCGCGTTGCGAAACGATTCGACCTATGGTGCCAAAACCTAAAATCGCCAACGTTTTGTTAGCAACTTCAGAACCCATTAATTTAGAGCGCTCCCATTTGCCAGCGCGCACAGAACGATCCGCCGTTGGCAAGTGGCGACTTAACGATAACATGTGAGCAATCGCTAATTCGGCTGTTGTGGTTGCATTAGCATCAGGGGTATTCATGATGATAATGCCTAATTCGGTTGCTAACGGAATATCAACGTTATCAACACCAATACCGGCACGCCCAATCAGCTTTAAATTCGTCGCAGCATGAAGTACGGCAGGCGTCACTTGCGTATCACTGCGTATTAATAAAGCATCATAATCGGCAATGATGTCACACAAACCTTGCTCGTTTAATCCGGTTTTAACAGTAATTTCAAATCCGGGTTGAGCGTTTAAATACTCAATACCCGCTTGCGCTAATTTGTCTGAGATAAGAATTTTAGTCATGAGGTTTTAGCAATACCGAGATGCGAAAAGGGAATAGTTTAACAGCTTTGTTATAATCCCGGAATTATGCCGCATTAATTATTGATAACAGCAACAATTCCTATGCCCTACTCGTTTCGTGTCCATATTCATTTAGGCGCTCACAAAACCGCCTCGACGTTTATCCAAAATTGGCTAAGCAAGCACATGGAGTTTCTTGCGCAAAACCAAATCGCTTATATTCCGTTAGCGAGGTTACGGCAAAAGTTTATGCCTGCGTTTTGGCGAGCCGTGGAAAATTCAACGCAAATCAGTGATAAACAGGGACAGTTATTAGAATGTTTATATACCGAGACCCGTGATTTAGGCTTTGACTTAGCCAACACTAAGCTTTTGCTATTATCGGAAGAAAATCTATTAGGCGGCCTTAATACCTTAGTCACACAAGGGCTTTTATATCCACGTCTGGAGCAACGCATGAATGTGTTAGCGCAGTTATTTAATGACTTCCCACTACACACCTTTCTAGCAATTCGAAATTACGCCGACTTTTACCCCTCTGCCTATGCCGAAACCATAAGGCATCAGTACTTAAAATCCTACGACGAATTCTTAACCCATTTAGCTTGGCAAAACAATAGCTGGCTACAAGTCATCGCGACCATACAAGCCTCACTAGCCCCGTTGACCCTATGGGCTTACGAAGATTTTCGCGAGCATACGGCGGCAATTCTATCGGCGCTATTAGACTTAGAAATCCCTAGCGCCATGATAGACGCAACCACCACTGACCGCCCCTCATTAAGTCAAAAAGGCTTAGATTTAGCGATGCATAGTCGGCATTTATTAACGCCGCTGGAAATGAAAAGATTGGTTAATTTATTGGCCGATAAAATGATTTTTGAGCCGCCTGATAACAAAATCGTCCTGCCCGACCCTGCACGAATCGCTTTGTTAAACACACAATATCAAACAGAATTAATGACCCTCGCACCGCTTAGGCTTAAATTCGACCAACACCCGTGCAACCAGTTATAATTCCTTGTTTTCATTAGTTTAGTAATCCGCTATCATGCTGTGATGTTATCTCCTACTGTTTTACTTGGAAATTATGAGAACTATAGAACTGTTATCCCCTGCCGGTACGTTAAAAAACATGCGTTATGCATTTGCTTATGGCGCAGATGCCGTTTATGCCGGTTTACCGCGTTATAGCTTACGCGTTCGCAACAACGATTTTTTAACCGGTAATTTAGCCACGGGTATCGCTGAAGCGCATGTTTTAGGCAAAAAATTCTTTTTGGCCACTAACGTGATTCCGCATAACGCCAAAATCAAAACCTTTACCAAAGACTTAAACCCGATTATTGAGATGGGCCCGGATGCCCTTATTATGGCTGACCCCGGCTTAATCATGATGGCACGTGAAGCCTGGCCAGAGATGCCGATTCATTTATCGGTACAAGCCAATACGGTAAATTATGCCGCTGTAAAATTTTGGCAACGTTTAGGCGTGAGCCGGATTATTTTGTCACGCGAACTCTCGTTAGATGAAATTGCTGAAATACGCCAACAATGCCCGGATATGGAATTAGAAGTATTTGTCCACGGCGCATTATGTATCGCTTATTCTGGCCGCTGCTTACTGTCTGGCTATTTTAATCATCGCGACCCTAATCAAGGCACATGTACCAACTCGTGCCGCTGGAAATACGACACGTTACCCGCACATGAAAATGCTGAAGGCGATACCGTGTTAGCGACGGGCGCACTCTCATTAAACGATATAAGCTACTCCAGTTGCGGTGGCAGCGAGCGTCACCCACTGGCCGATAATATTTACTTTTTGGAAGAGGAAAACCGCAAAGGCGAGTTATTACCCATCATGGAAGATGAAAACGGCACATACATTATGAATTCCAAAGACTTACGGGCTATTGAACATGTACAGCGCTTAGTTGAAATCGGTGTAGACAGTTTAAAAATCGAAGGCCGTACCAAATCACATTATTATGTTGCGCGCACGGCGCAAACCTATAAACAAGCCATAAACGATGCCTTAGCCGGTCGCCCGTTCCAGCCTGAACTGTTAGGCGTGTTGCAAAACTTAGCTAATCGGGGTTATACCGATGGTTTTTACCAACGTCACCATACCGAAGAGCATCAAAACTACCTATCCGGCTATTCACTGAGCCATCAACAACGTTTTTTGTGGCGAAATCAAAAGCTTTGACACAGTTACCGGCTACGCAACTATCGATGTGAAAAATAAATTCTCAGTCGGCGACCGGTTAGAATTGATTTTACCTACCGGTAACCAAGACATTATCTTAGAAGACATGTTAAGCAAATACGATGAGCCTATGCATGAAGCCTCAGGTAGCGGTTATGAAGTTAAAATCAAACTACCCGCGTATGCAGAATATGGTTTGTTAGCGCGGTATTCGGATGAGCTTAGCCCTGTACTCGATTTAGCCTAGCCCAATCCATGAACGCGTCTGATATTCGTTTTTTCTCTGATAGCTACCTCACCGGCCGAACACGTTGGCTAGAACTATTAAACCAACTCGCCTGCCCTACTCGCTATCAGCCGTATCAAGCGCCTGGCTTTGGCCCGAGTAACGAGGCGTTAATCACCGATACGGCTTGGCTTGGCGCTGACGAAGCCGAACGTGTATTAGTTATCATCAGCGGTACTCATGGCGTTGAAGGCTTTGCCGGCAATGCTGTGCAATTAAACTGGTTAACCAGGCTGGCAAGCGGCGCTATCACACTGCCCAAAACCACCGCTGTGTTAATCGTACATGCTTTAACACCGTGGGGTTATGCGTGGCGGCGGCGTTGCGATCACGATGGTGTCGATTTAAATCGTAATAAAGTCGATTTTAACCAACCACTACCGCAAAATCCTGGTTACGAGGAACTTCGTAGCGCGTTATATCATGCCAGCCATGAACAACGACAACAGCTATTTAACGACTACGAGCAACAACAAGGACGTGCTACCTTTGAACACGCGATAAGTGCAGGTCAATACACCGATGCTTTAGGCCCCTTTTATGGCGGCTTAGCGCCCTCTCACGGACGTTTTAGTCATTGAAGATTTAATACAGCAATATCAATTAGCCACTAAAACCCTAGCTGTGGTCGATATACACACTGGCTTAGGACCATTTGGGTATGGTGAAATCATTTGCGACCACGAACCGGATAGCTTAGGCGCTAACACGGCAAAACATTGGTACGGTGATTCTGTTACCTTACCGCTATTAGGCACCTCATTTTCTGTTCCTAAATACGGTTTAATGGATTTTGCCTGGCATGAGATTATGGCTGATAGCGAAAGCTGTTGTATTACCTTAGAATTTGGCACGTATAGAACCCGTGAATTATTCGAAATACTGCTAAAAGACCATCTGCTTTGGGCGATGACGGATAATGATGACGCAAGAGCGCAACATGCTCAGGTGATGCAAAACTATTTCTGCCCGAAAGACTGCGCATGGCGAGAATTAGTATTATTCCGTAGCCAACAAGTATTAGATCAAGCACTGACTGGTGTAGCAGGCTAACAATATGGACCACCAACGTAAGGTGGGACAGGGAATTCAGGGTGCAGGACACCGTGAATACATCCTTGTAGGCTTGGTGGCAGCATCTCTGCTGCCAACACCTGCCCCCTAAACACCCTGTCCCTACTAAAGTGGGTAGCCACAATATGAAAATTTAACTTTTAAGAAAAGGCGTAATGATGAAGTTTTGTTCGCTATGTTTTTACTTGGTACTTACGCTGTTTGCCGTTTGCGCCAATGCGAGTTGCTCAGATCCAAATCTCAACAGACTGACCTTAACGCTTCACCCTGGCAAGCTACTTGACAATAAGCTTGTCGAATGTAAACAGTGGCCAGCAGACCCAAGCCTAACCATATTCGTATTGCCTTATCCTCACCCGCTGCCGATTGAGCCTGAAACAACCGTTTATGATGTTGAAATTGCAGTGGTAAACAATGCTTCAGGTAAAGTCGTTGCGAATAGCTATCAAACTGATGCTTGGGAATCTGATGCAAATAAAATTGACCATGTGCAAATTGATACCGGTCGTTACCAATTAGCGACAGCAATTCGTGGCTTTGGGGTAAGAATCCATACCACCGGGTCATCCAAGGCTAATCCTTTCTACGGTGAGCAACTGTCGCTATACATGATAAAAAATCAACGCTTAATCAATCTATTAGGTATTACGGTAAATGATTTTACAGGAGAATGGGATACGAACTGCGCGGGGGAATTTGAAGAATTTAACCGAATACTAATTGTTTTGCCGCACAAAACTAATGGTTTTGCTGATTTGCTCGTAAAAGAAACCCGTGCGAAAAAAAAAAGTCTCAGCCTATCGGCACGGAATGCATAGAAAGCGTCATA
>NZ_LAJX01000205.1 GCF_000963695.1 Methylocucumis oryzae
GAAAAATCAGGCCGTATTGTGAATGGCTTAGGTGCGGATACCGATATTGTTATCGCTTCGGCTAAAGCATACATCAATGCGGTGAATAAACTGCAATCACCTGATCAACGGCAACATCCTCAAAAGACTGAAGTTTAATTGACTGACGCCACGTCTAACGACGTGGCGTTACATCTCCTAGAGCAGCTAGCCTGCCTCGTTTTCTAGTATTTCTGATAATAGTTGCTCGGCATCCAACCAAGCAGTTTCTGCTTCATTAAGCGCTTTATCGACGTTGGTTTTACGTTCTAATAACGCCTTTAGGGTATTTTTCTCATTGTCGCTGTAAAGGTTGGGGTCTGCGAGTTGCTCTTCTAGCTGCTTTTGTTCGCGGTGACACTCTTCTACCGCTTGTTCTGCTTTTTTTACCGCATCGTAATACGGTTTTAGTTTTTGTCGGCGTTCGGCGTCTAATTTACGTTGGTCTTTGCGGGATACGTTAGGCGTAGTTGAAACAGATTCTGTTTTATCGTCAGTTTTTTTCTGTTCGTTTAGCCGGTTTTTATAATCGTCTAAATCACCGTCAAAATGTTGTACGCAACCGTTACTGACTAATAAAAATTTATCGGTGACCGAGCGCAGTAAATGCCGGTCATGCGATACGACAACGATAGCGCCTTGATAGTCTTGTAGCGCTAAGCTTAAGGCATGACGCATTTCTAAATCTAAATGGTTAGTCGGCTCGTCTAATAATAGCAAGTTAGGGTTTTGATAAACCAATAAAGCTAAGACTAAACGGGCTTTTTCACCCCCGGAAAACGGCTCGACAGCCTCTAAGACTTTGTCGCCTTGGAAGTCGAAGCCACCTAAGAAATTACGCAAGTCTTTTTTCCGTTGCTTGTTTATCCAGTTGTTGTAAATGCCATAACGGACTTTCGTCCATGCGCAGTTGTTCTAATTGGTGCTGGGCAAAATAACCGATTTTTAACGCTTCTGCGGTTTGTAGCACACCTTTAATCGGCGGTAATGTACCAGCAAGCGCTTTTATCAGCGTTGATTTGCCTGCGCCATTCGGCCCTAATAGACCAATTCGGTCACCAGGCACAATGCTTAAGTTAGCTTGTTTGATAATGAGTTGGTCGGTATAACCGAGTTGCGCATGTTCTAAGCGTAATAATGGATTCGGTAATCGACCTGGATTTTTAAACGCAAAATTAAACGGTGAATCGACATGAGCAGCGGCGATAAGCTCCATACGCTCTAAGGCTTTGATACGACTTTGTGCTTGCCGGGCTTTGGTCGCTTGTGCTTTAAAGCGATTAATAAAGCTTTGTATATGCGCAACTTCACGTTGTTGTTTTTGAAAAGCGGCTTGTTGTTGGGCCAGTTTTTCTGCGCGCATACGTTCAAATGCTGAATAATTGCCCGTGTATAACTCGGCTTTGCCTTGTTCGATATGGACGATATGGTCAGTAATAGTGTCTAAAAAATCACGGTCATGCGAAATCAATAATAGCGTACCAGGGTACTTACATAACCAATCTTGCAGCCAGATAACAGCATCTAAATCTAAATGGTTGGTAGGTTCGTCTAGCAGTAACAAATCCGACCGGCACATTAAAGCTTGTGCTAAATTTAACCGCATACGCCAGCCGCCGGAAAACGACGTCACTGGGCGTTGCTCCTGACCGGCTGTAAATCCTAGACCATGCATCAACCTAGCTGCTTTAGCGTCTGCGCTATAACCACCGATTAAGTCTAAGTGGGCATGGCAGTTGGCGAGTTTTACGCCGTCGTTGGCAAGCTCGGCTTGTTGCGCGCGTTGTTGCCAGTCTCTCAGTTCGCGATCACCATCTAAAACATAATCTAATGCGCTGCAATTCACAGCAGGCGTTTCCTGCATGACGTGCGCCAGGCTTAGATTAGGTGGCATGGAAAACTCACCTTCATCAACATGCAGTTCATCGCGGATCAGGGCAAAAAAACTGGATTTACCAACGCCATTGGCACCAGTAAAGCCAACTTTTTCGCCTTTGTGTATGGTAAAGCTTGAGTTTGCAAACAAAACTCTAGCACCGCGTCGTAACGCGATATTTCTGAAATTCAACATTATGGTGCTTAAATGGGTTTAAGTTGTGCGAGTGTTGGTTATCAACTTAAGACGAGACAGGTCATTCAGACCGCAGGACGCCGTAAATACGTCCCTGTAGGCTTGGCGGCAGCATCCCTGCTGCCGACACCTGCGCTCTAAACACCCTGCCTCGTCTTAAGCGTGTAGCCCGAGTTGTTCTGCCCAGGCGAGTTGTTTGGGTAAGCAAACGCTGGTTAAATCATAATTTTCGACGGCAAACGCGCGCGCTTGTTGACCTAAACGAGTACGTTCTTCAGGATGAGCTAATAAATCGATCACGGTGTTGGCTAAATGGGCTGCGTCGAAGAAATCGACTAAGCGTCCCGTTTCATTGTGTTTTATGGCTTCCAGTAAAGGCGGTGTATTGCTTGCGACAATGGCACAACCGGCGCTCATAGCTTCGAGTAAGCTCCATGATAAAACAAAGGGATAGGTTAAATAAACATGCACTGTGGATAGTTGTAATAAGGGAATAAAATGTTGATAAGCAATATAACCAACAAAATGAACCCGGCTTAAATCCAGGTTATCTTTGACTTCGTTGAGAAAAATATCACGCCATTTTTGGCCGTTAGGGGCTTTACTGCCATAGCTGACGTCATTACCGCCGACTAGAACCACATGGGCATTTGGGCGTTGTTTTAATATCTCAGGCAATGCGCGCATGAAAATATGATAACCGCGATAAGGCTCTAAATTTCGGTTAACAAAGGTAATGACTTCGTCTTGTTTGGTCAGCGTTTTTTGCCCGTTTAAGGTTAAGAAAACCTCGGGATTCGGTTTAATTGCTGTTGTGTCTATCCCATCATGGATAACCGAAATTTTGCTTCTAAACGGCTCCGGGAATGAGCTGGCTTGCCAATACGTCGGCGAGATGCCCGCATCGACAATTTGGAAATGAATTAAATTGTTGATGTTTTTTAAGCGTAAACGGCAAATGCCGCCGGGGTCTGTGGTGTGAAATTCTGGGTCAAAGCCCACATCATAGCCTTCTGCATGGTAAAAAAACTCGCAATACATAGCGAGAACAGCATTAGGCCAAACATCTTTAAGAAACATCGACTCGCCCCAACCCGGATGAGCGATAATCACATCGGGTGTGAAGCCGTCTTGCTTAAGCTTTAACGCAGTTCTAAAGGCTGCTTCAGCGCGTATTGTTTGCGTTTCTATATCGGCAACCCAAGGATGAATATTCGGCGTTGAGCCGCGTGCTGGTTTATAGCGGACAACGCGTATGCTTTTATCAACAGCATGGTCGTTAATCATCATCGCAACGACTTCGTGTTTAGGATTTTGGGCTAACGTAGGCGCTAAATGTTTAAATTGGCCAGGGAAATTTTGATGAACAAAAAGCAAACGCATGGTTATGATTTGACGGGTAGTGGAAACATTGCCGCTTGTGCAAGAGCGAGTTGCTCGGTACTAGGTTCAGCACAAAAACCAATCGCCCATAGGTTAAATGCATTACGCTCCCGTTGTACGGTTACGGTAGCAAAGCCTGCGCGCAAAATAGATTGCGCCAAAGTTTTGGCGGTAAAGCCGGTGCGATGCGCCATGAATAAGTTACCTTGCGCCATTGCGGGTCTAAAGCCATATAACATGTCTAAAGGCGCTATAGGGCCGGCTGGCGAGGTGTAAGCAGGCTCATCTAATTTATCATCGGCAATTAACCGTGCGATTTCTTGTAAGTCAGGCAACGTAATTAAAGCAATACCGTCTGGTTTAAGGATACGGCGAAAACCTGTTAGCGTTGGGATAACATCGTGCGGATAAAGGTGCTCGACATTATGTGATGACCATAAGGCATCTATTGAACCTGCTTCAATGGCCGACAAATCGCGCATATCGGCGATAACATCTGGTTGTGCATTGGCGTCAATGTCTAGTCGAATTTCTTTCCAATCATTATTACGAAAGGCTTTATGCAATTTTAGCGGATTAGGGTAGCCGCAGCCGACATGCAATACGGTTTTTGGATTCATTGCTGTGTCCTTGTGTTAAAGAGGTTATTGCTAAATCTTAAATGAGCTTAATCAACGCGATAACTAAGCCACCTACTGTGATGGTTGTCGCAAACGACCATACCATAAAATGGTCAATTCGCGAGGTTAACTGCTCAAAGCGTTTATCAACTTGTTCAAAGCGTTTATCAATTTGTTCGAAGCGCTTATCAACTTGCTCAAAGCGATTTTCCATTAAGTCTAAACGTTGTTCTAATAAGTCTAAGCGCTTATCGACTTGTTCCAAGCGTTTTTCCATTAAATCTAAGCGTTTCTCAACTAGCTCAAAGCGCTTGTCAATCTGTTCAAAACGCTTGTCAACTTGTTCAAAACGCTTTTCCATTTGCTTAAAGCCTTCTGCCATTAGCTCGCGCTGGTGTTTTAATTCCTCTTCGATACGAATGGTGCGCTCACGCAAATCTAGCTCATAACGAACGTTTTGTGTAGTTGAATTCTGGCGTTGCTAGCAACGTGGATTGAATTAAGCGTTGAATTTGTTCAATGTCTTCTTGGGCTAAGGCCATAATGACCTCTTATGGAAAATGTACAATAAGCAAAACTATAGCATAGATTCTGCTTATATTTGTTCGCGGATGGCGGTAAACGTGATTTTTGGTCAACCGAAAGACATTTTAGCGCCACTGTGTTTACCGCGATATAAACAGAAGGATGCGTTATTACTCGGCGGAGAAATATTGCCTAAACAACTCACTCTCGCGACACGCTTTTATTAACATAGGTTTATCAAGCGCATAGTTTTGCTTAAATAAGTCAATTTCTTCGATACATTCTCTAGCGCTTGCGGCTTGGCTTAGCTCAAGAATTCTTCGTAGTAATAAAGCTGTATTATATTGAGCTAATTCGTGGTCGGCTGTGTTTGGGTCTTGAGCTTTTTGCGTAAATGGCTGAATTACCCCTTGCTGTTTCAATGTCGCTAACACCGAATCGGTATTAATCACTGGGGTTTGAAACCTACGGGATAATTAACGCAACTTTGGCTATCGCGGGCAGCATTTAAGTATAGCGCATGATTATCGAGCGCTTTATCTATCAATTTAAAAACGTTAGGAATAGGTCTGGCACTATAAGCAATAATATTTTTCTGTCCACCTGCTAAAATTAATGTGTGCAAGGCGCTACCGGCAAAGCCAATAATCGTTTTATGAGTGGCTAAAGTCTGTATTTGCTCTTCGATGGAATGCTGTTCAGGGTAAAAAATCTTAATACCTTGCTCGCGCAAGCACTGTTCTAAGCGATGTTCGCCAATAATAGTCCGATGATGTCCGGGTGTTAGTTGCGTTCTCGATAAAAATAGCGCTTGCTTAGATGAATTGGTTGGATTTTGAGTGACGAATAGGTGTTGTATACGATTAATCGCTTGAAAGACTAATGACGGATATTCCAGGGCAGGTGCAGGTAAATAAACAGTTTCTAACTGAACTAGCTTATTAAGGCTGATGATACGATCAGCAATGCCTAGAAGCTGAAATAATTCATAAACAAACGCGGGAATATGGTTGTTTAACGGTAGTAATAGAATATGGTCAAACTGTGTAATATCTGTTTTATGCAAGAACCACAGTCTGGACAGCGTCTCAACTAAAAAATGCCCAAAATGATAATGGCAGATGCCTAAATAAAGGCTTTTACCGGGTAAAACCGTTGCTTCAGTGCTGGGTAGCGTGTCTCCGCTGACAATGACTTGACCGCTAGTGGTCAAGCCAGATTCTGCAATATAGTGCCCTTGTGACGAGTATAAGCCGCCGGTGAACTGAAAATGGTTGGCGTTAACAGGTGTTAATGGCTGACAGAAGACGTGTTGCAGCCGTAATAACTTGGGCTGGGTTTTTTGTAGGTGTTTGGAACGAACATAGAATAAAACATCGTGTAATTTCATAAGTGCTATCAAACACCGGTCTTTGGGTTTTAAACCGGTGTTAGTATTAATGGCAAGTTAGTGAATATGCACTTGTCGTGATTTTACCGTATCGCTTCTACGCAAAATATAACGGTCAGCATCGGTGGTAATACGCGTGCCATCGTTACCTAGCTGAATTAACGTGCCATCGTCTTCGATATGAAGTTTTTTGGCCACCCCATCTTTACGCGGCATTAAGATGACAATTTTGTTTTCATCATCCCAGGTGTATTTACCTTTCTCAAAAAATTCTCTTGATGAATCTTTGGCTTCTTGTGTGACTAATAAATAAATATTTTTTTGTTTTAATGATAGCGTGGTTTTAATGCCATTACACCCGTCAGGGCAAGGCAAGAAGCCATAAAACACACCATGAAATTCTTCTTGCTCTTTATTGGCAGAATTCATATGTGCTGAATGCTCCTCATGCTGCATGGTAGTTTTCTCACGCGCTTTTAACATGCGTTCTTGCATTTCCATGTCTGAGACCGCGAGGGCTAGCGAGCTAGCGGTCAGTAATGCACTGGATAAAATAAACAAAAGTTGTTGTTTTAATTGATTTCTTGCTGCAAACATAACAATATCCTCCAAGATAGTATCGGTAAATCTTTTATGGTTTTAATTATATATCTTGAGCAAGGTTACCAGTAATCTTAATGACGTCAACCTTAATGATGTCAACCTTAATGACGTAAAAAACGCAGCAATACACGATGTTGTTAAGTTTAAAACCTAAAACAACGGAAAACCTAGCTTAGTTAAGGCTTTTAACATATAAACGAACGAATACATTAGGTCGCTCTGCGCTGTTTAAATAATGATGGTATGCGTTTTCAATCTCGCTAAACGATAAAAAAGCATAGACGCCGTAGCCTTTGGTATGGGTGAATTCTGCGCTTAATAACTCGATAAATTCAGCTCTATCCATAGTTGGTTTTAATGTGTTCATGACAGTCTCCGGTAAGTGAGTGACAATTTATTGACGGTTACTAATAATCAGCAAGTTTAATGCCCGATTTTTAGAGTTGTGTTTAGTATGGCGAAACACTATGTAAAAAAATAGGCACTATTACCGGGAAGCCAAGAGAATTAATACCCATCGTATTTAAGCCCCATCGTGTAGTCTTCACATTTTGCACAAATGTCTATATCAGCTTACAATCGGTCGTCACCGTTTTATTTAGCTAAATAGCTCATTATTAACTTTTAATATTAGTTGTTTTTTTGGTCTATATGAGCTGAGCATGAAACTCACCGTCTTTGCGATAGTATTTTGTTGTGTTGGCTGAAAATACCTGCACATCAGATAGCTTTTATTGATTTATTCTCTAAGCTTAATGACAGTGGCATGAGGAGGACGGCTTTAAGTGTAAAAATAGATTTGCGAGATAAAACGGTTGAGACAAATACAATCAACGGAGCAATACAATGAATTTTGGTGTTGGCATAGTTGGCTTAGGCAGGATAGGCAGAGGAGTTTTACGCAACAATTTTACTCAAGCCGTCGGCGGACGGTTTGATATTAAGGTGGTTTGCGACGTAATGCCTATTAATCAAGTGGCTTACTTGTTATCTCATGATAGCACGTATGGTAATCCACCCTTTTCTATAACGATTGATGGTGAGCATTTAATCGTAGATGGAAAACCTATCAAATATCAGCGGGTAGACCGACGACGTGGCAATCCACAAGACGCAGGATTAGGTGACTTACGCGAATTTGAGCTTGATGTATTGTTTGATGCGACCGGCACGGCAACGAATGACGATTTTCGGACTATTATTCGTCAAAATATTGCCAAAAAGACTTTGTGCACTTGGAATGTCACAGGCTTAGATATTAGCTTGGTATACGGCGTTAACAACGACCAATACGACCCGACAAAACACGATGTGATTTGCTCAAGTACCTGCACTGGCAATGCATTAACGCCTATTTTTCATATTTTAGAGCAACATATAGGCATTGATTATGCGAGAGTGATTACTATTCACCCTACGCTGTCTGACCAAAAAGTATTGGATGGCTATCATGTAAACCCGCAATACGGGCGAACCTTTAATGAGTCAATAATACCTACTAGCACCAATGTCGGTCATTCAACAACATTGGTTATTCCCGCATTAACCGGCAAAATTGATTCTTTTTCTTATCGCGTACCTAACTGCATAGTTTCAGCGATGGACATAAGCGCCAGGCTAGCTAGAAATACCACGATTGAAGAATGCAGCGATTTATTTAATCACTACGCCCAAAACAGTTTAAACGGCATCATATCCTGTGATTACGGCAGTTTCGGACACCAAAAGGTGAGTATTGATTATTTAAAAACGCCTTATTCGGCGGTCATTTTAATGCAGTATCTAACAGCTCATGGTTGTCAACTGGGATTGTCACTGATGCATGACAATGAATGGGCGTATTGTTGTCGTGTGTTAGACATCTTAGGCGTATTAAGCAGTGCTAAGGAAAAGCATTCTTGTGCTAGAAATAGCTAACCCTTGGCTTATATCGTTAAAGAGCGCCTAGTACACTGCCCATTTAAATTAACGTTATTCGCTTCCCACCGCTTTACCCAAGCGATCATTCACAGCCATCCACTCAACGCTAGTCGGTGGCTGTTCAATGATGATTAGGTCTAACTGGTTATTATCTAAGCTGCGTAACGATGTATATAACTCTCGCGCATAATCGTCAGCCTTCACAGGCATGGGTATTATCTCATCATAAATAGCGTCAACGCGTGTTGTGGCCAACGACATGACGCCAATACGTTGGCCTTGTGCTTTTAAATGGACTAATAACGCGTTCAACTCATTGCTAGGACATAACAGCGCTCGCGTGTTAGGTGCATAATGTAGTGCTAATAAACCTGGTGCGCGCATTTCGTTATAGCTATCAACATTAGGTAAGATTAAGCGACAACCTAAAACAGCTTCAATAGCATCTACGGCTAATTGCCCAGGCCGTAATAAGCGCGGCTGCTGACTGGATAAGTCAATAATCGTTGATTCCACGCCTACCGTACAAGCACCACCGTCTAAAATTAACTCAACCGACGCACCTAATTCTTCGGCAACATGAGCGGCGCGCGTAGGACTAATCCGGCAAAAGCGATTAGCCGAAGGTGCGGCAATACCCGCGCCAAAAGCATGAAGTAAGCGCAATGCCACAGGATGATTAGGCATACGCAAGCCGACTGTCGTTTGACCACCTGTAACTTCATTAGGCACGTTATCACGCTTAGGCAGAATCATCGCTAATGGGCCTGGCCAAAATGCTTCGGCTAAACGTAACGCCATGTCGGGTACTGTTAAGGCCCAATCGTATAGCTCGCTAAGCTGACCGATATGAACGATGAGCGGATGCTCAGAGGGCCTGCCTTTCGCTTGAAAAATCCGCTTAACCGCTTCAGGATTGGAGGCATCTGCCCCTAGTCCATAGACTGTTTCGGTCGGAAACGCGACGAGTTGTCCAGCTTTTAACGCGGTGACTGCCGCTGAAATCGCAGCTTCTACAGCCGCATCGACTATTTGCATTGGCGTGTTCTCAAATCAAAAAGCTGTTTATTATCCTTGGATTTAACAAGATAGCAATCACCACAAGCGTTTCATGTTTGTTTCATAATGTATCTGTAATGTTTCAATCGTTTCACAATGATACGTTATTGCTGAACTGAATTTTCGCAAATGACGCGCTAAACATGATAGTGGCTTAAGCGAATAAAGTTGGCATAAGATTTGTTAATAAGTAATTCAGATATTGCTAATACTTAGGTTAACAATGCTACACCATCAATCCCAACATGAATTACCCGAGCCTACAGCTATAGCACAAATACGCTCGCACATACAGCTAGGTAAAGCGTATGCGGATGAGTTAGACCATATTCTGTTTGAAGTGTTTCATTACCTAGCCTTGTTTGTTATTGGCGCCAGCATTGTATGGTCAGCTGTGATTGCTTATTGGGGAATGGTGGTACATGGTCATGCAACGATTAGCGATATTTTATTGCTTTTCATATACTTAGAGTTAGGCGCAATGGTGGGGATTTATTTTAAAACCAGTGCTATGCCAGTACGTTGTCTAATTTTCGTCGCCATAACAGCGCTATCGCGGTTATTAATCGCTGACGTACAAGCACACCATCAAGAGAGTTTAAATTTGTTATGGGTATCGGGTGCTATCGTGCTGCTTGCATTATCGACATTACTCATTAGAACCTCGTCGTTACCGAGTTCTAAATAATGGCTACCAACTTAAAACGGAACAGGTCATTCAGACCGCATAACGCCAGGGATGGCGTATAGTAGGGCACCGCAGGAGCAGTTGCCGAGGAGCGGTTTTCTGTCGACCTAAACGCCCTGTCCCATCTTAAGTGTGTAGCCTAAATAATCCAAGACAAGAGAAGGGGCAATGGCTATGCGTAATTTGCATTTAACTGTCGAACATATGGTTTGTAGGGGATGTGAGCAAACGATTATCGAGTCCGTCAGTGCCTTACCGGGGGTGTTAACGGTTACGGCGGATTATATCAAGCAAGAAGTGTGGCTGAAATTTGATGATTCAGTGATTGATTTAGCAGACATCAGCAAGGTGATTGAAGCAAAAGGTTATTCAATCATTAAACACCGATCTCGCTTGATTGACGTCGTCACAAAATCATTGGTTTTCTTGCTGCTACTAGGAATAGTTGCCGGTATTGCACTTTGGGGCAAAGCGCAAATGCCAGGCATTATGACAGCGGTTGATGCGAACATGACCGATACGATGGTGCTGCTCGTAGGTTTTCTAACCGGATTTCATTGCATTGGGATGTGTGGCGGGTTTGTTGTTGCTTATACCGATACTAGACAAACCCGGTTACGCCAGTTATTAGCACATTTATATTATGGTTTTGGCAAGACACTGTCCTATGCTTTTTTTGGCGCAGTCTTTGGGTTTGTCGGTGCTGTTATTGCGATTACCCCTTTGATGCGCGGTAGCGTACAAATATTAGCCGGTGCGTTCTTAATCTTATATGGCTTGAAGATGTTAAACGTATTTTCGCTGTTAAGGAGGCTAACATTGCGGCTACCTCGTAACACTAATCAACAGGTGACGGGGTTAGTCAAAAAACACAAAAGTCCATTAGCAACCGGATTATTAACCGGTTTGTTATTAGGTTGCGGCCCATTACAAGCTATGTATGTGCTAGCCGCAGGTACGGCTGACCCTTTACAAGGCGCAAAAAGTTTATTTTTGTTCAGCCTGGGGACACTTGGTCCTCTCCTTGGTTTTGGCGTGTTTGCCAGTGCAATTCCCATAACATGGATGCGGCAACTGGTAAAGGTTTCGGGCTTATTGGTTTTAATCATGGGAGGCATGATGATGAGCCACGGTTTAAATCGAATATCCAGCCAGCACAAGGTAGGGTCAACTTCGATGATGCAATCGTTTGACCACTGAGAGGTTTTACGCATGAAGTTTAATTGGTTCCGTCTGTCATTGTCTTGGGAAATCGGCTTGGCACTGACATTAAAAATTGTTCTGCTGTTTGGACTCTGGTGGCTTATCTTTCGTGTGTCAGATCGCCCTACGGTTCAACCGGACATCGCCAAACATCTGTTGGCGCCAACACTCAAAAAACCCATTCAATAACTCAACAGGAGCTTACCCATGATTGGCGATGATATTGTGATGCTATCTAGGCTGCAATTCGGCCTGACAGCGCTATATCACTTTCTATTTGTCCCGTTAACACTAGGGATGACGTTTATTTTAGGCATTATGGAATCGGTTTATGTCATGACCGGTAAAGAAGTCTATAAGGACATGACAAAATACTGGGGCAAGTTATTTGGTATCAACTTTGCCATGGGTGTTACTACCGGTATTACATTGGAATTTCAATTCGGTACTAATTGGGCGTATTACTCGCATTATGTCGGTGACATCTTTGGTCCTTTATTGGCCAGTGAAGGTTGGATGGCGTTTTTTCTTGAATCGACATTTGTCGGATTGTTCTTTTTTGGTTGGGATAAGCTGACTAAAGTCCAACATTTAGTCGTGACGTGGTTATTAGCGATTGGCACTAATGTTTCAGCGCTGTGGATTTTAATCGCGAATGGCTGGATGCAATATCCCGTAGGTGCTGAATTTAATTTTGAAACCTTGCGCATGGAAATGACCAGTTTTGCTGATGTTATTTTTAACCCCGTCGCGCAAGTGAAATTCGTGCATACCGTCGCAGCAGGCTATGTCACCGGTTCTATGTTTGTTCTTGGTATTAGCTCCTGGTTTTTATTGAATAAGCGCGATATAGGTTTTGCCCGTCGCTCTTTTTCTATCGCGTCAGCGTTTTGGTTTAGCATCGATTTTATCGGTTATCGTGTTAGGCGATGAAAGCGGTTATACCGAAGGCGAAACGCAAAAAATCAAGTTAGCGGCGATTGAAGCCGAATGGGAAACAGAACCGGCACCGGCTAGTTTCACCGTGATTGGCTTTCCCGATCAAGCCAATCAGCGCACCGATTTCGCGCTTAAAATCCCTTATGTGTTAGGACTTATCGCTACGCGTTCTATCGATGAGCCAGTAAAAGGGATTAAAGAACTGCGCCAAGAAAGTGAGCAACGGGTTCGTAGCGGCATTATTGCTTATGATGAGTTACAAAAGCTTAAAAAGGGTGAAGCGAGTGAAACTACGCTAGCAACGTTTAATGAGCATAAACACGATTTAGGCTATGGCTTATTACTCAAAAAATATTCTGAAAATGTCGTCGATGCCGATGAAGCGATGATTCAACAAGCGGCTAACGATACAGTTCCTAAAGTCGCGCCGTTGTTCTGGACGTTTTAGAATCATGGTGGCGTGTGGCTTTACCATGCTATTTATTTTTGCGATGTCGTTTTATTACTGTGCCACCCGCGTTGCCGATCAAAAACGTTGGTTAATGCGTTTAGCGGTATGGTCTATCCCTTTACCGTGGATTGCCGCAGAAACCGGTTGGTTTGTCGCTGAATATGGTCGGCAGCCGTGGACTATAGCCGGTGTACTGCCTACTCATTTAAGCGTGTCAAGCATTAGCAGTGGTCAATTGTGGTTTAGTCTTAGCGGTTTTGCCTTGTTTTACACCGTGTTACTTGTGATAGAGCTGTACTTAATGTTTAAGTATGTGCGCTTAGGTCCCAGCAGTTTACATACCGGACGCTATCACCTAGAAACCCATCATTAAGTCAAACAGTTAAAGGTAACTATATGCGAATCCTAATAAGCTTAGTTTTGTTGATAACTTGTGCTTCAGCCATGGCTGAACCTGATGCTAAACGCCTAGATGATGTGGCTGAACGCGGTGCACATGTAATGCCGTTTGCGTTGGACAAAAACGTTTACATGTGTTCACAAAAAATGCCAGTGGTGGCCGTCAGCAAGTGATTGCTAAAGATGTACAAGACAGTGAGCAAATCACGCTGATTCAACAGCATTTATCGATGCTTGCGATGAAGTTTGCTAAAGGTGATTTTTCAGGACCCAAACGAATTCATGGAGAGGCTATGCCAGGATTAGTGCAACTGACCACAGGATTTAGCCGGGTACAGTTTAATTACCAAGCATTAGCAAACGGTGCGCAACTCGATTATGTCGCCAGAGAGCCTGAGTTAATTGATGCGATTCATGCATATTTTGATGCCCAGCTTAGCGACCATGCGCGTCATGCGGTGTCTGGTCATGCCATGCATCATTAATCGAAGAGAGAACAGTCATGATTGATTATGAACTATTAAGAATTATCTGGTGGATTTTTATTGGCGTTGTTGGCATTGCCTTTGCACTCACTGAAGGGTTTGACTTTGGTGTTTGCACGTTGTTGCCGATAGTCGGTAAAAGCGACACCGAGCGGCGCGTGATTATTAATAGCGTCGGGGCGACTTGGGAAGGCAATCAAGTATGGTTGATTTTACTCGGCGGGGCTATTTTCGCGATTTGGCCACCGGTGTATGCAACGCTATTTTCGGGTTTGTATGTCGCGATGTTACTGGTGTTGTTTGCGCTATTTTTTAGACCTGCTGGTTTTGATTATCGCGGAAAAATAGACGATGAGCGTTGGCGCAACGCGTGGGATTGGGGGCTGTTTTTAGGAGGGACTTTACCGCCTGTGTTGTTCGGTGTGTTAGTCGGCAATTTATTATTAGGCTTACCGTTTCATTTCGACCAAGATTTAAGACCGTTTTATGACGGTACTTTTTGGGGTTTGTTACATCCTTTTGCCTTGTTATGCGGTGTATTAGGGCTGTTATTAACCACTTTCCACGGCGCTTGGTTTTTAAAATGCCGTAGCGAAGGTGTCATTTACCAGCGCTGTATTACCGTGATTAATACCCTAGGCCCAGTCATTTTAGTGCTTACCGTGTTAGTAATGGCTTGGGCATGTTCACTCGCTAGACCGGAAATTACTCAGATGCCAGCCGGTGATGCCGCGTCTAATCCGTTACATAAAACCGTGGTTGCGCACGGTGCAAGCTGGTTGACGCATTTCTTTAGCTATCCTTGGATGTTGTTAGCACCCATTTTAGGCTTTACCGGTTTCGTTCTGGCTTGGTTATCTGGACGCGGCGAGTCGCGCTTACTGGGTCTAGTGTTTAGCGGTCTAGGCATAACAGGACTTTTGCTAACCGTTGGTTTTGCATTGTTCCCGTTTTTATTGATTTCTTCTACTGATCCTGGTTCTAGTTTAACGCTATGGGATGCCAGCTCAAGCCATTTAACCTTGTCGTGGGCGTTTTGGATAACGCTGGTGTTTTTACCGATTGTTTTAGTCTATACACGCTGGGTATATCGCGTGATTTGGGGCAATTTGTCGGATAAAACGATTTTGGATGATACACATACTTATTATTAAACAATTAGTTAGGAGAGTTTATGTGGTATTTCGCTTGGATATTAGGTGTGGGTTTTGCGGCTGCTTTTGCCATTATTAATGCTATGTGGTTGGAATCAGTATGTGCTATCGACAGCCACGGCATTGAACCTAAACAACCACCAAAAGGAGAGTAAACCATGAGCGCTGAGCGTATTGTCAGAATCGTCGCCGGCAGTTTTATTTTGTTGTCATTGGCATTAGGTGTAACCGGTAGCCCTGTGTTTCACAGTAGCTATTGGCTGTGGTTTACCGCGTTTGTCGGTTTTAACTTATTACAAAGTGGTTTTAGCCAGTTTTGCCCTTTGGAAATGATTTTGAAAAAACTCGGTATAAAAAGTGGTTGCTCATCGTGTTAGGGCTATTCAGTTCATCGCTCCCACGCTCTAGCGTGGGAGCGTAGCCAGGACGCTCTGCGTCTCGTTTCACACCGCCAGAGCGGTTGCAGTGCATTCCCACGCAGAGCGTGGGAACGATGAAACATTCTAAAAAAATAATTAAACAATGAGGAAAAAGTAATG
>NZ_LAJX01000206.1 GCF_000963695.1 Methylocucumis oryzae
GGCGTTTAGAGCGACAGAAAACTGCTCCCGGCGTTTTCTGCATTCACCACATCCTTGTGGCTTCAGGTGTCGGCAGCAGGGATGCTGCCGCCAAGCCTACAGGGACGTATTTACGGCGTCCTCGGCACCTGCTCCTGCGTTGTCCTACTACACGCCATCCCTGGCGTTATGCGTTCTGAATGGCCTGTACAGTCTTAAGTCGGTAAACCCTATTTGCTGCTACGGCTTAGCATAACCTGTGGTATTAGTAGCAACCCACCGCTCCGTCCCGTCTATTAACAGCTCTTTTTTCCAAAACGGTGCCTGATGTTTTAAACGCTTCGATAGCAAAATGGACAGCATCAATAGCATCCCCCCTATGACTTGCCCAAGCCGCAACTAACACAAGCGTTTCATTCGGCGTCACGCGCCCTACTCTATGCATAATCAACATATCCAAAATCTGCCATTTCTGCTTAGCCTGTTCAATAATCTGGCTTATTTGCTTTTCAGTCATACCGGGATAATGCTCTAACCACATTGCTGTCACCGTGTCGCCTGCATTGAAATCGCGCATATTACCGACAAACACACTTGTTGCGCCGCACTGACCTGATGACAAAAATGATGCCTGATAATCTTGTATGGCTTGCCAAGGATTAAACACGTGGTCTACCACTAACACGGCCATCATTAACCTCCTGTGACCGGTGGAAAAAAAGCGACTTCATCACCATCATACACAAGCTGCTGCATAGGTGCGTACTCTTGATTCACCGCGCTTAACAAATTATCAGGTAATGGCAGTTCTGGATTTGCGTAACGCCAAACGTCTGCAATAGTAACAGACGCCAACCCGTCTAGTTGTTGTTCGGCACACCCCAATTGCTCTCTTAAACTGGCAAAATAACGTACTTTAATTGACATAAACCTAACCTTCGTTATGAAATAGGGCTACACACTTTAGTAGGGAACAGGGTATTTAGGGTGACAGAAAACTGCTCCTGCGTTTTCTGCATTCACCACATCCTTGTGGTTCCAGGTGTTGGCAGCAGAGATGCTGCCGACACCTGCTCTCTAAACGCCCTGTCCCATCTTAAGTGTGTAGCCTGAAATAGCTTAACTCTAATCATGACATTTTAACGACAAATGACAGCATTAACGCATTTTAATGATCAAGGCGAAGCCCACATGGTTGACGTCAGCAGCAAACCACAAAGCTTACGCACCGCCATCAGTGAAGGCTTTATCACCATGCAAGCCCACACCTTGTCGCTCATTGAAAATGGCGGACATAAAAAAGGCGATGTCTTAGGCATTGCGAGAATTGCCGGTATTATGGCCAGCAAAAAAACCTCTGAACTTATTCCATTATGCCACCCTATTCCTCTCACGCATGTTGAGATTAGCTTTTCCGCTGACTTTCATTTACACCGAATTCGCTGCATTACTACCGTTAAAACCACCGGACAAACCGGTGTCGAAATGGAAGCGTTAACAGCAACAACCGTCGCGCTATTAACTATTTACGATATGTGTAAAGCCGTTGATAAAGGTATGGTGATTCAAGCCGTTCAGCTACTAGAAAAACAAGGTGGTCAATCGGGGCATTGGCAACGCCACTCAACAGATAACTCGCAATAATCCTTAAAGCACAGCCTATGTCAATCACATTAGAATATTTAGCCAATCTTTGCGACGCCGAACTCGTCAGCGGCAATCCGAGTACCGAGATTTCGTCTGCCGCCGATATAAAAAGCGCTAAACCCGGACAGATTACCCAATTCACTAATGCCAAATACAGTCATTATCTAAAAGATTCATTAGCCAGTGCATGTTTTGTCGGAATGAGCTTTACGGTATCCGATGCACCCTCTGGCATGGCCTTATTACGCAGCCAAGACCCGGAGTTAAGTTTTATTAAAGCACTGCACTCTTTACACCCTGAACACAGCGTCGGCAACGGAGTGGCGGATACCGCTGTGGTTGCTGACAGTGCGCAATTAGCCGACTCAGTATTCGTAGGCGCGTATGCCATCATCGGTCAGAACACCCGCATCAACGAACACAGTGAAATCTTACCCGGTGCCTATATCGGTAATCATGTCACCATAGGCAAACATTGTCGAATTCATCCTTATGCCGTTATCTACGACCATACGGTCATCGGCGATTACGTGGTTATTCATGCCGGTGCCGTCATTGGCGCTGATGGTTTCGGCTATAAATTTCGCAATTATCAACACATAAAAGTGCCGCAAGTCGGTAATGTCGTACTTGGCGACCATGTTGAAGTTGGTGCTAATACCTGTATCGACCGTGGTGCATTAGGCAGCACAAGTATTGGTGAAGGCAGCAAAATTGACAACTTAGTGCAGATTGGTCACAACAATCAAATCGGCAAACATGTCATCATGTGCGGGCAAGTCGGTGTATCCGGTTCTTGCCACATAGACGACTATGCTACACTCGCAGGCAGTGTAGGCATTGCGGACCATGTTAAGATTGGACAAGCGGCTATTATCATGGCAAGGTCGGGGGTTGCTGGCGATGTTGCCGCCGGCGCGCACATGTTTGGTAGCCCAGCTAAAGATAAGCGCACTGCGTATAAAGAGCAAATCGCTCTGAGCAGACTGCCTGACATGGTTAAAACGCTTAAACAGTTAGAAGAAAAAATATCAGCCTTAGAAAACACGCTAAAAAAATAACTCAAATACCTGACGATTGTTACCCATAAAATAGCAAATTAGCGCACAAAAACAACGATTATTGCGTAATAAGCCCATCTTGTAATTAATCTGTCATGATTATCATTTAAATTCAGAGTTAACCCCGCTGGAATCCGGCGTTCTCTCTGTTTTTATACCTCCTAATGGTAATCAAAACTTAAATGCATACGATCACAGCTTCAGAGTTTCAGGTTCCGTGCATACGCGATTTAACCTACTCAGTCACGCCTATTACGCTACACGAACCCGTCCTCAACGTCCTTGAACGCTTTCAATCGCAAGCCGATTTAGTCGCGTTACCGGTTATGGATCACCAGGACAGCTATTTTGGCATTATCTCGCGACGGAATTACTTAAACTTAATGACACGGGCGTTTGCGCGCGAACTCTACTCGCGCAAAAAAATCGACGAATTATTAGCTGGTAACGCCGACATTTTTGCCAGTCCTATGATCGTCGATGCCAATGACCGCATTGATCAAGTCATTGTCGAATTTCTGCATCGCGACCCCAGCATCAAGCATGAGGCATTACCGGTATTAAGCGAGCGTAATGTCTTAGGTGTCGTCAAAATCGCCGACATGATGCAAAAGCTATCAGAGTCACAAGGCCAATTGATTCAAACCATGCAACGTTTAAGCGCGCGTTTAAATCAAGAAGTCGCTCATGCCGCAGCGTTGCAACGCAATTTACTACGCCCTGCTGAGATACAGCTTCCTGGGCTACATGGACTCGCCACGCTTATTACCTCTAGCGAAATCGGTGGTGATTTTTATGACTACTACCTAGTCGATAAGCGTTGGGCCGTCATACTGATTGGTGATGTCAGTGGACACGGCATCGCCGCTGGAACTATTGTTTATGCGGCCAAAGCCGGCGTAAATGTCTTAGAGCAAGAAAAGCAACGCGAGCCCAAAAAAATCCTATCAAGACTGAGCCATATTATTTACAACACAGCGCATCAAAATTTATTAATGACGATGTTCGCGCTGTGCATAGACACCCGTACAGGCGAGCTACGCTATGCCAATGCCGGACATCAGTTCGCCTATTTATACCGTGCAATGTTAGGCCAATTAGACTGCTTAGAAATCGGCGGCTTACCGTTAGGCAAAAGCCCTGACGCTGACTACGAGCAAGCGTTAACAGAAATCGATTTAGGCGATAAATTGTTTTTATATACTGACAGCATTGTCGAAGAAGAAAATGCCAACGGCGAATGCTTCGGCTACGATAGATTAGAAACATTTTTACTAGCCCATGGCGAAGCCGACGCAAATACGATAAATGCGAGCTTGCTACACACGTTAACGGCTTTTTTAGGCCGAAGCCAATTTGACGACGACATGACACTGTGCTGTTTAGAGCATTACGAGCGCACATTTGACCTAACACCGACCGATAATGCCACAGATGCGCACAACCCATTCTTAGAACACACGTATATCCAAGATTCAATTTATCGCGCAAACCCCATCAGCCTATCGCCGACGCTTAACCGGCAAGACCTTATCTTTCTCGCTGAGCAAAATTTTTCAGACTTAATTCCATCGTTAGCTCAACAAGGCATTCGCCGCGTGCTGCGCAGTCACACAAGCTTACACCAGCATTTCGGTTGGCAACATTTACTCGCGCAACATCAAAACGCCTAACGGTGAACGACTTAACACTGTTAATGCCTAACCCTGAGCAACATCGTGAATTTTATTTTAGCCATAGTGACGAAAAGACCTTCATCATCAACGAAATCGATGCTTGGTTACAAGAACTGGGTCGGCTTAGTTTAGATAGATTAGATGCCGCCATTTTCTTGTTAGATGAGTTAATCGAAAACGGATTATACGGTGCGCCTCGCGACGCTAAAAACAACCCGCTGTATAGTAAAGGCACGGCTCGTGAGCTAGGAAATGACGAAATGCTAAAGCTAACCGTTTCGTTACAAAACCATTTATTAGGAATTTCTCTTATAGATAGTTGGGGTACACTAACTCCGAAAAWTTTTTTTTAAACCGCTTAGTACGTCATACACAAGGTAGCGGATTAGACTCAGGTATTGGCGGAGGTG
>NZ_LAJX01000207.1 GCF_000963695.1 Methylocucumis oryzae
CGACGTTTATCCTTTTCGGATAGAGTTCCAAACAGGCGCTGCATCTTGATTTCAATGGCTTGGTCATAACCAATCATGGGCTTTTAATCGTCTTGCTCAAATCGCTTCATTATCCCAGATTTACCATTAGCAATTCAGGGAAGTTGTTTGGGGCTATATCCTTAATCTAAATACTGCGACCGGGGATTATGTTTGGATTACCGGAACAAGCACTATATCAACTATCGTGTTAGCTGAAGGCGCTGAAAGAACAGTCCGGTTTGATAAATCACTCACGTTAACGTATAACGCCGCCGCAATTGATTTTGCCAGGCAAAAAAAAATATCAAAACCGCAGCCGGTGATAGAGCAATTATTAGAGGCGATAAATCAGGAATTGTCCGCGTTATCGCCTATCAACGCGCAGACGGTACAGCATTAGTGGGAAGCGGTAGCGGTGGCGATTCATCCGGCAATCCCTTGCTATGGGTTCACGGCAATAATATTGCTTCAGCAACAACCGTTAACTTAAATGACGCAACCGGTGATTTTGTTTACATAACCGGTGAAGAAACCATAACCGACATTATTTTAAGTAATGGACAAGAACGTACCGTAAGGTTTGTTAACTCGCTAACGCTTACGCATGATACAGCAAATATTAACCTGCCAGGGAAAGCGGATATCGTTACCGCAGTTGGTGATATAGCCGTATTCCGTGGTGATACAGGTGGCAAAGTCCGCTGTGTGTCGTATCAACGCGCAAACGGTAAGGCATTAATCGAAACCGGCGCACCGCCTTTTTCAGATGCTTTTCCATTATTACAAGATGCGCTAGATGCGACTAAGCAAGTCCGTTTTGAATTAGGCGAACTAACGACAAATACGACGCGAGTTATTACGTTTCCAGATAAGGATGGGGAGTTAGCCACTTTAGAAGATGTGGCGGCTATGGCAAGCGCAGGGACGTTACCGGTTGTTGATACTACTTTCATCGCCAAAGGCACAACCGATGCAACAAAACGAGTGCGGTTAGAGCTTGATACGCTTTTAGATACCGCTACAGATGTTGTTTTAACTATCCCAAACAAAAATATTACGCTAGCCGGTCTTGATGATATTGATGACGCGGTTGCCGGGATAACCTTGCCTGTCGCTGACACAACCGCGATTATCAAAGGTTCGTCGGATGCAACAAAGCGGGTTCGATTTGAGGTTGACGGCCTTACGACCGGCGTAACACGCGTACTAACGGTGCAAGATAAGGACGGCACGCTAGCCACTTTAGATGACATAGCGGTGGTTGCGGATGAATTAGCGACAAATACCGTGCTTAATCCAACGGTTAGCCCGTATACCATTCCAGACTACAAAAACGCCTATGTAATTGTTCCGGTAGGCGGAGCGTTTACGGTAAAACTTAATGCGACACCGAATGATGGGGATGTGTCCGTAATTATTGCTCCCTCCGATGCAAACACTAATCCTGTCACGGTGCATAGAAACGGCTTAACCATTAATGGTGTTGCCGCTAACTATGTGCTGAATTCGCCCAACACCGCCGCCGTACTTGTTTTTAACGCTGATGGTAACGATTGGCGAAGATACTCGCTTGCAACAGAAGTTTTAGGCGCGATAGATGCAATATTAACTGGCTTTGTACCGGGTGCTGGCACGGTCACGGATACTGATAGCATATTAACAGCGCTACAGAAGATTGTTGGCAATATATCTGCATTAACGACTACAGCTATAACAGAGGGAACAAGATTATATTTTACTAACGCGCGGGCAATTGCCGCGACGTTGACCGGATTTGCCGCTGGTGCGGGCACGGTTGCATCGACTGACACTATCTTGCAAGCGTTGCAAAAAAATTGTCGGTAATATTGCTAGTTTTTGGGTGGTAGTACCGGCGGCACTGATAATGCTTTGCTACGCGCAAACGGCACAGGCGGCGCAACGGCTCAGGCATCTGCGGTTATTGTCGGTGATAACGGCGAAATAAGCGGCTATCGGGGTAACGCTGTCACGTTTAGCGGCACAACAGCGGCTATTGATGCCACATCAGTACCGTCAGGTAGTTATGTCAGATTTACTAACGCTAGTGCGGTTGCGGCAACGATTGCATCATCTGTACCGGCTGATTGGTGTTGTTCATGCGCACAGATTGGTGCTGGACAAGTCACTTTTTCTGTTACTGGCGGCACGTTACATAATTTTTCAACGCATACAAAAACAGCCGGGCAAAAAGCTATTGTTACGCTGTATTGCGACAGTAATGCAGGCTCCGCGCCGCAAATTTATCTAGCGGGGACTACGGTATGATGGGTTTACCAGCCGGACTAGGATTATTTGGTACTGGAATTATAATTCCACCATCTTTACAGGGACATTTAAATACATGGGGTTCTAATACTAACGGCCGTTTAGGTGATGGTACTACGCTTAGTCGGTCAAGTCCTGTACAAATTGGTTCAGATGTTGATTGGGATATGTTAAGCCTTGGTGGTTTGCACTCATTAGCAATAAAAGCCGGAAAACTATTTGCCTGGGGCGGAAATACTTATGGCGCATTAGGCGATGGTACTACGGTTAGTAAATCAAGTCCTGTGCAAATAGGTACAGAAACCGATTGGGAGTTTGTAAAAGCGGGTATATCTACATCTTTTGGAATAAGAGCCGGTAAATTATTTGCTTGGGGTTCTAATACTAACGGCTGTTTAGGTGATGGTACTACGGTTAGTAAATCAAGCCCCATACAGATTGGTGCGGCTACAGATTGGGAATTTGTGACGGCGGGTCAATTTCATACATTAGCGATAAGAGCTGGCAAATTATTTGCTTGGGGGAATAATAGCTATGGTTGTCTAGGTGATGGTACTACGGTGAATAAATCAAGTCCTGTGCAAATCGGTTTGGGTACTAATTGGACACATGCGGCGGCTGGTGGGACTCGTTTTTCCTTAGGGGTATATTTAAACAAGCTTTTCACCTGGGGTAATGCATATTACGGAAAGCTTGGCAATGGTACTACGTCTGGCAGTAAAAGCAGTCCGATACAAATTGGCGCAGCTACCGATTGGGAGATGGTAACAGCAGGTAAGTATCATGCATTAGCTGTTCGAGGTGGCAAGGCTTTCGCTTGGGGCAGAAATAATAAAGGTCAAGTTGGTAATGCTAGTGTTGGTGGGAATATTAATAGCCCTATTCAAGTTGGCGTTGCCACCGACTGGTTATCAATTGAAGCAGGTCATTCGCATTCAATAGGAAGAAGAGCAAATGGATTGTTTGCATGGGGATTTAATAACCAAGGTCAAGTCGGCGATGGGACGATAATTGATAAATCAAGTCCTGTGCAAATAGGTACAGAAACTTGGTTAAGTATTAGTGCAGGTAGTTATAACTCTGGTGGTATAAGATGATTTATTTCTTAGCAGGCTTGCCACGTTCTGGCTCTACATTATTAGCTAATCTTTTAGCGCAAAACCCGCTAATCACTGCAACAGCAACCAGCGGAGTGATAGATTTATTGGCGGCATTAATAAACACCTGTGAGCATAATCCTACGTTTTGTGTCCGCATCAAAGGCCGAAACATACAATTTATTAAGAGCAGTTTTAAACGATAAATATAAAAACGAATCGGTTGTTGTTGATAAAAATCGTGGTTGGGCTAGACCAGGCGTTATAGAGACTATGGCGCAAGTGTTAGGACATCAACCTAAAATTATAGCGACTGTTCGACCTGTCGCTGATTGCGTGGCGTCATTTGTCCGGCTAGTAAAGCCAGATAACGTTAGTGAGCTTGTCAAAACATCGCCACTTATTGAGCATCTTAAGTTTTCTTATCAATCATTAAATGCCGGTTTTGCTGCCTATCCAAACTGCTTTTTGTTTGTCGAGTATGACAAGCTTGTGAGTAATCCAGCAATCGAGTTGCAACGTATTTACGATTTTCTTGAGTTGCCGACTTTTACTCACGCATTTGATGCTATTGAATCAACAGTGATTGAAGATGATGAGGCGGCGTGGGGCATCAAGGATTTACACACTATTCGGCCAACAGTTAAGAAAATAGCACCGCCTGCTATTGATGTTTTGGGCGAAAAACTACACGATTACTTTGATGTGCCGGAATGCTGGAATCTAAACAAACCGGTTAAACCGCGTGTTAAATTGCTAGATGATGCACTGGCATTAGCGTTAAATGGCGATTTTGTTAACGCTGAATCGGTATTAGATATAGCGTTACAACTTGACCCAAACGACAACCGAGCGTTATTTAATAAGGGTTGGTATGAGCTAGCGCGAGGCAATCTTAAAAAAGGTATGCAGTTAATTGCGTGTGGTCGCCACGAAAAACGTGTTCGGGAGTCCACCGCCGTCAGGTATGCCTATGTGGTCTGGACAGGATTTAACAGGTAAGACTGTGTTATTGAATCTTGAGGGCGGATTGGGCGACCAAATTTGCAACGCTCGATTTGCTACTAACCTAGCTGGTTTGGGGGCTAAAGTAATTTTAAGCGGTGATGCAAGCTTAGCGTCAACATTAATGCAGATAGATGGCGTGACGGCATACGCTGAAAGCACCTGTGCGGGCGGTGTTTATCACGATTATTATGTGCCGAGCATGAGCGCGGCATTACTGCTTGGATTGGAGTATAGCGATTTAAGCGGCAAGCCTTATTTGCCATGCGCTGAGCGTAAGCGAGGTGAGGTGTTACGGGTTGGGTTGCGATGGTCTGGCAATCCACAGTTCGAGCATGAGCAGCATAGACGGTTTGACCCTGAGTTGATGTTTTCTTTAACGCGTATTCATGGTGTTGAGTTTGTCAGCTTGCAACGTGATAGTGATGTAGTTATCCCTGATATTATTGAGCAGCTTGATTTATCAACATGGGACGCAACGCGACAAGTTATTGAGTCGTGCGATTTAGTTATATCGTCATGCACATCAGTAGCGCACATGTCGGCAGCTATGGGGAAAGCGACGTGGGTAATCGTACCTATTTTGCCGTACTATCTGTGGGCGTTACCAGGCGAATTGTCGCCATGGTATGACTTGGTTAGGTTGTTTAGGCAAACTAAAAAAGGATGTTGGAAAAATGTTTTTGATAGCATTTATGTCGAATTGGAAAAACATAAAACTACCACAACCTTTCCGCTAAATCAGACCCTCTAAGATTGCTATACCGCTTAAGCATTTTTAAGTCTTTATGTCCGCTAATCTTAGCAATCTGTAAATCGGTTAACGTGGTTTTCTCGTATAAACGACAAACTGCTTCATGGCGCAGGTCATGAAAATGCAAACCATCGCACCCGGCTAATTGTGCGATAGTTGCCCATTTACGGCTTAGGCGCATAGTCGTATTACGCAGCGATTCTTTCCGACCATCCCAAAAGAAAAAACAAATTGCTCGCGCTTAGGTTGC
>NZ_LAJX01000208.1 GCF_000963695.1 Methylocucumis oryzae
GCGCTATTTCAAGCGGATGGTACGGTGAATATATCGGGTGCCAGTATGTCCTGTTCTGTTCGCCTCGCATCGTCATATACGGAATTGCTTAAAGACGTACAAATCCTACTTAGTAATTTCGGCATTTTCTGCCGTATAAAAAAACGCCGGGAATCTTCTGAGCGAATGTTGCCAGATGGTAAAGGTGGCATGAAGTTATATCTTTGCCAGTCAGACTACGAATTGATTATTGACGGCAGCTCAAGAGAGGTATTCATGTCGGAAATCGGTTTTATTGGCGATGCCAAAAACCAAAAATATCATAACTGGAAGAAAGATAAAAAACTTAATCAAACCCAAAAATACCAAAGCAAAATACTCGAAATAAGCTATGTTGGTAAAGAAGCAGTGTTTGATACCACGCAACACGACAATAATACTGTAATATTTAATGGTCTAGTAACAGGACAATGCGGCGAACAGCCATTACCCCCTTACGGTTCATGTTTGTTAGGTTCAATCAACCTTACCCGTTTTATCCAGCATCCGTTTAGTCGCCGCGCGTCTTTCGACTGGGATAGCTACCGTAAAACCATACGCATTTTTACCCGTATGCTCGATAACGTAGTTGAATTAAATGGTTTACCGTTAGCTCAGCAACGCGATGAAATCGTTAGCAAACGTCGTCATGGCATGGGTTATTTAGGCTTAGGTTCAACTATCACGATGCTAGGCATGAAATATGGCGATGCCGATTCACTAGAATTTACCGAAGAAGTCACGCAAGTTTTAGCCGTAGAAGGCTGGAAAGCTGCCTTAGCACTCGCCGAAGAAAAAAGGCCCGGCACCGATTTTACAGCAAAACTTCACCGTCACCGGCGAAAATGCTGCGCTTACGTCCAGAAATGGTAGACGATGGCTATCAAATTGGCGATGAGGTTCCCGGCCGTATCTTACATGCAAAATACAGCCGTTATATGCAGCAATTAGCGAACATCGAACCTGAATTAGTAGAGCAATTAGCCGAAAAAGGCGCTCGCTTTACCCATCACAGCTCTATTGCGCCTACCGGTACGATTTCATTATCGCTAGCCAATAACGCTAGCAACGGCATAGAACCCAGTTTCGCGCACCACTACTCGCGCAACATCATCCGTGCCGGTAAAAAATCTAAAGAAAAAGTCGATGTCTATTCTTACGAATTATTGGCATATCGGCATTTAATCAATCCTAAAGCCATGCCATACAGCGATGACCCTAAAGCACAATTACCGGATTATTTCATCGCCGCTGATGATGTAACGCCTAAACAACACGTAGACATACAAGCCGCCGCGCAAAAATGGATAGACTCGTCTATTTCCAAAACCGCTAACGTGCCTACGGATTACCCTTACGAAGACTTTAAATCGATTTACCAATACGCCTACCAGCAAGGCTTAAAAGGCTGCACCACCTTCCGCTTTAACCCAGAAGTGTTCCAAGGCGTGTTAGTCAAAGAATCAGACCTGGAAAACACGACGTATCAATTCACCTTAGAAGATGGCACGACGGTAGAGTTAAAAGGCAATGAAGAAGTCGAATACGACGGTGAATTACATAGCGCCGCTAACTTGTTTGACGCATTGAAAGAGGGGTATTACGGGAAGTTTTGATGGGGGATAACCCTAAATTGACTAACCATTATGGTTAAAAGGGAGTATAGTTTAATGGAATATGATCTAAATGCGGTGCGTGAAGCGGTGTTAAAACAACAAGTGAGTTACCGTGGCCGTAAGGTGTACAAAGATATAGCTAATCTCGGTTACACCTTAGACGATGTAACCGCCTGTCTTAGTTACTTGACAGCTAAGGATTACCGCAAAACGGAACGATATTCAGACGCAGTTTTTGATGTGTACATCAAAAAAACTGCAAACAAAAACGACCAGTCATTCGATAGAATTTTTATCAAGCTGCGCCTAATTGACGCAGAAAATATTGAAATCGTAGAGATTGGCTCGTTTCATTTGTAAAACTTATTCCTATTCATCGCCATTATGAATCACCAATGTCCCGAATGCCGCTCAACTGAGTTTGCTGTCCGTAGCGAAGCTGAACAATTTAAGCGAAAAGGCCAAGAATTTTGGGTTGAAGTGGACTATTCCGTATGCCAACACTGTGGTTACGAAGTGATATTTCCCGACCAAATCAAACGCAATGATTGCCGTCTGCGTGATGCGTGGCGAAAAATGGATGGTTTATTAACCGGCCAGGAGATTTTAGATTTAAGAAATCAACTCAACCTAACCCAACAAGATGCCGCTAAAATATTTGGCGGCGGTATCAACGCTTTTTCAAAATACGAACGCGGAGAAGTAATCCAAAGCGTGGCAATGGATAAATTAATGCGTATTGCTTTGGAATTTCCGCTAGCGTTCGACGCATTAAAGCGGCGTGATGTAGGAACCTCTAAATTGCCAAGTCATCAAGATTTTTGTTGAGGCTCCTTCCTTACCCCGCACTGAAATTGAAATAGTAAGAATTTTTATTTTTAGAATTTTAGAATTATGAGCTTATATAAAAACTCTGAATTAGTTGTTGGCCTGGTAGCTGCTGTAGGAACAAACCTAGCACCAATAGAAAGCTTTCTAAAAACTCATTTGCAACATTTTGAATATGAAACAAAAACAATCAGAATTTCTTCAGAGGTAATTTCGCCTCTATGCAATAAAGCCATTAACACTAGGGAGCAATATCAACGAATTAGTCAATTAATGGATTGTGGTAACGAAATACGAGAAAAAGCACAGGACAAAGGGATTCTTGCTAATGGTGTTTCTGCGAGAATATTTCAGAATAGGTCAGAAATTCCTAACGTCCAAGAAAGAGAGCCATCACCCAAAACAGCATTCATTATAAATTCATTAAAAACCCCAGAAGAAGTCCATAGGCTTCGCTATTTATATTCATCAGGATTTTACTTAATTGGTGTCTACTCAGAAGAGGAACGAAGGCTTAAATACTTATGTGAAGATCTTGAAATGAAAGAAGATGATGCAAAATCCTTAATAGAACGTGATAAAAATGAGAAACATCCTTTTGGTCAACAGACACGGGAAACATTTCATTTGGCGGATTTCTTTGTACATCTTGATTCTTCACAAGATAAAACTAAGTATGATCTTTGGCGTTTTGTAGATTTAATTTTCGGTCATCCTAATCTTACACCTACATTCGATGAGTTTAGCATGTTTATGGCTTTCTCATCAGCTCTAAGATCAGCCGACCTTTCAAGGCAAGTTGGTGCGGTAATTGCGAAAAATGGTGATTTGATCGCTTCCGGTGCTAACGATGTACCTAAGTTTGGAGGTGGTTTATATTGGCCTGATTATAATTCTGAAGGAAAGCTAACCGATGAGGATAATGGTCGAGACTATATGCGTGGATGCGATCAAAACGCAATAGAGAGAAAAAGTATAATAAGTGATATAGCAATACAAATTAAAAAAGACCTTAATCTTAATGAAGAGCAAGAAAGTAAAATTACCTCAATACTAAGTACGAGCAATATAAGATCTATCACCGAATATGGGCGTGCTGTTCATGCTGAAATGGAAGCAATTTTATCTTGTGCTAGAAGAAACGTAAGTACTAAATCTGCAACTCTGTTTAGCACTACTTTCCCATGTCATAACTGTGCAAAACACATTATAGCGGCAGGCATCGAACGCGTTGTATTCGTAGAACCATACCCTAAGAGCAAAGCATTTGACCTCCATAACGATGCTATTCATATTGGTTTAAAAAAAGATAATGAGAAAAAAGTTCGATTTGAACCATTTGTTGGCGTTGGTCCTAGAAGCTTCTTTACGCTATTTTCAACTGATGTTGGTCTCGCATATCCAATAAAAAGGAAGTCCAGTGATGGAACTGTAACTCAGTTTGATAGAAAAACTGCTAGCTTGCGCTCCCAGCTTCTTCCTGTTTCTTATTTAGAAAGAGAAATTGCTGCGATAGGAAAATTATCAGAGTCAATTGATAATCTTGACATAACAACACCATCAGATGAGCTTACTGGCCTTATCAAAAAACTTGGTGCACATGTTAAGCAATGGCCTAATTGGAAAAAAAATGTTCTTGGCACATTCTAACCCACAAACATACAGATATCTCTGTAATTTGTATAACACCTGAAATTAGCTAGATTAGCCCATCCCCCCTTACAAGTGTAGGTTTTTAAAAAAAGAAGAGTGAAACATGATGTTGTCGTAACATAGGATGTTTTATACGGGGAGGTAGCACCATGTCTCGTAATCCAGAGCTATACCAATGGGCCGAAACGATAGCCATGCGTTTTCCGTCGCTCAGCAAACCCCAGGCGTTTGGTTTGGCGTTATGGAGTTTTGGCATGATCCTCGCGCGTTCATGCAGTTTGACCGCCGTGGCCGATATGCTGGCACCGTTGTTAGGCCAATCCTTCAATACCGTGCGAGAGAGATTGCGCGATAGCTATCGAGAGACGGAGGCGAAGGCCGGGAAACACCGCACTGAACTCGATGTCACTTTGTGTTGGGCGCCTTGGCTCGCATGGATATTAGAGGGCTGGCAAGGAAAGCAACTGGCTATTGCTGCAGATGCGACCAGTTTAGGGCAACGTTTTGTGGTGCTGGTCATCAGTGTTGTCTATCGCGGCTGCGCCGTACCGGTCGCCTGGAAGGTCTTGAAGGCCAATGAGAAACACGCATGGAAACCGGAATGGCTGGCGTTGTTGAAGCAATTTAGAGGCCTTGTGCCTAACGGTTGGACGGTGATTGTGTTGGCAGACCGTGGCTTATACGCGAAATGGTTATTTGAAGCCATCGTAGAACTGAAATGGCATCCCTTTCTGCGCGTCAACACCCAAGGTTCATTTCGTCCCCAAGGTTGGTTTCATTGGCAGCCATTTTCCAAGCTCGTCCCCGCCAAGGGTAAGCGCTGGCAAGGCCAAGGAACCGCATTTACCGGTAAGAAAACACAGTTAGATTGCACCTTGTTGGGTTACTGGGGTGACGAATATAAAGACCCCTGGTTGGTCTTGACCGATTTACCACCTGAATGCGCGGATGCTTGTTGGTACGGTTTGAGGGCTTGGATAGAACAGGAGTTCAAACATAGCAAGCGAAGCGGTTGGCAATGGCAACATACGCGTATGGATGATCCTGAACGTGCCGGACGATTGTGGATGGCGATCGCTATATCGACCTAGTGGTTGTTGTCAGTCGGAGGTGAGGCGGAAGCTCAAACCGACACACCGTTAGATATTAAAGGACCTTCGGTTCCTGGTACGGTAAGGCGGCGCGGAAAACGCTGGCGGATAGTGGGTATTTTCCAACACGGTTGGTCTTTGATTATTGCGGCTTTGCTTAACCATCAGCTTCTTCCCGTCAAACCCGGACGACCTGAAGCATGGCCCATGTTGCCAGATAGCTACAAGACATCCTTAACTGCTTGCGTGATGGGAGGTTGTGAGTGAAAAAACCTACACTTGTAAGCATCCCCCCCCTCAATACTGTTGACTTAACATTAAACACAGTTCAATCTCTTTCAGCTTTAATACATAACCAATTGATATTTAAATATTTTTAATTTTAAGATGTTAGTACATATTGCTTAATTCAACAGCATTGTCCC
>NZ_LAJX01000209.1 GCF_000963695.1 Methylocucumis oryzae
GACAAGTCATTCAGAACGCAGGGCGCCGTAAATACATCCCTGTAGGCTTGGCGGCAGCATCCTTGCTGCCGACACCTGGAGCCACAAGGATGTGGCGAATGCAGAAAACGCAGGAGCAGTTTTCTGTCGTTCTAAACGCCCTGTCCCGTCATAAGTGTGTAGCCCTAGCCACTTGTATTAAGCTTCTGCGGTTGTTGGGTCTATCATGGTTTTAACTTCAGAGATTCGGTTAGCTGGAAAACCACCGGATTGGGCATGAGCTTTAATCGCTTCTTCGTTAGGCGCGATATAAACACAATACACTTTGTCAGCAGTGACGTAGCTTTCTAACCATTGGATGCTAGGTCCCATGTTTTGCAGAATGCCACAGGATTTTTGTGAAATACCTTGTAAGTCGTTAGCGGTTAAGTCGCCTGCGCCTGGAATGTCGCGTTCGATGATGTATTTTGGCATGTTGTATCCTCGTGTTGAATAATAAATGACCGGTCGTCTCAGTCTTGAAAATCATATCATTTAGGTAAAAAATAATCATCTAATAATTGCTCATAACATTGTTTTAGCGGACGCGACGATTTGTCGATTTTCATTCGGAGTAACACGCCTTGCCAAGCGTTAACCAATAAATCCGCCATATCTTCAGCCGATTTATCGGTTCTGATTAAGCCTTGGGCTTGAGCTTTTAACAATCCATCACGCAGCACATCGCGGTAATCATTGACGGCTGTTTGTAGCGCCAGTCTGACAATATCACTGGTATCGCCTAATTCACCCATTAGATTGCCTAATAAACACCCCCCTTGGTATTCTGCGTGCTCTAGCTCAATAATTAACTCGGCAAAATACTGCTTAATCGCTGCGAGGGCATTTAATTCCGGATTGGCGAGATGTGTTTTGAGTTGGGTAATAAAAGGCGCGATATAAAACTGTATTACTTCGGCTGCATAATTTTCTTTACTACCGAAATAGTTATAAAACGAGCCTTTTGGGATTTGTACGGCATCTAATAGCTCTTTTAAGCCAGTGCATGGTAGCCTTGTTTGGTTAAAAGACTAACGCCTTGGGCTAATAAGTTTTCACGATTATGTTGTTTTTGTTGAGATTCGGCCATAAACGGGTGGTGAGCTAAGGAATTGACAATACCATTATAATTTATGGCGTTTCATCTCTGCGTGCTAGCGGGGCGGAAAAATAATTTTGGCTACACCCTGTTCTGCCTTACGTGGGTAGCCATAATTTTTTTACGCCAAAATGACAAAAATTTCATTACTCGCCTTGCTATTTAAAATGCTGCCCTCATAATCAAGCCTTTAGAACATATGAAACGCATAATAAGGATACGCATATGAAAGAATTAGAGCACGATGCCTTAATACCGGTGCTGCCGCTAAGAGACGTGGTTGTTTATCCGCACATGGTGATTCCGTTATTTGTAGGGCGAGAGCGATCCATCGATGCGCTGGACGCAGCTATGAGAAATAACAAACAAATCTTACTGGTTGCGCAAAAAGAAGCCGAGGTTGATGAGCCGGAATTTGATGAATTATATGAAGTAGGCACGTTAGCCAATATTCTGCAGTTGCTGAAGCTCCCGGATGGTACCGTTAAAGTGCTCGTTGAAGGTAGTTTACGCACTGCAGTAACGCGTTATCAAGAAACGGGTAGCTTTTATTCGGCAGAAGTAACGCCTATACAAGAAATCCTGACGCTAGCTGAGCAAGAGCAAGACGTCTTACAACGTACAGCGATTAGTTCTTTTGAGCAATACGTTAAGTTGAATAATAAGATTCCGCCAGAGGTGTTAACTTCGTTAGCCGGTATAGACGATTTAAGCCGGCTAGCCGATACCATGGCGGCGCACATGAGTTTAAAAGTCGCTGATAAACAAAAGATACTTGAAAACGCGAATATTGAGAGCCGTTTAGAAAATTTGATGACGCTGATGGAAGGCGAGGTCGATATTCTCGAAATGGAGAAAAAGATTCGTGTTCGCGTTAAGCAACAAATGGAAAAAAATCAACGCGAATATTATTTAAATGAGCAAATGAAAGCGATTCAAAAAGAGTTAGGCGACATGGATGATGTGCCTAATGAGATTGAAGAGCTAGAGCGGAAAATTGCTGAAGCCGGTATGTCGAAAGAGGCGAAAGCTAAAGCAGATACGGAGTTAAATAAATTAAAACTGATGTCACCGATGTCGGCAGAAGCGACGGTGGTTAGAAATTATCTCGACTGGATGGTGAATGTTCCGTGGAAGAAAAAAACGCTAGTCAGGAATAATTTAAAAATTGCTGAGCAAGTGTTAGAAGAAGAGCATTACGGATTAGATAAAGTTAAAGAACGCATATTGGAGTATCTGGCCGTACACCAACGCGTTAAACAAATTAAAGGGCCTATTTTATGCTTAGTCGGCCCGCCAGGCGTAGGTAAAACGTCATTAGGTGAATCGATTGCGCGTGCCACTAATCGTAAGTATGTGCGCATGGCCTTAGGTGGCGTGCGTGATGAAGCGGAAATTCGTGGTCACCGACGGACTTATATTGGTTCTATGCCAGGTAAAATTTTACAAAACCTGGCCAAGGTAAAAACACGCAATCCTATGTTTTTACTAGATGAAATCGATAAAATGGCGGCGGATTTTCGTGGTGATCCCGCATCGGCTTTATTAGAAGTGTTAGATCCAGAGCAAAACCATAAATTTTCTGACCATTATTTAGAAGTCGATTTTGACTTGTCAGATGTCATGTTTGTTGCAACGGCGAATACGATGAATATTCCTCCTGCGTTGTTGGATAGAATGGAAGTCATTCGTTTATCGGGTTATACCGAAGATGAAAAGATTAACATCGCACTACGCTATTTAATCCCTAAACAAATCAAAAATAATGGCTTAAAACCCCATGAAATAGAAATTAGCGAAGCTGCGGTTAGAGATATGATTCGGTATTACTCGCGTGAAGCTGGGGTTAGAAGCCTTGAGCGTGATATTTCTAAGATTTGCCGTAAAGTGGTTAAAGCCATGCTACTCGCACCTGAAACCAAAACCGTGCAGGTTACTGAGGAAAATTTAACCGATTATTTAGGGGTTAAACGCTTTAAATATGGTATTGCTGAGCAACAAGACCAAATCGGTTGCGTGACGGGGCTAGCTTGGACTGAAGTCGGTGGTGAATTACTGACGATTGAAACGGCAGTCATACCCGGTAAAGGTAAGCATTCAGCTACGGGAAAACTTGGCGATGTGATGAAAGAATCGATAGAGGCAGCAATGACGGTTGCGCGTAGCCGTGCTGATATTTTGGGTATTGATCATGAATTGTTTCAGAAAAACGATATTCATATCCATGTACCCGAAGGTGCGACACCTAAAGACGGTCCAAGTGCGGGTATAGGCATGTGTACTGCGATTATTTCGGCGCTTACCAAAATTCCTGTGCGCGCCAATGTTGCGATGACAGGAGAAATTACGTTACGTGGCGAAGTGCTGCCTATCGGTGGGCTAAAAGAGAAACTATTAGCCGCACACAGAGGTGGTATTGATACCGTGTTAATACCGACTGAAAACGAAAAAGATTTAGTGGAAATACCTGATAACATTAAACAAAACTTGTGCATTAAACCTGTGCATTGGATTGATGAAGTGTTAGAAGTTGCGTTGCAATATTTGCCAACACCGATAGATAAACATTTAGTCGATGAGCAAAGCAAAACTGATGCCGATGTGGCTAAAGCGATTACTTCGCTTACTGCGCATTAAGGTTTACGCTTAAAATAGTCTAAGCCACAATTTTCAAGGGGTGTAGCGGGTATTAATGCTTGACACTGAGAATGCCCGATTGTATAAATACCCGCGTCACCCAGAGTGCTGAGAAGCTTTAAGAGTGAACAAACACGTCTTGTATAACAAAAAAATAGAACCTGAGGGGGAATAATGAATAAATCGGATCTTATCGACGCTATTGCTGAATCCACACAATTAACCAAAGCAGATGCTGGACGTGCTTTAGATGCGTTCTTAGGTGCTGTAACCAATGCGTTAAGCAAAGGTGATACGGTAGCATTAGTCGGCTTTGGCACTTATTCAGTTAAAGAAAGAGCTGAGCGCAAAGGCCGTAATCCACAGACTGGGGAAGAGATTACTATTAAAGCAGCAAAAAATTCCTACATTTAAAGCTGGTAAATCTTTAAAAGATGCTGTAAACTAATATTCATCAGTCGGGTGCTTAGCTCAGCTGGGAGAGCATCGCCCTTACAAGGCGAGGGTCGGGGGTTCGAACCCCTCAGCACCCACCAGACTTTTGGAGTGGTAGTTCAGTTGGTCAGAATACCGGCCTGTCACGCCGGTGGTCGCGGGTTCGAGCCCCGTCCACTTCGCCAAAAACATAGTAAAAAGCCCCGAACCACTCGGTTCGGGGCTTTTTTTTTTTGTACTGTCTTTTACTTAGAGCACTGCTATGCTAACAACCATCAGAGAAAAATCACAAGGCGCGTTCGCGTGGATCATCTTAATTGTTATTTGTGTACCATTTGCTTTATGGGGCATTAATAACTACATGGATAAAGGTCAGGAATCCCCTGTTGCTTCGGTAGGAAGCAAAGATTTTTATCAACGTGATGTTAATAAGGCCTATGATCAATTCAGTCAAAATTTCCGAGGTCTTGGCATTGATGAGGCGTTGTTAAAGCAGCAAGCGTTGCAAAAGCTAATCAAAGATGAAGTGTTGTTACAATATGTACAAAATCAGGGTTTAGAGGCTAGTGATGCAAGTTTGCGCGAATTCATTAAGTCCTTGCCTTATTTTCAAACAGATGGAAAATTCGACGAAGCGGTCTATAAATCAATATTAGCCCAGCAAAGACTTTCTAGCGTTGAATTTACCAATAGAATTCGTAATGTATTGCTGATGGAGCAGTTCCAGCAAAGCATTAGTGGTAGTGCATTTGCGACGAATTATGATGTAGAAAATTTTTTATCGTATTCAAAATCAAAAACGGAGTATTGAATACGCGATTTTGCCAATGCCTACGCCTGAATTACCTAAAGATGACGAGATTTCAGCGTATTATCAGCAACATCAAGACCAATTCCAGTCACCAGAGCAAGTGTCTGTAGACTATATCGAGTTGAAGTTAGCGGATATAGCCGCTAAAGTCGAAGTCAATGACGAAAAGTTAAAAGCTTATTACGAAGAGCAAAAGCAGCAATATACCAATCCAGAGCGGCGTAAAATCAGCCATATCTTGTTTGCCGTTAACGATAAAGCCACTGAGCAAAGTGCATTGCAAAAAGCACAGCAAGCGCAACAACAACTGAAAACAATGGATTTTGCTGAGGTGGCTAAACAACTCTCCGATGATAAATTGACTGCTAAAAATGGTGGTGATTTAGGTTTATTCACGCAAGGTGTGATGGAAAAACCGTTTGAAGCAGCTGTTGAAAAATTGGCTTTAGGTCAAATCTCAGACCCTGTTAAGACCTCTTATGGTTATCATTTAATTAAAGTGACAGAATTGACGCCTGCAACGACTAAACCCTTTGATTCGATTAAGGATGAAGTTGCTAAAGCGTATCAAAAAGCCCAAGCCGAAAATTCGTTTTACGAAGTAGGCGAAAAACTTGCTGAGTTAAGTTATCAAAATCCCGATAGCTTATCGCCTGTTGCCGATGGCTTAGCGCTTCCTGTTAAAAAGTCAGCTCTTTTCACTAAAGATAAGGGTGAGGGCATTGCTGAAAATCAAAAAATACGCGAAGCAGCGTTTTCAGAAGAGGTTTTGCAAGGTAACAATAGCTCGCCTATAGAGCTAGGTAGCGATGGTTTAGCGGTTATTCGCTTGTTAGAGCATAAACAAGCCGCGCCTAAGGATTTGGCATCGGTGAAAAACGATATTAGCGCCATTTTAATGCGTGAAAAAGCCAAAACGCAGTTAGAAGCGCAGGTAAAGACGATTAAACAGCGTTTAAATCAAGGTGAAAAATTTGATGCGTTGGCAGCTGAATTTAAGTTTACTGTGAAAACTGCGCAAGACGTATTACGCCGCACGGCTGACATAGCGATGCCATTACGCGAAGCCATTTTTAAAGCTGCGAAGCCTGTAGGCGATAAAGCCACTGTCACTACCGCTGTGTTACCCGATGGCCAGCAAGCGGTTGTGCGCATTGTTAAAGTGACAGAGGGGGAAATGAGTGAGACTGATAAGAAACAAACAGATATTGCTAAAGAAAATATCGCGAATCTGTATGGTCAAGATGAGTTCGCTGCGTTATTAACTAGCTTAGAAAAGTCCGCCGATATTACTGTTCATCAGCCTGCTGTCAAGCCTGAGCAAGAGCAGGAATAACGTATCAGCAATACTCAGTCGCTTGAGTGATGGGTTAAGCCATGCTCAAGCGCGTATTGAAACAGTTTAACTTCACTGTCTAAGTTAAGCTTTTGCATTAATCTTGCCTTATGAGTGCTAACGGTTTTACTGCTAATATTCAGTTGATGACCGATTTCGTGAACCTTATGACCTGTTGCTAACAGTTTAAGAATCAATAGTTCTCTAGCTGAGAGGAGTTGATGAGGCTTAGGGGGTAAGGGTTTGTTTTCGCCAAAGGCAATTTTTTCAGCAAGTTCAGCGCTTAAATAGCGTCCTCCTGCGGCGACTTTGCGTATCGCAGCCAATAATTCTTTTGGCGAACTATCTTTAGTGATATAGCCTAATGCACCGGCTTGTAAGTGCGTTTTGGCAATTTGTGCTTCATTATGCATACTTAAGATAAGAATAGGGGGGCTGCTAGCTTGAGCCTGAAGCGCTCTTATCAAATCACAACCATGCAGCCCTGGAATGCTTAAATCAAGCAAAATTAAATCGGGTTGATATTTTTTTGCTTGTGCTAGGGTTTCTTCGCCACTTGCGGCTTCCGCGCATACCTCTATATCCGTTTCACCTTCAAAGAGCTGTTTTAGTCCTTCCCGCATAAGTTCATGATCGTCAACAATGAGTAAGCGTATCATGGGTTAACCTCATAATCTGAATGTGGCAGTGTGAGTCTAATCGTCGCTCCCGGTGGAGCGCAGTCAATCTCTAGTATGCCATGTAATAATAAGGCGCGTTCGCGCATACCGAGGATGCCAAAAGCATTGTGTTTTTCCAGTTGTTCGGCTTTGATACCTATGCCATTATCACTAATGCTGACAACAATCGTGCTGTTATTTAAGCTTAAGTAAACATCAACGCGTTGCGCATACGCATGTTTTAACACATTGGTTAGGGATTCTTGCACGAT
>NZ_LAJX01000021.1 GCF_000963695.1 Methylocucumis oryzae
TCTACCTCCTGCGTCCTGCAGTCGTGCGTTTTCTGCATTCACCACATCCTTGTGGTTCCAGGTGTTGGCAGCAGGCATGCTGCCACCAAGCCTACAGGGATGTATTTACGGCGTCCCCGGCAACTGCTCCTGCGTTGCTCTACTACACGCCATCCCTGGCGTTATGCATCCTGAATACCCTGTCCCGCCTTACGTTGGTACCCAAAATTTGTGTCTTTATATGTCACTAGTAGCGACCAACGCGATTATCCTATCACGCTTAATTCGCCTGTTAACGCTTCATGAAATAGCACCTGTCATTACCGTTTTGAAGCGGGAAAATCCCTCCTTGGATTTTGGCCTTCAGAAATAGCTAAAAATCTCCGTTGTTTACAATTCGCCAATTAAGATCACTTAACCCACTGAATCCTTGATTAGCTATAACGCTAACGCCGTTCATTAACCAGACAAGGTTGCTACCACTAGAGTAATTACGCCATAAAATATCGGGTTTGCCGTCTCTATTCATATCTGGCGTTCCAACAACTCGCCAGTTTATATCTAATACGGACGGAATCGTACTAGCATCAATACGAGTAATTCCATTCATATACCAAAGATAATTACTGCCACTTGAGTAGTTCCGCCATAAGATATCCGGCTTGCCATCATTATTCATGTCGGGAGTACCAACAATTCGCCAGTTAGTGTCAGCCACTGACAATATAGAACTACTGCCAATACGCGTGCTACCATTCATAAACCAAACCATGTTGCTGCCAGTTGCAAGATTTCGCCACAAAATGTCTGGCTTGCCATCACCATTCATATCTGGTGTTCCAACTATGCGCCAGTTGATGTCAGCTAAGGCTTCAAACGCTACTAGAACCAATAACAGATATTCCATTCATAAACCATACGAGGTTATTACCGCTAGAATGGTTTCTCCATAAAATATCAGCCTTGCCATCACCGTTCATATCAGGGGTCCCGCCGATTCGCCAGCTTAAATCGGTTACTGGCGTAATACCATTGCTGCTGATAACAGAAGCGCCATTCATAAACCAAGTCGCGTTACTTCCTGTAGAACTATGTCGCCATAAGATGTCAGCTTTTGCGTCATTGTTATAATCCGGCCAACGAAGCAAGTTATCTGTGCCATTCGCAACCATTTTATTGACATTGAGACGTCCACCTGTTGATACCACACCAGATAACCCAGAAACAACATCTACATTACTTAAGACCCTAGTTTTTCTTGCAGCAACGCTTTCACTTGGAAAAGCCATCGCAGCTAATGCGACGGCTCCAGTGACATGAGGCGTTGCCATGGAGGTGCCTTCATACCAATCATAATTAGAAACGAAACTTTGGGTACTATTACCAATACCTACATCATCGACTTCATAACCTGCATAGGTAACCAGTGAATCATTAGCTCTTACTAAAGACAATAAAAAGCCTGACGTTTTTAAAGTCCTCTGGAATAGCAAACGTCACTTTTGTCCAGTCACTGAATGTTCCTGTTGCGCCAATTGTTTGCGCCCATGTTGCACCGCCATCTTTAGAAAGATAAATGTATAAATAATCATATGTGTACTCAGCTTGGCCTTTCAACCAAAGCCCTCCACACAAAGGCGAACTAACCGCCGAAAGATTTAATCCTTTAGTCATAGAGGAAACTGTACTATTCGCATAATTTCCACTTAAACTATCCGAAGCAGACGATGCACCCGTGTGATTGACGGCATTATTTTGCTGCCACCAATAGCTAGGATTGTTATAAATAGGATTAGAACCTAGATAGCCTAATAAAGACCATTGACCTAAACCTGCTTCAAAACCATCATGATAGACTGCTGCACTTTCTGGGCTAAAAGCTGGGCAACCTGATGTGGTTAATACGCTACTGAGAATATCGACACCAGGTGCAGCAATATCCACAGATGTCGCACCGTAGTTGGAAAAATCAGCCAATGAATCGGTGTGGTCCGTTGCTGCAACTGCAATAATATTGCTTGATTCATAAGAGGCGGGGTAAGAGGGATTTAAGTCGTTGTTATTCGTATCATTGCCCGCTGCTGCAATAAACAAAATGCCTGCCGTGGCACTGGCATCGATAGCATCTTTGAGTAGTTGAGAAAAGTCACCACCGCCCCATGAGTTGTTAGTGGCAACAATATTTTCGCCTTGCGCTCTTAGGCCATTAAAATAATTGATACATTCAATAGCACCGCTTGTATCACCATTACCGCTTGCGTTAAGAAACTTGCAAGCAGCCATTTTTACATTCCAAGCTACTCCAGTAACACCTTCCGCATTATTACCCACACCACCAATAGTGCCGGCAACATGCGTACCATGGCTATTATCATCGAGTGGATCGTTATCACCATTATAAGTATCTATTCCATAAAGATCATCAATATAGCCATTGCCATCGTCATCTACACCCGCTACGCCTTTAAACTCTTTAAGATTGCGCCATAAATTATTGAGCAAATCAGCATGACGATAATCAATTCCTGTATCGATAATACCAACAGTAACAGAGCTATTACCGGTAATTCTATCCCATGCCTCAGGTGCGTTAATATCAGCATTGGCTGTGCCTCCTGTTTGCCCTGTGTTGTTCATACCCCATAGCTCTGAAAACAAGTTATCATTAGGCAAGGTGCTTTGCGTATATAAATAGTAGTCAGGCTCTACTAAATCGACTGACGCGTTATTCTTTAGCTGATTAATAAGTTCTTTTGTCGTGAGTGTTGAAGATTCTAAGACAACGATATGGCGAGAGGCTGTTACACCCGCTTTTTTTTATTGATTCGTTTAGTCGAAAACTCTTGCTCTTACTTACACTTGCTATACCCATACCATAAATGAAGGTCTGGGGCGATACGCCCGCTTTTAAACGCACAATGACACGACCTTCTTTATAAGGTGAGTTATAGCGAAAAGCATTGGCGAACAAATGCGGTTTGTTTTGATTTTTATTAACTTGTTGAGTGAGCTCAGGGTGATTTTTAATAACCGTTTGCTGAAGCGACTGCAAGGCGGCTTCCCCAACCAGCGGGGCTGCATTTAACGTGTATACGCTACCCATACTGAGTAGCATGCTTATAAGCTTTATATTTTTCATAGATTTTCCCGAAATAAACAATCGAAAACACCCAATTTATCAATCGCAATGGTCAAAAATACTAAAAAAACTGGGGGGTGCTTAACTTACTGACTTAAGGAGTATTTAGTTACGAAGCATCCGGCGAGTATTATGGACATATCCTAAAATCTTGTACATCCTATTTTTGATTTAAAGCACATAATTAACATCTTAAATTTGCTTTCTTAGTGGACTACTTTATACATTGCTATGCTTCAGAATATTTTTGACACATTAATGCAGTAATTTTCTCTACTACTTCACTTTTTACATGAATATTATCAGGCATATAATTTATTAGCCCGCCGCTTCTAACAATTTCAAAACTAGGAAAATAATCAACATTATTAAAATTAGTACAAATTTCTTCTGCGCAGACTCTTAACACCGCCTTCGAATACTCATTAGCGGTAACACAATCTGACTTTGAAAATGTCGATTTAATAGGTACTGGCGAGACAGTCAATATCGTTTTACAGCCGCGTTGACATAACGCATCTACCGCAGGCTCGAGTAATGCTAGGCTATCTTTAACACTCAAAATCTTAAGCAAAAAACGGTTTGGCTCCCGGTCTTTCAACGTATTCGGTGGAAGCCTATTAATAAATAATTGGGTCTGATTATCGAACCAGGCTTCTATAAAGCCAAGCGTGATAACCACATAAGGACATTGAGGCAAATTTTGATATAGCTTAAAAATTTCTTGCCGACGCTCCTTAATTCGTTCAAAGGAAACATCGGGTGCAGTGCCTAGTAGCATTAAATCAGCATACAGCAAACCTGATGCCACAATAGTTTCATCAGGAAAATGCTTATCTGTTAAAGCTGCGTCTATTCTTTGTGCAATCGTTCCTGGATTATATTCATTTAACAATCCGTTAGGACGTGCAGGCCATTCAGATTTAGGTACTGAAAAAGAAGCTGTCGGCAATTTGAATCCTAATGGCAGCAAAACTTCTTCAATATTTCTTGCAAAACAAGAACCTATCGTAAAAATTGCCGCGCCAGGCTCTAATTTAAAACTCGGTTTAAATTCCGGAAAAAGCAACCCATCTTGGCAGCGACTATCATCTCGCTTAGGAAATTTTCTACCGCTTTGATTTAATGAAGCGTTTTTAGTAGCTTGAACAAAGTCGAAAATCATTTAAACCTCAAAATTGAAAACCTGGGTTTTCACACAAGTTGTTATCTTGACAGGAATTACCAAAATCTAGGCTACCTACAAAAGTGCAGAGACAGTCCATTATGAACTAAAGCGTTTGAAAATAAGTTCGATAAAACGTGTCCACAATATGCCTAACCATTTCCGGATTTACATGCAACCTATCTGGTCGCCATGCGAGACTATGAGCAGAATTATTAACTATTTCAAAGCTTGGGAAATAATCTACATCATCATATTTTTCAACAAACTCAGCGGCTGCAGCTCGCAAGACTGCTTTTGAGGCCGTATTTGCAATGATAATATCGAGCCCAGTAAACGTTGACTGCAATGGAACTGGAGAAACCGTTATCACCAAACGGAATTTACCTGTTTGATGTTTTTTGTGAAGTAAACGGTAAATTTCTTCTAAACAAGTTAATGTATCTTGAATATCTAATAAATGTAACTCAAACTCAGACGAATATCTTGCTAATAACGTAGGGTCGCCATAATTTGCATACAGATTTTGAAGGCTTGTGGTACCACGCTTCAATAAGGCCTAGAGTTAAAATAATCACATCTGCTTTTACCGCGTTTCTTACCAAGTTTCTTGCAACCGTCCGTCTTGTCATAATTGCCTCCAAAGAACGATCACAGCCAGGCACTTTCCAATAATTCAAATCATTTCTTTCACTTTCACCGCTGCCCCATATTAGTGAATCATGCTGCCAATTATCAAGCTCATCAAAACACCACATAAATTCTTGCCAAATTGACCTCGGTGTAAATCGATGAAAAAAACCACTGCGGACATTGCCTTCGCCATCATAAAACTCAGGCCTTTGAATCGATTCATCTAAACTTACTACATTCCCACCTTTGCGAATTAATGCAGACTCGATTTCTCTCGCAAAGCATGAGCCCATAGCAAAAACAGGGGCATCGGTAGTTAGCTTTAAGCCTGAGTATTTAGGAATAACCTCAGCAAAACCATCATGAATTCGTCGGCTAGCATCATTGGGGTGTTCGCTAAGCAAGCTAGATGATGACGACTTATTCCAGGCTTTATAATTATTACCTTTAGTAATTCCTAAGGCATCTTTAGCGTTAATAATTTTCATATTTTCAATGGATTTTATTTTCAAGTTAATGTTTTCAGTTAGTGCTTATCAGAACACCTTGACTTTTCTAAATAATGACATTTGAATTTTAGAGAAATCGAGCAGAGTTGTCTTAAGTTTAGGCTACCCACTTAAGCCGGGACAGGGCACACGAGAGCAGGTGTCGGCAGCAGGGATGCTGCCGCCAAGCCTACAGGAACGTATTTACGGCGTCCTGCGCTCTGAATGCCCTGTCCCGGCTTAGTATTGTCCCGTCTTAAGTGGGTAGCCCGCTATTTTTTAGAGAAAAAGAGAGAAAATACGATTTTTTTTTAATGGTACGCACAGCGTACCCTACTTAAAAAAACCGAAAATTTGAACGTTCAGAGTATAGCGTTTGTTGCCATCGCCGCTCAGGCTGTTGATTCTACTGCCAGATAGCTGTCTAAGCGATGACTGTTACCGGTCAGTGCGACATGAATAACTTATTCGATATAGTTATTTCTAAACACTTGAATAATAAAACGAACGCATTCTTTATTAATATGGACCCTATCAGGACGCCAAACCAAGTCTCTATGTGAGTACATGGCAATTTCATAGCTGGGAAAATATGTCACATTATCTTTTCCTTTTAGGAACTCAGTAGCAACCGTTCGCAAAGTCGATTTTGCGTACATATTCGCTATAACAATGTCTTCTTGGCTAAATGTGTGTCTTAAAGGCACTGGAGAAACCGTTAATATTAAATTAAAGTTTCCTGTTGCATGATGCTTACACAGCAAACTATACAAACGTTCTAGCATAGCAAGATTGTCATCATAGCTTACTTGAACAAACTCAAAGTCGTGCCTATGTTTAATTAGGTAATCTGCGGGTACTGTATTAGCGTAAAGATTATCAGGCTTATACAACCATGCTTCGGTAAGTCCTAACGTTAAAATAATAATGTCAGCCTTAGCCGCTCTTTGAACTAACCTTTTGCCAACTTCTCTTCTTTGTAAAGCGCCTTGTAGATTCAGCCTAGTTGTATTGTCACTGTAATTTAAATCAACAAAGTGCTCTGCTTGTGATTCAACTAATAAGCTTGATTCTTCTATGAAATTTATTTCGCCAAACGAACGCTGAAATTCTTGTAACATTGCGGGAATGTTATAGCGATGAAAAAAACCCGAAGTAGGAACGCCTTTACTTTTATCAACAAAATCAGCTTGTTGTAATGATTCATTATCCATACTGAGAATATTAAAGCCATCAGCACTAAAAGCTGACTCTAATTCTCTAGCAAAGCATGAACCCATGGTAAAGATACTAACATCTCTGGAAAATTTTTGCTTTAGCGCAATATTTTTAGGCTCATAAAATCCATCAAATATTCTTGTACTAGCAGATCTGCTATCACTACTCAATTGGCTGGAAGACTTAGAATTGTTCCAAGACATAAATAGATTTTTTTCTTTCATATTTTATAAATTAGTCAGTAAAAATTTAATACCATCATGCTTTACGCCATATGGCTTATACAATCTGCTTTTGCAATATAAAAGAAAAAGCATCTGAGCCTATTAACAGCTCTTCTAATCGAATGGCCCCTCAATTACTCTCTGCAAACAGAAATTGGCTAGTTGCTTTTCTCTGTGCCACTCTGCAGCCATTGGCACACTCGCATACTCATGAAAACACGGCGCTCCTAAAGTCCAGTGTATGAGTTTAGCATCCGAATTGGCACCAAATTCATCGGGTAACCAATTCCAAACAATAGGCAATTCACCGATTAAATTATCGTCAAGCCAAGTAAACCGGTGTAATTGCGCACCTGTTGCACTCATAATAAACTCAGGCGTGACCGCCCGATTCGCTGGATGACCACAATTCCAAAGTACCACGCTAGACCAATTTTTACGTGGATAATCGTCGTTTTTACAACCTAAATATTTGTCATGTGCTTTGGTTTTGTAATCATGATGCACACATAAAACGGCTTTACTTTCGTCACGTAAAGCCCAAAGCTTAGCAATATCATCGCGTAGCAACATATCGCCATCCATAAAAATAGCCCAGCCTGTGTAATTCATTAAATGCGGCACCAAAAACCGGCTATAAATAAATTGATTGCTACCGTCATTATGTGTTTCTGAATAAGCTCTAAGATTTTTTAGCGCTAAAGGGCTAATGCTAACTGGTTGGCTGGCATGACGAATTAAACTATTAGAGCACACATGAAAAACGACCGCTTCTCTGGGATCGAAGCCTATAAATATATTTATCATTAGTTAGTTCCTTTCATAAGTAGCGATAACGTCTGTATTTTGTAATAAATTATGTTTGATTAATTTATTTTTCGCGCAGCATGAGATTTATAATTTTCTTTGTCCATGCGAATTTTGTTTTGTACATCGATAACATCGACATTTTGCTCTGCTTTATAGTCTATAAACTCTAATATTCCTTTTATAACCCGCTCCGGTTGGGTTAACAATTTTTCATACGAAATAAGCAATAAAGGCTTATTACTCTTGTTGGCAAACCTAGCTAATTTGTTTTGAAAATGCACTGCTCTATCAAGGTAATGCAGAAATGCTGCGTTTTCTTGATAAACCCTACGCAGCGCAATAGCGACAGGATCTCTAAAAACCAACACTAACAACCAATCATTATTAAGCGATTCTATGAGCGTACTCGCTGTATCGGAGAACAATTTAGGGTCTTTCCAAGCAAACAACGGGTAGCGCTCGCTGTCATGACTCAACGAAGACAAAATGTCTTCTATTCGACCTTCGCTGAGTGCTGTGCGTAATAAAATATCTTCATAAATAGGAGCGTTGGCTTCTGTGCCTAAAAAAAAACCAATATGATGAAAAATTGACGCTACTGCAGAAGTACCGCTACGGCCCAAGCCGGTAATTAATGCTTTACGAAATTTTTGCTGGTCACCATGAGCAATAAACTGAATGCCAGAGTCGTATGTGGTCATAGTAATGAGTTAAACATTCAGTAAACGCAGAATGGTATTCCAAGCCTTAGGTGTTCCATTTAGTGCCTTAGTATTGCGCAAGGCCCATGCAAAGTTACTGACTTGTTGATGCGCTAATGACGACGCAAATACTTGTTGCAAATCCGCAAAGTCAGCGACGCTCAACAAGCCATCATAATTCACTGCGTCCCCAGTCAGTGAGTTATCTGACCAAACAAACGCTGGCACTCCCGCCATAGCAGCGTCTAACAAAATAGTTGAAGGCGGACTGATTAACGCGTCGTAGAGCGCAACCCTATCAAACGATAATGCTCCTGAAAGAAAGCGATATTTATCTTTAGTTTCTGGTTTTAATTCCAGGGTTCGAGCCGCTGGGTGAGAACGTATGGTCAATTTTACTTGCTCTGACACATTCGCGTCATTAATAAAATTAAGCAGTCGTTGGTATTTACTAGGATGACTAAAGCGGACTGAATGTAAGTTTTCAGCCACCAACATATCGTAAACACAGTGGTCTTTTTGTGATTGCGAATCGTTTTTAAAATCGCCAGATTCCAGCTGTACCGAGACATCTTCTGCAAATTGCTTGACAACGCCGACTGGAATACATTTATGCCGTTCCATAGGGTGCAAATTCGGCAATTGGTCTTCGTCTGCCCAAGTCAGAATATAATCAGATGCAAATCGTACTGGATTTACTCTAAAAGCATAATCATGTGATCGATGATGACGTAGACCAATGCACTCGTAACCGTGTTGTATAGTTATCTTAATCGTACCAGGTGGCGCGATTAAGCAGGTTTTGTGGCTTAAAGCGTGTGCTGCCGCATTAGACTCTGATGCTGTAATCAACGCAGACTGCTTACCTGATAACGCATTGGCAATATCTACTGGGCCAGACGGGGTAAACCAAGAAATATTAAATGTTTCTAAAACATTCATAATCTCTTTTAATAAATAAGAGCCATGCTTAATAATCCGATTAGAGATAGCAACAACCGGTTTTAACGGACTATAAGGTAAAGCAGCTCTTAAAATTAACGCACGTAATATTTCGAAATCTTGGATTAAATCCAAAATAAATAGTGTGGTTACAGGAGATTGAGTTGAATGATAACTAGAACGAGGGGATTGACTATCCAACGCGGGATAGCTCGCTAAGCGCGCATAATCACTCAACAAAAACTCTTTGCGAGATATTAATGAATAATTGTTAAGGCGATTAATTATTAGTCGTTCAGCAGAAAAAGAGCAAAAGACTTTGAAACGATAATGGGGTAACTGTTGCAACAAATCATCGTCTGGAAAACCCGCTATTGAGCTATTTAAACTTTGAATAAAAGCAATAGGATATTCTGCTCTAATAAGTTTTAAGTCAGCCTGTGACAAGCCGTCTATAAGTAGAAAATTAATGTGCTCAGCAGACCATACAGTACAACGCTCACACCCTAAAGCTGCCAATAGCTCTATATTGATGGATTGTCGGTTAGGACTAGCGAAGATAGTGAGTACACTATTTTTCTCTATTGAATGAGCTAAACTAAATATCGTTTTTTTTGCGTTAACGATTAATGGTTGAATACTGGTCATAAATTACCATCCTGGATCATAGGCCGTCCTAAATCAATTTCATGGCTAGATAAGTTCCCCAAAGCTCAGTGAGTACTCGCTTAGATTGCGCTAATTCTGGCGCGCAAATATTGACATAAGGCTGCCAGCATGATAGCTATCCCCTGCTATATCAATCTCTATCACATTCAAAAAGTTTTAAGAGTTTACACAAAATTTCAACATGCATTGAAATCCATAAATCTAAATGATTGCTGTGAAAACATGTCATACGGGCAATCGTACTGAGTTCTAGCAAACAATTAGCACTGTTTGGCATTGTTATTACGCAAGATAATGAAGTTATATCAAATACGAACCGCCAAAAATCAGTTATAAAAACAAGGTTACTCTTATTACCCGACCATTCCAAATCAATGTTTCCTATGATTGAACTCGTAAAATAATCATACGCTTTGTCAGAAAATACTAGCTTTATTGTTTGTGACTCAAGGTCAAAAGATTGCAGGTAAATATCAAAGTTCGCTTTAAGTCCTGACCCTTCAAATGAAGCAACAAAATAATCAATCGTCCTAGAAAATTTGATAGCGTCAATATTAGTACGACAAGCGATAAGAACAGACCTAGTATGGGCATTAGAACACACTGGGACGGTAGAGGGCGTAATATTCTGAGTTATCTCTAAGCCGAATTGAGTCACTAAATTGTCAAAATCGATTAAATCATTAATACGCTGCAAACTTGAGTTGATTAAGTTTTTAATAGTCGATTGTTCTAGTGTTAGTAACAGATGACATAACTGATTCACTGAATACAGTACAGCGCTTCCATATTGATAGTAAGGGCTGTTTGGGCTTGTCAATACCAAACAGCGTCTAGCTAGCGCATCACTACAACGGTTATGAGTTTTACTTAAGCTGAAGCCATTAAGTTTTGTTGGTATCAATACGATATGGGACGCTTCAAGCAGACTATCGCATACGTCTTCAGCCCATTCCACAAACCGGGTGTTAATGCCATATCGATTAAATACATGTAAAACAACCTCAATATCAGCCACTGATTTTGTGCAAATGGTCAATGATAGGTCAAATTTATGATTCAACTGCTTAGTAATGGCCTCAACAACATTTACCCATGATAGTAAGTCATCTAAACCAACGCTGTAATATGGGTTACTACTAATTCCAAACCATAATAATTCAATGCGGCTAGGGCTCTGCCATTTAGCCCACGCCTGATTGTCAGGCACCAGGTCTTTATCAAGAATGCCTGGTAAAGGATCAGAAATTAAACGAATCTTGGTGTTAGTAAGATGCTCTAATGAATTTTTTAAAAACGATGTGCTAACAATAACATCTGAAGCCAAATTTAATATTCTTAGCCAATTCCAATAAACGCCATAATGGTGAATTAACGGCGACCAACTAAAATAATTGTCAAATAAATCGATAATAACCCGAATATTATTTTGTTTTAAATATTTCAAACATAAATAGAATCGAGTGTTGCCTGGCTTGGAACTAATAACCGTGGTAGCGTTTTTAGCGATTTTGGTAATTTGTTGCGCTAACTCCTGTTCGGAGAGGATTTGTAAATTCACGCCTAACGCGATTAATTTCTGGCATATCGGGTAAATACGCAATCTGTAACCAGCGTTTTTATCGCTGACATCTGATAATACCCAATACACATCGGGAGTAGATTCGAGCATGGTCGCCATTGTTGTTATTCCGCTTAAAGTTTAATTGTCCCTATTGCCGTTAATGCGCTTAATGGCGGTGCTCGATCAAAAATAGCTTGTTCAATAGGCAAATCTAAATCATACTCCCTAGAGCCTCGACCTAAGTGCTCAACCACAGCAGCACCTATGACCACGTGTTTATAGCCTTGCGCACTGGCACGCAAACTAAAATCAACATCATTATAGTTGGTTGGAAATATATCTTCATCTAAACCGCCTAACTCCAAATAAAGGTCGCGCCTTAATAACACGACCGCAAAAGTATTACCTATGACTTCTATGGTAGTGTCTACCATAAAATCAGGAGCAAGATGGGTAACTAAAAATGGGCCGCCCGCCAGTAAATCACTGCGCCTATTTGCCGCTAAACCCAGAGATTGCAAACTTAGTTTATTATTTCTACGCCCAATTACACGGAAACTACAAGTACCTACCCAGGGTATGGCAGTAATTTCCCGTGCCATCGCTAATGCATCGGGTGAAATTAACACCGAGTCATTCGACAACATAAGCAAAAATTCTTGTGTAGCGAGCTTGGCGGCTAAATTACACTGCCTGCTATGGTTAAATGTTTGGTTATAGTCGATGGTTTTAACAGCATCAAAACCAAATAATGCGATAGCTTTGCTATAAACGCTTTCAACAATACTAGGAACAGAACCGTTATTGACTAAAATAATTTCAAGATGGCCTGAAAAGCGTTGTAATCGAATCGCATCTAAACAACGCAAAGTGTCTTGTTCGGAGTTGCGATAATTGATAATGATAGAAATGCCACCGGTTTGCTGGAATCTATGTTCTTCAGACGGAGGAGCAAAATCTATCGCCACTTGGTTTTCCCAGGCTTCTTTAAGCCTAGGAATCGTCAAACCAATACGCGAACTTTCCATAACATACGGTATGCGTATGACTTGACTCGCATCAGTGTCGCAAAACGCATGTTCAATGCGTAGCTGTCCCGATTTAAAATCAGATGCCCGCTTAGCAAGCGCTGTTTTCAATAAATTTTTGCCAACAATAACGCTATTTTTAAATAACAATACATGGTTACGGAATTCAGGATTTAACAATAAAGGTTGTTTAATCAGATAAGGGCGTTTCTATGGATGAGGCTAGTAAATAGTCCCAGTAAATTAATGCATTGGACAAATCAGTTTTATAGTGACATTGCGCCAAAATTGCCCAGAAATCAGGGCGTAATGTCGCTTGAGCTTCTAAAAACAGAAAATAATCGGCATCAGAATTGTCAACCAGCTCGCTAAAAGCTACCGATTGTTGCTCGGATAATTGTACAAAACCGTCGCGTTCTAAAAAGAAAACAGATTGACTAAGAAGTTGATAATCTTCATATTCAGTCCTGATAATAGGATCAAGATCTTCGCGGGCGAAAATAATCAATGCGGTGTTCAGCTTATGAGGCGTACTTTTATCCGCAACTGGTAGCATTTGATTGTGTTTAATAACAAAATCCAACTGATTTCGCGTTAACTTCGCTATTTCGTCAAAATAAGACTTTCCACCCCCTAACATACTGTGATAGTCGATTAAAGGTAAGTTCTTATCGTGGAATAACTCAGGCACTAAAATAGCATCAGTTAGCACGATAGTTTGCTCTTTATCAGCCGCAACGATAAGAACCGGAGCAGATCTTGATATTAATTTAAATCTAAGATTAATGACTTGCTCGATAGTCGCAATATCAAATCGCTCCAGTCTAGTTAATACGCCTGGCTCTACTTCTTGATAAAAATCCAGTAAAAATTTAGTCTCCTTGACAGCATCACCACCCGCTATATCGAATAATAAATTCACCTCTAAATTCGACAAAAAACGCAGACTACGAGGCACACCTAATGGCAACCCGCCTTCGTAGCGGTGAAACGCTCTCAGTGGAGAAAACGTTAATGCTTCAGCTTGATGAGGTTCAAGGTTAACACTTAATGGACTCTTAGGTTCACCGGCACGATAAAGACTTAACGATTTACAGCCCTGGCTGATAAGAGAAAATTGCAATACCCCACCTAGCATCGCAGTAAAACCAACCTTATTTTCGTCTAAGCCAAAGGCGGCTTTTACATCTTCCCTAGCTACACCTGGCTTAATTTTGCCGATAAATGCTTGGCCTAAGAAAACGTTAACCGTAACAGGCATTGCTTGCTTACTAAAAGCCCAGCCCATACCAATAGGGCCAACAAAACCATCAAAACAGGCTTTGCCTTCAGCCGTTAGCTTTTGTTCAACCGAGCTATTATTGCCAGAGTCATCATGAGCTACATTATCTGTGTCGTCAGATTCTAATGTGCCAGCTATTTGTAATGGAAAACGATAACTCAATGTTTTGCCATCAAATTCAATTGCCCATATCAACGTATTATGTTCTAGTTCTACCTGAGCTTTAATACAAAAGCCAAATCCACCGTCAGACTCGATAACTGCTAATGTGCTGGCTACATCTTTACGGATTTTGCGAGTTAACTGGTATTGAATCTCTTGATCGTTAGCAAGTAATTTAAAAGCACAATGACCTACGCTCCAACCACGAATTTCCAGTTTTGAATCTTCAATAAATGCGCTTTCAATCATTAACGCACAGGCTACTTGATTAGCCTGAGTGCGTATAATTAATGGTTCAACCTGAGGCGATGAATTTGATTGCGAGGCTAAAATTGACGCGTCAACATCGGTTATAGCCGGCAAAACATGGATATTAATTTTTTGTTGCTTATTAATCATTCAATGATTTCCATACATGTAGGATTTGGTTGATAACAACCTCCTGAATTATCGTTTCCACGCTAATCCAGTTAGAGAATGGTTCTAAAAAAATTTGCGCTTGATAGGCATTCTAATTGCCTGGATTCATACGCGCAATAGAGCAGTTAATAACAAGACCGTCAGCTATACCCTACCGTAAGTATCCTCAAACCGCACAATATCATCTTCACCAACATAATCGCCGCTTTGTACTTCTATCATCACTAAGTTCATAATGCCAGGATTAGCTAAGCGATGTCTATGCCCTGCAGGAATAAACGTTGATTCGTTAGTGTTTAATAAAAACTCTCTGTCATCAAGCACGACTTTAGCGGTACCACTGACAACGACCCAATGCTCGCTACGATGATAATGCATTTGAAGTGATAATGAGCAACCGCTATTGACTTGTAAGCGCTTAATTTTAAAGCGTTCACCTTCTTCTAACACCGTATAACTGCCCCACGGTCTTAACACGGTCTTATGCGTTGTTGCCGCTTCGTGGCCGTCGGACTTTAATCTAGTTACGATATGCTTAACATCTTGTAGCTGAGCTCTATTAGCGATTAATAAGGCATCAGGAGTATCAACAACTATTAAATGCTCTAAACCAATCGCGCCAATCACCCTAGATGAGCTATGGATGAAACAATCATTGACATTTAACACCGCAATATCGCCATTAAGCCGGTTACCGTTGCTATCTGCCGGTAATAAGCCCGCCACAGCGTCCCACGAACCAATATCACTCCAATCAAAAGTCGCTTGAATCATTGCCACGCGTTCAGATTTTTCCATCAACGCGTAATCGATTGACACATCGTTAAAACGGCTGAAACTGTCGGCGTCAAATTCAACAAACAATTCCGTATTTTTGCACGCTTGAGTGGCTTGATAACATTCCTTAGCAACATTAAAAATATCTGGCGCATGTAACACCATTTCAGTCAGCAAACTGGTTGCACTGAAACAAAACATACCTGAGTTCCATGAATAATTACCGGCCGCTAAGTATTGTTTCGCAATCTCTAGTGAGGGTTTTTCTACGAAACGCTGTACTTTAAAGCCCGCACCGATAGCAGAACCTGCTTCAATATAACCAAATCCTGTTTCAGGAGCAGTTGGTTTAATGCCAAAAGTAACCAAATAACCTTGTTGTGCCAGCGCACTCGCATCTTGTACGGCTTGATTGAATTCCAGTTGATTTTGTATCAGATGATCCGAGGCTAATACCAGCATCAACGCATTTTCACCAAATTGTTCAGCTACATATAGCGCGGCTAACGCAATCGCTGGCGCGGTGTTTCTGCCAAACGGCTCTAATAGAAAAAAACCATTCGCCTTATGGTCAGAAGCATGATTAAGCTCATCTTTACAAGCAAAATAATAGTCACGCTTGGTAATCGTTAATACCGATTGGTTGTGGGCAATCGCTAAAGCACGGCGATAGGTTTTTTCAATCAGCGATTGCTGGTCGTGTAATTTCATAAACGGTTTAGGGTGGCCTTCACGCGATATAGGCCATAACCGGGTACCAGCGCCGCCCGATAAAATAACGGGGATTATTGTGGGATATTGCGTCATTATTGACTCCACCAGGGGTTTATGACGACTCTAAGAACTTTACAAGCTATCTTAGAGCAGATTGAAATAGTCTATCAGTCACAAATATTGATTACCAGTAAAGACCGCATGGAAATAACTTGGGCCAGAGAACAGTAAAGTTTTGACCGCTAGCACCTGTTATTTAAATTACTCTGACCCCAATTTATAACCACAATTTAAGGAACCGTTATTCCGGCAATCCCTGCCGCAATAATGGTATAGCCCTACCAGCTAAAATTAAAAGTGCTCCATCTTGAGTGGGCAGAGCTATGTGCTCCCCTGGTTTAAAGCTGTTAGCCCATTCTAGTCATCGGTTGCCTTCTTGATAGTAACATCGTCCCTATGAAAGCCGGTATAAACAGCCAAAATGTGGCCGGTAGCGGTATGCTGGAAATCGATGATTTTTGATAAGTGATTGATCCATAACCGTCATTGCCTGTAACAGTCGAATTGGTATAGGCAAAAATATGCATCGGAACTGTCGATTACTCCAGGGATTAACGCAAAATTCGGTTGGAATATGCTTAAAGCATCAAGTAAAAAATTGACACCTAAAAAACTACCGTCAGAAAAATCTGCTGTCGCTGTCGTCGTGCTATCCGCATCGCTGAGTGTAAAGGTAGTGGCTAAGAAATTTAACGTAAACGTAGTCAAATTAAACGCTTCATAACCAACGCTAGTTAAGCTAGCATCGTCGTAACTAAACTGACCGGAAAAACGTTTCGCCGTTTAACGCGCCAGAATCAATAGTACCGGTAAACGTATAAGTAACAGGCGCAGCTTCTACGGTGTTAAATGTGAATAACAACACCGCTATGCTTGATAGTAAACTCAAGTGTTTCATGAAATCCTCTACAGATAATAACGCGCCTTTTTGCTGTGAGCAAAAGGCGGTGTTGTTTAAAAGCTGAAATTGCCATTCACCGCTAATGCCGCGCAATGAATGCCTTTGACAAGCACCAACGGGCGTTTTAACTGCAGGACCGTTAGCGTCGGCATCAATTGCAAGTACGCTATTAGCGCCAAAATCACTACACAGCACATAACCATCGGCAATCGCATGACTGCTGGTAATTCCTAAGCTTTGCAATAAAGGCGTTAACACTATTTTGTCGTAATTAGCCGTAAAATCATTAATGGTATCAATACCGTCTTGTACATTTCTAAAGACGAATAAATCACGACTATCGCCGCCGGTTAATGTATCGCGTCCGGCAAAACCTGTGATTTTGTCCATTCCGCTAGTACCGGTTAAAACATTGGCTTTTTTAGTACCACTAATCACGTTGAGCTGAGTATTTAAATTCAAACCAACGATAATCGGGTCATGGTCAGAGGTGCGGAAAGCATCGTTGGCATATAAACTTATTAACTGGTTAGCGCTTTTAAAATTAGTGTTGTAATCCAATGCACTAGGCTCATCGGCGTTAATATGCCATTCCAACACGTCTTGTACTTGCGCAGCTAAACTCGCTGACGCTAAAGCATGGTCTAGATAACCCCATTGTCCATCAAACGCATAGGAATAGCCGCTATCACCGATATGTGCTTCGATTAGATTGCTATAACCGTCGTTTTTAAGCGTCGTAACAGGGTCTTCTTTAGCATACGAATTTAAATCGCCGGCAATTAAAATATCTGTGTCAGCCGTGCCGGTAGGGTCTTGGTCTAGCCAATAAACCAGTTCTTCCGCAGCGGCAGTACGCGTTTTTATTACACTGACCTTGACCGTCGCCAGCATCAACATCGCCTACAATCGATGTAGTGGCATGTGAAGGCGTCAACATACTGACGTTATCAGAGCAGCTACTGCCTTTGGATTTTAAGTGGTTAGCGACAGCAATAAAGCGTTCGCCAGTACTGTTTTCTTCAAATGCTTGTGCTAAGGCAGGGCGGCTACGGCCAATCGTACCCGTGCTGGTTTGAAATAAACCCAACGCACCCGTATTTAAGGCAGCCGTTGTGCCGACCGGCGTCACCTTAGTCGCTGATAAATCATGCCAACTTTAATCGCATCAGTGCCTAAAGCATTGGTTTGTCCGGTATTGGCATCAACATCGATAAACGCATAACTGCCCGCACCCGCAACGGCATTCATTTTATTAACTAAAAATTGCATTGCGCTGTTAGCGCCATATCCATCGTTTTCTAATTCATTGACGATAATCACGTCAGCGCCTGTACCAATTAAATTGGCAACAGTTTTAGGCCATTGTCTATCAAACTCGGTTTGGTTCTCTGCGCCTCGGCAATCGGTGGCAGCACCGCCTACACCATTGGTGCAATTATTACTGCCAAATGTATTGAAGAAATTGAGTAAATTAGCGCTGGCGACTTTTAAGCGCCCGGTTAATTGCGCCGGAGCTGCTGGGCGCAGATTGCTGGCAACAAAATTCGGCACACTAGCGTTTAATGAGTTAATCGGTCGTAATCGATACGCATTACCGCTTGCCGAGTTACCAGACCAGGTATACGTCATGACGCCAACCAAATTTGCTACTGAATCGCCACCGCGTAAGGTATTACTGGCGCTTAACGGATTACCGTTACGGCCAAATAAGATAGGGTCAGGATTTTGGCTTTGTAATTCATCATCGACGATGATGCGATTTAAGCTATTGCTGGCTTGTAACGCCAAAGCACTCGTACCAGGTGTGTTTACATTCGTAGGCTGCGCTAAACGGCTATTAGCCGACAGCACGACTTGGCCGAAGCGACCAAGTTGGAAGTGCTCAGTTACCAACAAGGTTTGCGCGAATTTAACCAACATGCCTTCATAGCGTTCTAAGTAACTTTGAGAAGCAACTGGCAATGTCACATTAACCGGCGTAATCGTAGCCGTTTCGCCACAAGATACGATGGTTGGGCTGGATAATTGAGTTTGACCTTGAAACTCTTCGACAGTACCAGTCACTTGCACGACTTGGCCTAAGTTCACGCTGTTATTACTGCCGTTAAACACAAAAATACCGTCTGAGGTTGCATCATCGCCATCAGATTGAGCCGGTGTATTTTGTAAGTAAAAACCGCGTAAATTCGGCGATGCGCCTTCGTAATCGCCAACGACCACACCTTGAACGGTGCGCGTACCTGTTAACGCGGCGGTTTCACCCGAACCTTGAATAGCACCTATCGCGGTATCAGACTCAGAACAGACAGCCGCTACATCATCATTTTGTATAGTGCCTTGCCCTTGAGCATCAAGCACTGTAGCGCGCACAACATTAGTAATATTAACGACAAAAGTTTCATTAGGTTCTATTGATGTATCGCCATTAACCGCAACTGTAAACGTGTAACGGTCGCTGCCAGCAGGAATGGTCTGACTAGCTAAGCTTTTACTGACATAATCACCTGAAGCTGAGCTAGCGGTGTTATCTGCTGTCGCAATATCAAAGCTCACGCCACCGGCTGGAGCTGGCGCTGATAAGCTGACCGTGAAGGTATAATTGGTCGTTCCGCTATTGCCTTCGCTGGTACTGACATCATTGATTGATAACAAAACTGAACTCGTCGTGCTAGTCAGCGAAAAATTATCAATGGCTAAGCCGTGGTCGTTACCGGCATCGTTTCTTTCTACCCAGCGCAGCCATAACGTATTGCCATTCGTCCAATTTAACCCAGTGAGTGTGCCACCACGGTTACTGACTAACCCAGCGCTATTGCCATCAACACTAGCGGCTGTCGCTGAAGCAATTGGCGAAGTCCAATCAAAGTTGCCGCTAGGTGCTGTCCACGTTGCAACGGTGCTAAATGCCGTACCAAAACCATATTCCAACACCATGTTTTGGTTAGACGTGTTGCCGCCATTACGCCATTGCTCACCATCAAAAGCCACATTGACTTGGTTAATGGTAGAACCTGTAGAATTTACCGCAGAAAAAGCTATCCAACCGGCTACTGCGCCCGATGCGGGTGCCCCAAAATAGGCGCCGCCAGAACCAAGACCACCTAAGGCTCTATCAGATACAGCACCATAGCTGTAAAAACTACCTGCGCTAGCAGAGCCAGTACTACCGGTATAAGCCGTAATCGCAGCATTCGCTTGATTAAACAAATGCCAGCCCGATAGTGTTACATCGTTAGTCCAAGCGGTTGCACTAGTCGATGTCGTTAAACTGTCAAAGGTTTGCGAATAAGCACCGGTAAAATTAACAGCCGCATCGCTTACCGATGAGCAATTTAATGCGACAAATACTGCTAATACTAGTGGCTTCTGGTTTGGCAACAAATTTTTAGCCATTACTGTTCCTAAAGAATGCTTTGAAAGAGGGCGTTTTTAACCGTGCTAGCTTACAGATGTTTAAAACACGTTTTTGTTTAAGATAGTTAAGCCTATAACGAACAAGCACGGTTTATGCGATAACCATCGCATTATATGAGTCTTTCCCTTAGACAGTATGAAGGTTTAATGAAAGTTTGATGAAATGTATACTCTGAACGGTCAACCTACAAAGGTAGCGCACAGCGTACCCTATCTGAAAACTTGACCGTTTGAAGCATATTACAAAAATACTAATATAAATCAGTAAATTGCCTATTTTTATCATTCAGCCATGCACTTTATTTACAGCTCTCCATTAGGCATTAACAAAGCGCTATTTGTCTTTACAGTCTTAAATCCGATAGGGATAATTGGTAGTTTACATTAAACGTAAAACCCTACACACGAGGCCAGTCTAATGGTGCCACAAAGCAGAATTTTGATTGTTGACGACGTAGTTGACAACATACGCGTTGCGATGAATATTTTAAAAGAGCACAACTTTGATTTTTCATTTGCTACCAACGGTGCCGATGCATTAAGGCTAGTCAATGAGCATCCAGAGAATTTTGATTTGATTCTGTTAGATGTCATGATGCCACAATTGGATGGTTTTGAAGTGTGTAAACAGCTAAAAACCAATCCTAGAACGATGGATGTTCCGATTATTTTTTTAACCGCTAAAGTCGACATTGACTCGGTGACCAAAGGCTTTGCCTTAGGTGGCTTGGATTATATTACTAAGCCTTTTCATGCGGCGGAGTTGTTAGCAAGAGTCAAGACCCATGTCGATTTACATCAGGCTAAGGTCTTGTTGAAATATAACAATATTGCCTTAGAGGTAAAAGCCCGCTTCGAGCAAAAGCGCTTGCTGTCTGAGCTTGAAGAAAGTCAGAAAGAGATAATCTGCGTACTCACCGAATTAATGGAAGCAACCTCCGATGAGACCGGTAAACATATAAGACGTGTCTCAGAGTCTGCGGCTTTATTAGCGCGGTATCATGAAGCATTAACCGATGAAGATGCCCACATTTTGTATCACGCTGCGCCTATGCACGATATTGGTAAGTTGACTATCCCGGCTGAAATTTTGCATAAACCCGGACGCTATGATGATGCCGAGTTTGAAATCATGAAACAGCATACGAGTAACGCGTTTGGTTTACTAAATTGGTCAGACCGGCGTTTACTTAAAGCCGCTGCGATTATCGCGCATGAACACCATGAAAAATGGGATGGTACCGGCTATCCTAGAGGCTTGCGCGGTACTGAAATTCATATTTATGGTCGTATTGTTGCATTAGCTGATGTGTTTGACGCGTTATCACACAGTAGACGCTATAAAACCGCCTGGAGTATCAGTGAAGTTGTTGAATACATTAAAAATTTACGCGAAAAACAATTTGACCCGTATTTAGTCGATATCTTCATTCAGCACATAGATGATTTTATTGATATAGCTAAAATCACCTAATTACTGTGTTTCGTCGTTATCTTACTGTTTGCCTCAAACTAGGGCTATGGTTAATAGCGCTGGGTATTGGCCAAAGTTTTGCCGAAAATACTCCCGCCACGCTTGAACATGTCGCCATACAATTAAAATGGCAACACGCGTTTCAGTTTGCCGGTTACTATGCTGCTTTGGAAAAAGGTTATTACCAAGCTGAAGGCTTAGACGTTGAGCTGAAACAAATCGACTTTAGCAAAGATTATGTTAAGCAAGTCCTCGCCGGTGAGTCAGAATACGGTGTTTCTGACAGTACGTTGCTTATTTATCACTTAAAAAACGAGCCTGTTGTTTTAATCAATCAGTTTTTTCAGCACTCTCCTCTTGTTTTTCTCTCTAAACGCGATTCAGGCATTATTAGCCCGTTTGAAATGGTTAATAAAAAAGTCGCCTTTAATACCACGAATTTAGGCGATGCCGCGCTCAATGCCTTGTTGCTAAAAACCTTAGGCAGTTTGGCTAAAATCAAACAAGTTCCGTTCAACGAACAGCATCAACAAGATTTTATCGATGGCAAAATTGATGTCGTTTCGGCTTATTCTAGCTCCCAGCCATTTCTATTAAAAGAACTAGGTATAGACGTTAACATTATTAACCCACAGAACTACGGCATTGATTTTTATGGTGATAATTTATATACCACACGCAAAGAAATCGCCGACCATCCTGAACGCGTTAAAAAAATTAGCCGAGCAACCGTAAAAGGCTGGCATTATGCTTTAGCGCATAGCGAAGAAATCATCGATGTGATTTTAAAAAAATATAATCCCAAGTTGTCGCGCGCTTATTTGCAATATGAAGCTAAAGCGACTCAGCAAATGATTATCCCCGATGTTGTTGAGTTAGGCTCAGTCGAGCCACAGCGTTATAAACAAGCCGCTGAAGATTATCGACGCTTAGGTTTCGTGACTAACGACCATATCGATGACAGCTTTTTTTATTTGGAAGACCAAATTAATAGTGCTTTTAATTCGGAATTAACGCCAGAAGAACGTACTTGGATACAAGCTCACCCAGTCATTCGTGTTGGTGTTGAAAAAGATTGGGCGCCTTATGATTTTATCGATCAAGAAGGCCATCCTACGGGCTTAAGTCATGAGTTAGTGGAATTAATCGGTGATTATTCCGGCTTAAAGTTTGATTATGTGGTTGATGACTGGCATGTGTTAGTCGACAAAACCAAACAAGGTGAGCTTGATTTATTACCCGCGATTTTTGAATCTAACGAACGGGAGCGCTATTTAACCTATAGCCAAACTTATCACTATATGTTGGATTACTTTTTCATTCATGAAGAAGTACAAGCCGTATCATTTGATGATTTAGCCGGTAAAACCATTGCGATACCTAAAGATTTTATTCATATCGAGGTCATTAAAAAACAGTTCCCCCAGCTTAAGATTTTAGAAGTTGACAACTTAATGGCCGCAATGAACAGCGTTATCGAACGTAAAGCGGATTTATTGCTCGATATTCATTCTGTCATTACCTATTTATTGAWWRAAAAAAAATGCGATTACCACGATTAAGCCATTTCGAGTGCTACCGCCCGGCGAAGCGCGACGTTTACACATGGCGGTGCGTAAAGATTTACCGATTCTTGCGTCTATCGTTCGTAAATCGCTAGATGCAATACCGATTGCCGATAAAATCGATTTGGAAGATAAATGGTTTGAACGCACGCCGTCAAAGACCAGTAAGCCGATTTATATCTCAAAAACCGAACAAAAATGGCTAGCAGAGCATCCTATTATCCGCTTTTCCGGTGACCCTAAGTGGCTGCCTTATGAAGCGTTTGATAACAACGGTCGCTATGTAGGCATTGTTGCCGAATATTTACGATTGATTGAGCAAAAATTACGGATTCATTTAGAAATCGTACCGACACAATCATGGACGGAAACCGTACAAAAAATCAAACAAGGCGAAATCGATGTCATTTCCGAAACCATTGATTCCGATTTGAATAAACAACTGACTTTTACTCATGCGTATTTATCAAGCCCGGTAGTCATTGTTATGCGTGACGAAGAGGTTTATGTCGATGATATTGCCCAAATCAGCGCTAAACGCATTGGCCTAGTTAAAGAGTATGGCTATAACCCCGCGATTATTAAACAATATCCTGATATTAAATTTTACGAAGTTGAAAGTGTACAAGATGGCTTAACCCACGTTTCCACACGCAAGCTTGATGCGTTAATTTGTACGCTGGCACAAGCCAGTTATCACATTAGCGAGCAAGGTGTGAATAATGTTCGAATTGTTGGTAAAACCCAATTTGCAACCAAGCTCGGTTATGGTATGCGCCCAGAATTTGCGCCGCTAGTCCCATTGTTTAATCGAGCACTCAATACGATTAATCCTAATGATAAGCAAAAAATTCTGGAAAACTGGGGTAAAGAGCAGTTTATTGAAAAAATTGACTACAGCTTAATCTTTAAAATCATCGGTGGCTTTTTATTATTGCTGGTGCTTACATTTCTATGGAATAGGCGGTTAGTCCAAGAAATTCAACGCCGTAAGTTAAGCGAGCAAAAAGTATTGTTGCTCAATAAACGTCTAGCGTTAGCTACAGAAGTGTTGGCTTTAGGCGTATGGGAATTAGAGTTTGGCGAGCAATTAGCCTTAATATTCGATGAGCGCAGCTTGGCGATTTATGACCTAGCACCCGATGCACCGCTTGATTTTGATGTCTGGTTGTCCGTCGTACATCCTGACGATAGACACTTGCTTAAACAGTTGATTTTCACGATAGAAAATAATCAAACACCGACGCCGATAGAATTTCGCTTGAAAAATAGCGCCTCAGACATAAGAACCATTTATTGTGCAGCGACGGCCGTTAGGGAGGGCGACCATATTATCAAAGTCACCGGCGTTAACTGGGATATTAGTGATAGAAAAAAGGCTGAGTTAGCCTTGGCAACAGCAAAAGAACAAGCTGAACATGCTAATAAAGCAAAATCACAGTTTCTTGCCAATATGAGTCACGAAATTCGTACGCCGCTGAATGCCATTATTGGCTTTACCGAATTATTAAGCGAACAAATTAAAGAGCCTAAGCATTTATCGTTCGTACAAACCATACAAAGTGCCGGACAAAACTTGCTAGCGTTGATTAACGATATTTTGGATTTATCAAAAATTGAGGCGGGCAAGCTTAATATCGAAAAAAATGTCTGTAATCCACATGATTTATTTAACGAATTAAATCATATATTTTCATTAAAAGTGCGCGAAAAAAATCTGCAATTGCAGTTAGACGTTGACCCTAAAATTCCTGAGCATTTAATACTCGATGCCGTAAGATTACGGCAAGTGTTGTTTAACCTTATCGGCAATGCTGTTAAATTTACTGACACGGGTTATGTTCGCTTATCGGCGCGCACCACTAACGAAGATGACATTCATAGCAAGCTTGATTTAGTCATAGAAGTTGAAGACACCGGCATAGGCATAGATAAAAGCCAGCAACATATTGTGTTTAACGACTTTGAGCAGTCTGAAGGCCAAGATTATCGTAAATATGGCGGCACTGGGTTAGGCCTTGCGATTAGCTCAAGACTAACAGAAATGATGGGCGGTATTATTTCGTTATCTAGTCAGCTTGGCGTAGGCACAACCTTTACGATTCATTTATTTGATGTCGATGTTGCGGTGATGTCAGGCGAGCAACAACCTGAAGCGTTGCCAGTTCCAGTCGGTAAAATTAATTTTCACCCCGGCGTGGTTTTAGTCGTTGATGATGTTACTAATAATCGAAGCTTACTTAGAGAAAGTTTTGCCGATACCTCCTTAACCATTTTAGAAGCTGAAAATGGCTTAATTGCCGTTAACATGGTTAAGCAAAACGCCATTGATTTGATTTTAATGGACATCAGAATGCCCGTGATGGACGGCTACGAAGCCGCCGCATTAATTAAAAGTATTAGCGACATACCGATTATTGCGCTAACAGCTTCAGTCATGCGTGACCAATACGAGCGCTTAAAAAGCTCTAACTTCGAAGGTTATTTACGCAAACCGGTATTAAAAGCGGATTTACATCAAGAGCTCACCAAATTTTTAGCCTTTGATACCGTAACCGAAAATGCTACACCCGAGAAACAAGAAGCCACTTTACAATTAACTCATGACGAATTAGCACTTTTACCGAGTGTGTTAGATAAGTTAGTAGAGCTACAAAGCCTTTGCGCACAAAGTTTAAAAAATAATAACTTAACCGACGCGAAAAACTTTGCTGACGCGCTATCGGCGCTCAGTGAAACCAGTTCAATAGCCTTAGTGCGTGATTATGCCAATACCTTACAAGAGCATATTGATTGCTTTGACTTGTTAGCGATACAGCAACAACTAAGCAATTTCCCGGCGTTAGTGCAAGCGCTAAGCGAGTTTAAGCCGGCGTTACGGGGTTGAGTAAGGGAACTTAAGAATAGGCATGAAACAACGTCGACGTCAAGGTTTGCCGAATCGGTAGAGCGCTCAGGTTTAAAACACCTGAGTGGGGTGAAATGACGACGTTTAGCTTGTCCAAAACACCAGAAAACGCAGCTTGCTATTTTGGTTCACCCACCCACGAAACCCAGCAGAGGTCACTATGAAATACACCTACTATATAACCGATGTTTTTACTCAACAGCCGTTCAATGGCGCGCAGATTGCCGTATTCCCACAAGCCGATGGATTAAGTGCTGAAAAGATGGCGTTGATTGCACGTGAATTAAATCTGTCGGAAACCGTCTTTATCTTTCATACAAGTAAAGCCGCCAACACGCGTCGGATGCGGATTTTCTCACCGCTGGCGGAAGTGGATTTTGGTGGTCACCCAATCATCGCTGCCGGTTATGTGTTGGGTTTGTCGGGCGACCTCGCCTTGTCTGCTTCCATAACGCCCATCATTTTTTGAACAAAATGCTGGCGCCGTAGACGTTAATATCTCTAGCGAGCACGGACAACCCAGTTTTTGTGCAATTTACTAACAAAGTTAAATCTCAAATCGACCGCTTTGCGCCCAGCGATGAGGAATTGGCGCAGTTTTTAAGCATAACCCAATCAGAATTAGATCATAAAAAATATTCTCCTAGACTGGTGTCTTGTGGCTACCCTTATCTGGTCGTACCAGTATGGAATTACGATACCGTTAGAAAAGCGCGTTTCAATTACGCAGCGTGGAGTCAGTCGGTTGCACCACAAACAGCCGCTCAAGAAATTATATTATTCGCACCCAAATCGCCGTTTCCAGATGCCGATTTTAACGTGCGCTTACTCGGTCCTAGAATTGGGTTGCACGAAGATCCACCGTTGGTAGCGCCATGTCAGCATTTTGCTGTTATCTTTGCTCGTTCGAACACACTCGCAAAGGCACACATGTGTTTAGCGTTGATAGGGGGCAAGCTGATACGCGTCGTAGCGTGATTAGCCTAGAAATGGATAACAAGCACGAGGAATCATTAACCATCAGAATCGGCGGTCATGCCGTTCTGGTTGCTGAAGGTACTTTGACGATTGATGGGAAATAAACACGGCATTTAGTGACTCCCGCGCGCCGCCTTAAATTAATAGCTTTATTATCGCCTGGTCGAGGCGGTGTGCGCCAACAATACATACACCGCCCCAGCACCACCATCTTTGCCTGCTGCTGAACAAAACGCCAACACGTCATGATGTTGCCTAAGCCATTTGTTAAGATGGTTTTTTAGTACCGGATACGCATCATCAGAACGATAGCCTTTGCCATGTACGACGTGGATACAATGGCAGCCATCTTTCATGCAATGCTTGATAAAATCGAATAACTCACGTTTTGCTTCGTAAGCGGTTAAACCGTGTAAATCAATTTCTGCTTCGACAGGAAAATAGCCAGAGCGTAGTTTTTTTAACACGTCCTTAGCAAGCCCTGTGGTCGTAAATGCTAAAACCTCTTCTCGTCCTACGCCTTCAGGAAGTTCTAAGTCACGCTCGCTGTCTTCAGTGCGTTTAGGATAGGGCTTGGGTTTAGGGCTGGTTGCGCTTATTTTCTCTTGCTTAATAGCGCGTACTTCGCCTACGCTGGCACGAAATAAGTCACTGTCTTCAGAGTCTACGAGTTTTTTTTTCACTATGGCTGATTTTATAAGCTATTGTTGCTAATATGGTTAGTTTTACATACTTTATACGGACGCGTTATTGGTTATAGTCAGTTTGGGCTTTTAACGCCTACGGACTCACCATTGTGCTAGCGATACCACGAAAACACATAGAGTATAGCTTAATTTGGCTTTTGAACGACGCATCATGCATATTTTACTCAGTAACGACGATGGCTATTTGGCAGAAGGGTTAATCACGCTGGCACATGCATTGCGTGAACACGCCGATATTTCTGTCGTTGCACCCGATAAAAACCGAAGCGCAGCCAGTAATTCATTAACCTTAGAGTTACCCTTGCGCGCTTACCCTGCTGATAATGGCTTTATTAAAGTCGATGGTACGCCCACGGACTGCGTACATTTAGCGATTACCGGCTTGTTAAAACACGAACCTGATATGGTTTTTGCAGGCATTAATCATGGCGCAAATTTAGGTGATGATGTGTTGTATTCTGGCACGGTTGCCGCTGCGACTGAAGGGCGTTTTTTGGGTTTGCCAGCAGTCGCTATTTCTTTAGCGAGTAGCAACCCTGTGCATTTTGCCACGGCAGCAGAAGTAGCCATCACCATTTTTAAACGCTTATTAGTCAAACCATTAGCGCGTGATACGCTTTTGAATATCAATGTACCTGATTTAGCGATGTCTGATATTAAAGGCTATCAAGCGACGCGCTTAGGTCAGCGCCATAAAGCCGAACCGGTCATTAAGGATTTAGACCCACGCGGACGCACGATTTATTGGGTAGGTCCGCCAGGGGCCGAGCAAGATGCAGGTCCTGGTACGGATTTTTATGCCGTTAACACCGGTTATATTTCAGTGACGCCGTTGCAACTCGATTTAACCTGGTATGAGCGGCTATCGGTAGTAAAAGAGTGGCTACCTTAGGGAGATACAATGACCATAGACCTTAAAGGCTCAGGCATGACCTCGCAACGTGCGCGTGATCGATTGATTCAGCGTTTGGTCAAAGAGGGGATTCAGCATCCAGAGGTATTAGCCGTGATGCGCGATACACCACGCCATATTTTTATTGCAGAAGCATTAGCCAGTCGGGCTTATGATGATGTTTCCTTACCTATTGGCTTTGGTCAAACGATTTCTCAGCCCTATATTGTCGCAAAAATGACCGAGTTATTGTTAGCGCGTGGACGTTTAAACAAAGTGCTGGAAATTGGTACTGGCTGCGGCTATCAAACCGCTGTTTTAGCACAACTCGTCGATCATGTTTATTCGGTAGAGCGCATACGCGAGCTACAAAAAACCGCAAAAGACACTATTTGGGCATTAAAGCTAAAAAATATCCGCTTTTATCATGGTGATGGTAGTTTAGGGTGGCCAGAGCAAGCGCCTTTTGATGGCATATTAGCGGCCGCTGCCCCAGAAAGCGTGCCTAATGCGTTATTAGAGCAATTAGCACCGAATGGCGTCATGGTTATTCCTATAGGTGCTAGTGGTAAACAAGTATTACATCGTATTACGCGTACCGGAAACAGCTATGACGTCGAGAACTTTGGCGGCGTTGAATTTGTGCCTTTTATAACCGATAAGCGGTGAGTGTTTAAGCTATGAACATTCCTATTGACCGAAGCAAGTGGTCAGTAGCAAGTCAAAGATCTCTTGCTGGCTGCTATGATGCTGCTACTTTATATTACGAAGATATTGCTTATCATTGTAAAAAATGCGGAGAACCGAGCGTGTTCTCAGCGGTTATGCAACAACGTATTTATGAAGAGACTCAAAAATTTATCGCTTGGCAGCCCTCTCTTTGCATAAGTTGTGAAAACCAGAGAGAAATGTTGCTAGAAAAAATTAATGAATGTCGGCTAAGTTGGCAAAATGAAAAAGCAACGCTTGCAATGAGCAGTGACTTTTTATTGCGCTGGTATTACCTGTTAAAAGAAGTCGAAAAATACGGTCGAAAAGGAAGTAATCCTTCGGTTGTGATTATGATAACTAAATTGTTACGTAATCTTTAATGTTTGCCTTTTATCAGGGGAAACCAATCACTTGTTTAGTGTTATGCGGTATTTAAGTGTAAATTTAGAAATTCAACCGATATGAACAACTCTGTAATTGACCCCATAGCAACCGTGCTTATCGTCGATGATACGCCAGGTAATTTGGCTTTATTATCCGATACCTTATCGGAAGCAGGTTATCGCGTATTAGTGGCAACAGATGGATTAGCGGCGCTAGAGCAAATTGATTATTTACCGCCCGACATTATCTTAATGGATGTCGTTATGCCTGGCATAGATGGTTTTGAAACCTGTAAGCGATTAAAAGCCAATCCCATAACGTCCGACATTCCCTTGTTGTTTATGACCGGGCTGAGTGAGTTGGATAATTTATTGCGTGGTTTTGGTGAAGGTGGTTTGGACTATATCGTCAAACCCATTCGCCCGCCCGAAGTACTCGCTCGTATCGAAGTGCATTTAGCCTTAGCGCGTGCTAAACAACGCACTAACGCGGCCTTAAAATTGAGCCGATTTGCAGCCTTCGCACTGGATAACAATGGCATAGTGACATGGCTTACACCAGCCGCTAGTGATATTTTAAGCACTTGCCTACCTAATGACTGCGTTGAAATAGGCGGTTTATTGCCAAAACCGCTAGCAACGTGGGCGCTTAATCAAATTAACAGCAAAACACCTGCTAACGATACGTTTGAATACCAAGGACTTGAGCTGAATTTAACTGCCTGTTTGAATGCTCAGGAATATTTAGTGTTAATCAAAGAAACTGGTCATCACTGGGATTTAGAAGCGCTAAAAAACGCTATGGGCCTAACATTACGCGAAGCTGAAATTTTGATGTGGATTTCACGCGGCAAAACCAACAAAGAAGTAGGCTTAATTTTAGAAAGTAGTCACCGCACCGTTAACAAACATTTAGAGCATATTTACGAAAAGCTAGGTGTGGCAACACGCGCAGCGGCAGTAGCTATGGTCATGCAACGTACAACCTCTAAATAAAACAAACTCTTTACAACACGCCCCCCGTGTTGTTGTCAGACTCATTCTACTGCGTCCTGTGCAGTACTCAGTTTCAACTCCAAGTGCCATCACGATCAAGACAGATTCGTTAGACTAACTGCCTGAAGAAATAGTTTTTGTTGGGCACTAGTTACCTAAGCCTTGGTTTATTGTTAACAGTTATGCACTCCCTATTAACTTAATCTAAGCATGGCTTGATGATGAGCAATCATCTCAATGACTTAACAATTTTAGGAGTACACCATGGCAACGATTAACGGCACATCAGGAAACAATACACTTAACGGCACCAATTCGGCTGACAGCATCAGTGGATTTGGCGGTAACGATACTCTAATGGGATTAGACGGTAACGATACTTTAGTTGGTGGTATCGGTATAGACATGATGTATGGCGGCAAAGGCAACGACACTTACTATGTCGATGATGTTAGCGATGAGGCCATTGAAGACGGTTTTGATCCTCATCAAGGTACAGCAGACACTGTTATCGCCTCGGTAGGTTTCACGCTAGGCGTAAAACGTTGAAAACTTAACGCTAACCGGCAGTGCCAACATTAATGGTAAAGGTAATGGCAGTGCAAATGTTTTAACAGGTAATACTGGCAATAACTGGTTGGACGGCGGTACGTCAGTAGATACGCTAAAAGGCGGCCAAGGCGACGACACGTATACGGTAGATTACACAGATTATGTAAGCGTTTACGACACAGTCGTTGAAAACAATTTTTCGGGTACAGACACCGTGCTGTTAGTTGCCGCAGGTCAAGGGGTTTGGCAAGATTATACTTTGCCGGACTACGTTGAAAACGTCATTGTATTTGGCAGCAAAGGCAGCGTTGTGCTGGGAAATACCTTAGACAACTTAATGATAGGTTCTAGTAAAGATGATGTTTTAAACGGTAAAAGCGGCAAAGACAGCTTAACAGGCGGGCTAGGCAATGATGTTTATTATGTTGATAACATCGACGATAAAGTCACAGAAAAATCTGGTCAAGGCACTGACTTGGTTTATTCAACGATAAGTTATTCTCTAACAGCTAATGTTGAGAATTTAATTTTATACCAAAATGGCAATTTCAATGCTACCGGCAATGATTTAAACAATCGGCTGAGCGGAAATAGCGGTGATAACGTATTAAACGGCGGTACTGGTGTCGATACGTTAAAAGGCGGACAAGGCAATGATAATTACCTTGTTGATAACAGCTTAGACGTCATTATTGAAAATCAAAATGAAGGCATCGATAGCGTACAAGCCACAAGCAATTATAGTTTAAGCGCTCATATCGAAAATTTGACGTTAATCGGCGCTAGTGCATTACAAGGCATAGGTAATAGTCTTGGCAATACGCTTGTTGGCAATGAATTTGATAACGTTTTCATGGGCATGGATGGCGCAGATACGATAGAAGGTGGCTTAGGTAACGATCAACTCTGGGGTGCTTCAGGTAACGATGTCATGTCCGGTGGCGGTGGCGACGATGATTATGGTGTAAATGATAGTGGTGATGTCGTCAATGAAGACGTAAACGGCGGCATCGATACCGTTTATGCAACGGTTAATTGGAGTTTAGGCAGCAACTTTGAAAAACTAGTACTTATTAGCGGACTTACTTTAACAGGCACGGGTAATGAATTAGATAATTTTATTCAAGGTAATTTCGTTAACAACACCTTATCGGGTGGCGCTGGTGCTGATACCATTGAAGGTGGTGATGGTAACGATGAAATCTATGGCGGTTTAGGTGCTGATGTGTTGAAAGGAGGCTCCGGAGACGATTCTTACAAAGCTGCTGAAAGCGGCGACACGATTATAGAAGATTTCTCAGGTGGAATAGACACTGTCGTTACTAGCGATAGCTGGGAGCTAGAAGCTAATGTCGAGATTCTACAATTAGTTGGAAATGGCAACACTAATGGTAAAGGCAACAGTTTAGATAACCTTGTAAGTGGTAATTTAGGTGTAAACGTATTATCAGGTCTTGATGGCAATGATACATTAATAGGAAATGATGGTAGTGATACTTTAGTCGGCGGGGCAGGTGCTGATACGTTTATATTTGAAACTATTCAAGGGGGCACTGATGTGATAACAGACTTTGTCAGTGGTTTAGATCGTTTAGTTTGCCCTAACGGTCAGTTTTACTTTCATATTGGCAATGGCGACCATACTATTGACAATGCCGTATTATGTAATTCAACGGTGTCATTTGCAGCAAACGCCGAATTAGTCATTATAGGACTCGACATCAACCAACTAAGCGCAGGAGCAGCAGCTGCTAGAATCGGTTCAGCAAACAGCGCTTATGCCATTAGCGATACGCGTTTATTCGTTGTCGATAATGGCGCGGATAGCGCCCTGTATTTATTTCAATCTAGCGGTAATGATGCTCAAGTGAGTGCGGCAGAATTAACGCTAATAGGCACGATTCAAGGTGCTGGTCAAACCGCGTTAGCTGATTATAGTTTTTAAGCAGTTGCGCTAGCACTGAGGATTTTGGCCTTGAATTCAAGGCCTTTTTTTCATATAGCCAAATTAAAAGCACAACCTGCCGAAGTACCAAACTTAACAGAAGCTGAATAAACGCAACGATTGCCAGAATAAAAAATTATTTTGTGAACCAATCATCATGCTAACAGTCTATATTTATTAAAGTTTTTTTAATTAATGGTATTTATTTATAGATAAACTGTTTCCAATAATAGACGAACGCATCGTGCCGATATAGAATACGCCCACCTTTAGAGAGTTAGTCCACTGAAAAGTGACTAAAAAGGGGGAGGATGAGCCTTAGGCTCTAAGATAACAATAATAAAACACGTACTTTGATTGAGTTAAGTTACGCCAGCTAATCCGGCGTAGTACGGAACAACAATAATAATAAAAGCTCAACGCGCCCGCTGAACTGCGGGCTTTTTATTGTCTACTGGTTTTTAACTAACATATTTTGTATGTCTTTATATATTTAAACACCAGTATTAAACGCTTACTCGCTCTCAACGCATGTGTTTAGAGTCTGCTCCATACACGCACCAGGCATTCGTTCACTTCTACCGTAATATGCGAGAGCTTGTTAACACCGTCAAATTTTACAAATGACTGCAATAAGGCTTTGTAATAAGCAGGCGGTTTAGGGGTATGCGACACCAGTGAAATAATGACGGCAAAATGCCCTGGTCCTACGCGCCAAATATGTAAATCAGCAATGCGATTATCCGCATCACTTTCAATCTGTTCAGTAATCGCATTCTTATAGCGCGTGGCAATACTTTCATCAATTAAGACCGGACTGGACTCTTTCATCAAAACATAAGACCAGCGTGTAATCACTAACGCACCGACAATCCCCATAACGGGATCTAATAATACCCAGCCATAATATTTTCCTGCACAAAGCGCAATAATCGCTAGAATCGACGTAAATGCATCCGCTAAAACATGCGCATAAGCTGCTTTTAAATTATGGTCGTGATGATGGTGGTCATGGTCATGCAGATGATTATGCTCATATTTATGTTTATGATGAGTGTGATGATGTTCATGATGATGGTGGTCATCTTTTAGCAACAACGCGCAAATAACATTAATCAACAAACCAAAGCAGGCGACTAGTATCGCCTCGTCGAAATGAATCGGCATAGGCTTAACTAAGCGCTCAATAGACTCTAAAATCATCATCAGCGCTACCACGCCTAATGCAACCGAGCTAGCAAAACCACCTAAAACCCCGACTTTACCGGCGCCAAACGCAAACGTACCGTCATCTGCGTGCAAGCGCGAATAACGATAAGCAAACACGGTGATAAAAAAAGCGGCGACATGAGTCCCCATGTGCCAACCATCGGCAAGCAAAGCCATTGAACCGAACACAATACCGGCTGCAATTTCTGCGCACATGGTTAAAAACGTCAACACTAACACTTGACGCGTACGACGCTCACCTTTTTTATTAATCACCGCAAAATCATGAGCGTGCTGTAAACTTTCTAACATTTGTGAATGCATAACTGCTTTCCTGTCAATAATAATTATTCACTCGTTAAACAATGCTAGGCAATCATTTAACGTTTTAACGGCTGTTGATAAGCAAAATAGCGCTGCTGGTTCTTCTCTAGCCACATGTTAGTTGGATTAGAGTCATACGAAAACTGCCCCGAATGAATCCGGTAACCGCTTAAACTCACGCCACTAAGCGGATAAAACTCACCGTATTTTAGTAAAGAAAAATGTACATGCGGCCCCGTAGAGCTACCGCCTTGACATAACGCTTGGTCTTTAGAATTAGCATAGATGCCTAAGATTTGATTACGTTTAACGTTAGCACCATCACTCACGCGTAGACCGCCTAAATGATAATAATTCGTTGCCCAACCGTTAGTTGAGGTGACACGCACAAAACAACTAGAAAACACTGTTACGATACCCGGATGTGCTGCCGTAACAAAATCATGCTGGGTATTATCGCCCCAAACCAAGCCCCAGCTTTTAGTAAAATCAATCGACGACATAATGCCAGGGTCGCTGCCTGTGGTGGTATGGACACCATTGAAATACCAAGCCTCGGTGCGGCGCCAAGGTAACTGTAAAAAGCGAGCGCTAGGTAATTTCGCCTTGGGTGTTCGGAGTTTACTGGCATCTTCAGTAAATAATCGTGCATAGTGTTGGCGAAATCGCTGTCTTAACTCAACAGTATCATCCGTGTTAAATAATACTAATAACGCATAGGTCGCAGCATTTAACGTCTGTGTTTGTGCATTATCCAGAAAGCGGAATTGATAATACGCTGAATACAGAATAGACAACACGTCTTTTAATTGCGCCTCAAATCCGGTCTTTTTTGATAAATTGCCAAACGGTTGTGTCGGCTCCGAAACAGACTCAGACTGCAGGTCTAACAGTAATAAAACTAGTTTCGGATTAATACTGAAATAACCACACCAATGTACAAGCGATTCTTGATAGGGCAATAATTTAGGTGCGTGTTGATGTAAATACCCTGCTAAATCAAACGCTGCAGCCGTTTTGCCATAAACAAATTCAGCATCCGAAAGCCAAGGTTCGGTGCTTGTCAATGTGCGAATACTTTGTTCCGTTACTTGGATAGGCGGCATGACCTCGTCATGGGCAACGCTAGACAGAGGTAAGATGACTACAATAAAACTGAATACGGTTTTGTTGAACAGCATGATGGTCTCCTAAAAACGGCTTAACACCGACTACTGACTTTAGTTCATTTAACCGCTAAATACTTCCTATAATCAATCGCCACCTTTAACCCAGCAAAATTACCGGCCATATTAAATAACTCATGTCGGGTTTTATCAAAACTTAGCTTTACTTCATTAAGCGCGTTGGCTTCGTAACCGGGTTCTATGCGTGGTGTGTCGAGTAAGAAATGATAAATATAGACCTCTTGTTCAGCTTCGTCTTGTACGCTTAATGGCGGGCCTAATTTAGCCAGTACAGCGTCTTTTTTAGGCAGCTCTGCGTGAATTTTGCCGACTAGCTCGGTATTGGCTTTAAGTGTTTTCTTTTCCTTGTCTATGTCAGCACCTGCGATGGAGCGTAGCGAGACTTCTAAGAATTCAGCAGGTGCGATTTCTAAAAACAGTGGTGAGAACGACCATGCCGTTAAACGCTTATCGGGATTAAATTGCATTTCTGAGTAAAATTTAACCTCAGGCTGCACGGGTTTATTAGCCGCATCGACTTTACGAAACCAATAACGCCAGACGCGCCCACCTTCTGAGGTAGGTTTGTCATCCGAGGGGTAAAGATTCGCTAACGCAACAAAATCCATGTTGTACATGACGGGTTGCTTAAATTGCAAAGTAAAATCCTGGTCACTGACAATAGCAAAATATTTGTCAAACTCACTCATTTGCAAATAAGTGCGGTAAGCTCTTAGCCAATACAAGCAGCCTGATAAGCTTAATGCCAGGAACAGTATTAAAAAAACACGCAGGATTCGCATAGGGTTGGGTTAATGTCGAGTCGTGGAATCGAGGCTGGCACCGTTTTGCTTTAACAACGCTTCGATGTCAATTAAATCAAATAAGTGCTTAGCGCCACAAAACTCACAAACCACTTCGACATTAGAACGAGCGCTTAAAATAGCTTCTAATTCGCTACGTCCTATCGCTAACAAGGTTTTTTCTATGCGTGACCTAGAGCATGAGCATTCAAAAGTAATAGACTCAGCGTCGAATAGCCTCAGCTCATCTTCATGATATAAACGATGTAATAGTGTAGGGCAGTCTAGCGTGAGTAGCTCATGCGAACTTAGCGTGTCCGCTAATAACGATAAACGCTCCCAATCGTCTTGCTCAGGTTTAGCCGTCGGAATTTCTTGTAGTAATAAACCGACCGCTGTCGTGTCATTGGCAAATAGCCATAAAACGCGTTTTTAATTGCTCGGATTGGCTAAAGTAATTTTCGACAATTTGCGCCAGACTGTCACCTTCAAGGCTAACAATTCCCTGGTAGGGATCGCCTTTGCTAGTATCTACCGTTAACACTAATTGACCCTTGCCAATTAATTGGCTAAAATGTTGCGCCGCTTGCACCTTCTACACAACGCACACAGCCACGGATTTTTTTCTCATGTGTGGCTTGCGTTACTAAGGTTGATATTTCGCCATCGCCGTGAATTTGCAAAATCATAGAGCCCGTAAATTTAATCATGGCCGATAATAACGCCACCGATGCATACGCTTGGCCGAGTAACGCAATTGCGGCTTCAGGTGCTTGTTGATTTTGCTTAGCTGTTTGCCAGCTTGTGGTTAGCTTAACCCATTCGCCGCGTACACCTAGCTCAGTAAAGATAAAGCGTCTTAATACATCGTGTTCAATCATATTCGTCTCTCTTAAATAATGCTTTATTATACTGGCTGTTTTCTTTGTTGCCCTGAACTTCGTGGGTATTTTCAAGAGGTCGTCGCTTATGTTTTTTTTCGCAAAAAAAGTAGTCATGCCTAAACCTGAGGACGCGTTACCTGGACGCACGACGCCTATTCCCGTCGTCAACCAGCATTTTGTTAATGGCAATCCCATTATTTCACCGCCAGCGCATATTCGTGCGGCCTTATTTGGCATGGGGTGTTTCTGGGGCGCAGAACGGCGATTTTGGTGTGTGCCTAATATTTATAGCACCGCAGTAGGCTATAGCGGTGGCTTTACTCCCAATCTAACTTATGACGAGCTATGCACAGGGCTTACCGGCCATAATGAAGTCGTTAAGGTATTTTACGACCCTGCGCTAACATCGTATATAGAGCTACTTAAAGTGTTTTGGCAATCGCATAATCCCACGCAAGGTATGCGTCAAGGCAATGATATAGGCACGCAATACCGCTCTGGTATTTATACCTACGATGATGAGCAATTTGCGTTAGCACAAGCATCAAAGCAACATTACCAAGAGCGGTTAACCCGTGCAGGATTTGGTCAGATTACCACAGAAATTTTACCGGCTAGCGACTTCTACTATGCAGAAACCTACCACCAACAGTATTTAGCAAAAGAGCCAATGGGGTATTGTGGCTTAGGTGGTTTAGGGGTGAGTTACGATGCCTAGGATTATACTTTAAAACGGCTAAGTTTTAGGTTTTTTACAGATCGCTGTAGGGTACGCTACGCGTACCTTGTTATTGATTTTATTGCGTTTTTAATGGGGCACACAGCGTACCACACTCAAAAAACCGAACATAACCATTCAAAGTATAAAGCGGGGTTAAAACAACCCCAATTGTAATTTAGCCACTTCAGACATCATGTCGCGTGACCACGGTGGATCTAGCACGACTTCTACATTAACGCGGGTAACGCCAGGTAACTCAGCGATGCCGCGTTCAACATCGCTTTGAATCACAGGTCCCATACCGCAGCCTGGCGCGGTCAATGTCATCATAATATGGACATCAAACTGTCCAGGCGCTGTTTCAGTGACGTGGCAATGGTAGACTAAGCCTAGTTCAACGATATTCACCGGAATTTCAGGGTCATACACCCCCCGCATAACATCCCAGCAATTTTGTTCTATCGCGTCTTTATTGAGTTCTGAGCTTAAAAGAGTAGAGGCTTTGAGCTCAAGACCTAAGGCATCGGCATCGTTGCCAGCAATGCGTACTAAATGACCGTAGTCGGTTAATACTGTGTAGTTATCGCCTAATGCTTGATGAATAGTCACTTGTTGGCCTTGGCGCAACATGCCGACCAAACCTTCAGGTATCGTAACGATGTTAACATCGCGGGTTAAACTAATTATTTGTGATTCAGACATGGTTATAAATGAAAAGTACGCGCTTCGATAGTTTGGCCCGTAACACCAATGCTAGCCGCGCCAAACAAATATTGGTACACACCGGCTAAATCATCTGGTTTAGGCAATTTGGTTTTATCTTCGCCAGGATAGGCTTTTTTGCGTATAGGCGAATCAACAGGGCCTGGAACAAGCAAATTAACACGGATTTTACCGGCTGCTTCAAGCTCTTCTGCTAATATGCCCGCTAATCCTGCTAACGCAATTTTAGCGACGCCATAAGCACTAGCATAAGCTTTAGGCGTTTTTAACCGCAGAATCGCTAGTGAAGACAACCGAGGCATGAGCGCTGTTTTGTAATACCGGCAATAACACGCGGGTTAATAAAAATGCCGCATTCAGATTAACATGCATACTTTGCAACCAGGTTTTAGTACTGGTTTGCGCGATAGGGGTAAAAGCACTAAAGTCTGCTGCTGAATGCAGTAAACCTTGCAAGCTGCCATATTTTTCCAGAATTTTATCGGCAAGTTCTTGATACTGGTCTTCGTTAGCACCGGCTAAGTCGAACGGATATAAAATCGGTTCAGGCCCATGTGCAGCAACAATTGCATCATAAGTTTGCTCAAGTTTGGCTAAGTCGCGGTCGAGTAAAATAATATGTGCGCCTTGTTTAGCCAACGCTAAAGCGGCACTTCGCCCTAAACCGCTGGCAGCCCCAGTAATCAAAATCACAGAATGTGTTAACGGCATAGTATCTCTTTTAGCCAATCAGCTAAGTGTGCAGGTGAATGGATTAATACATCTGCGCCCCATAATTCCGGCGTATCGTTAGGTTTTAAATAGCCATACACCGCTGCCAATGTTGTCATATTAGCGCTGTTACCGGCAGTAATATCATGGCTGGCATCGCCGATATAAACGCATTCCGACGCGCTGACCTCAGCTTGTTGGCAAGCAGCAAAAAGTGGCGCGGGATTAGGTTTAGGGAATGGTGTATCGTCACCGCTAACAATACAAGCAGCACGTTCCGTTAACCCTAAAGCAGACATTAAAGGTTGGGTATAACGACGATGTTTGTTGGTAACCACGCCCCATTTTAAGCCTTGGTCTTCAAGGTCTGCTAATAACTCCGCCATGCCGTCGAATAATCGGCTATGGCAGGCTAAATGTTGTTGATAATGGCTTAACATGGTTGCTAGCATTTCCGAATGGTCAATTTCGTTGCCATTATCGCCAAGGCTTTTCTTCAGCATTGCGGCGGCACCAAAGGAAATAAACGGTTTTATCGCTTGTGTGTCAATGGCTGCTTGTCCATGTTGTTGTAACGCATAATTTAACGCCGCAAGCAAATCCGGTGCAGTGTCAACCAGCGTGCCATCTAAATCGAATAACACACAAGACAAATTTAAATGACTCACAGACCTCACTCGCATTTTTGATAGGCGGCTAGGTAATTTACTTTAATATCTTTACCTAAATTAAATTGTCGGCTTAACGGATTATATTCAATACCTACCATGCCTTTCAGCACCAAGCCAACGGTTCTTGCAGTTTGGCTTAGTTCAGAGGGTTTGATAAATGTTTTATAATCGTGCGTACCCTTAGGCAACATGCGCAAAATATGCTCGGCTGCGACTATCGCTAATAAATACGCTTTCAGGTCGCGATTCAACGTTGAAAAAACCACCATACCGCCTGGTTTTACTAGCTTGGCACAAGAGGCAATAATTGAGCCTGGATCAGGCACATGCTCCAGCATCTCCATGCAGGTGACATGATCAAAAGCGCCAGCTTGCTCGTCCGCCAAGTGTTCAGCGCTAACCATCCGGTACTGCGCAGGCACTCCGGTATCGAGACTATGTAGCTCAGCAATATCAACCAGTTCAGGACTTAAATCGATACCTAATGCCTCCGCACCTTGTTGCGCTAAACCTTCGGTTAAAATGCCGCCGCCGCAACCGACATCGACCACGCGTTTACCGGCTAAATCGGCGAAACGTTGGATAAACTCCAAGCGTAACGGATTGATTTGATGTAACGTTTTGAACTCGCCTTCAGGGTCCCACCAACGTTCGGCCATCGCACCGAATTTATTGATTTCGTGTAAATGTACGTTATTTGCTGTCGTCATGATAAAAACCTATAAATGAACACCTATAGTTTACTCGATTACTCGGTTTTGCGTCATATTAAGCCGTATCGCTTTTTAGGGCTACACACTCTAGTAGGGACAGGGTATTTAGGGTCAGGTGTTGGCAGCATGGATGCTGCCACCAAGCCTACAGGGATGTATTTACGGCGTCCTGCACCTTGAATACCCTGTCCCGCCTTACGTTGATAGCCCTTTTTAGCGTACAAGCCTAGTTTTTTATGTCAGAGTTAAATCCAAAGGGGGGTAAATGCACCATCAGATAGTTAACCGCGCTTTAGGCGCATATTTAGGCTTTGCATTGGGCGATGCTTTAGGTGCAACCGTCGAATTCATGTCACCTAAGCAAATTCAACGCCGCTATGGTGTGCATCAAGACATAATAGGAGGTGGTTGGTTAGGCTTAGCGCCCGGTCAAGTCACGGATGATACCCAAATGTCCTTAGCGCTAGGCAACGCGTTGATTGAACAACGCAGCTTCGATTTACCGGCTATTGCCGATGCTTTTTTGGCGTGGTTAAACAACCAGCCGCCCGATGTTGGCAATACCTGTAGACAAGGTTTGCTACGTTATCGAGATACCGGCAGTTTAGCCGCACCGTATCATGAGCAGTCGGCTGGCAATGGTGGCTTAATGCGTAATCTTCCCATTGTGTTAGCCTGTTTAAACAAGCCTCAATATTTAGCCGCTTGGAGTCTAGCCCAAGCGCGTATCACCCATCACCACCCGCTGTCTGACGCAGCGACCATCGCTTGCGCAGACATCACGCGCTTGTTATTACTAGGACACGATTTATCAACGTGCCAGACGAGGGTTAATACATTGATTAGCGAGTTTCCCGTATTTGCCTTTCAACCTTATCCTGGTAAAGCGTCCGGCTATATTGTCGATACGCTGCAAACAATCTTACATTATTTTTTTACCACGTCATCGTTCAGCGAATGTTTAATCGCTACTGTCAACCAAGGCGGTGATGCCGACACCACAGGCGCGTTAGCAGGAATGCTCGCCGGGGCTTATTACGGTATTGAGCAATTACCGACGCATTGGCTGGAAAAGCTAGATATAAGCGTTGTGCATGCCATTAAGGAGCAAGTGACTAAATTACTTGATAACGAAAGCGTTTTTGATGGGTAAAATAGGCTCTGAGTGCTTTCTATTTGGTGTCATTCAGCCATAGGGCTGATCAAATGGTAGGTGCTACTAAGCGATTTAGCGGGTAGGACGGCGCGATAGCAAACCGCCATCGGTGTGCCCCGAAATGGCCAATTGCCTATCGGCGAATCTGCCTTACCACATTAATTAATGCTCATACATGGCTAAGCTATCGTAGTGATAGTTATTTCCCAATACAGAAAGTAAATAAAATAATATTATCAATTAGTTATTGTAATAAAGGTGTAAAATAGGGGTAAAAATCGACTTAATAATGCTAAGCGGTTAGCCATCGCCATACACAATGGCCAATAACTCATTATCTGTTAGCTCATCATTCGAACGATTATTAAACATGCGAGACATAGCAGCCGAGTCTAATGGCTCACCAAAAGATAAGTTACCATCAATAACAGCCTTTAATTGCTCATCTGTTAACGGTGGATAATTTTGTAATGTCTGAACGCTGGCGCGTTCGAGTTTAACCAGTCTGGTTAGAGTGCTATTTTTCATTTACGTGCTGCCTCTAGCGCTTCAATACGCTGAATTAAGTCTGTTGTTTCAATAAGTTTTAGCCTGGGTTCCTAAATTAGATAGCAACTGCCCGCCAATATCGGATGAAATATCCCCGCGAGCAATGCTGTCAATTACATATTGTCCGATAGTTGCCAAGGTGTCGTTATTTGCTATATCAAAAGTCACCGCTTCTGTTTGTGGCTTAAGCGGCGGACAAATTCTATCCAGCAAAACTTTACATGCTTGCACATCACCAGCTTTGGTTTGAGCTAATAAGGTTTTGAGAATTTCTGGCGCGTGTAAAACAATTTCCTGCCGTATTAGCGTTGCCGCCGTTTTGCCTTTGGGTC
>NZ_LAJX01000210.1 GCF_000963695.1 Methylocucumis oryzae
AAAGGTGTCATGTGCGCTATACAACCCAACACACATTGCTTCTCATACGCTTCAAGCACAATCTCATCAAAATCGCCAACAAACAACAAATCGGCATCCACTAAGCCAATAACATCGGCATCTGTATCGTGCCACAAACGTACATAACCTGTTGCGTCATAAGTATCTTTTCGGAAAACCTCACGTTCAACCCAAATAAACTCTAAAGAATAGTCTTTAGTCCACGGATACTGCTCCGTTAAATCCCAAGGCTCAGCGTCTTCACCGACGACAACCAGGCAATGAGCATTTCGGCCAATATCTCCACCAAACGTCTTAAGCGATTCGACAAAATAATGCAACATACGCATATATTTATCATTGGGGCTAATAGGAATACGAAGTTCTAAAGTAGGTAACATACTGATAAAAAGGTTTTAATTTAAATTTAGTACGCCAACAATGGCGTCCCTAATTTGCGCATCGGTCAACATCGCCATGCCGCTATGACTTGGGATGTTCAGAATATGTTGATATAACGCCGACGCTTGTGGCAAGCCTGGCGCTAACGGCAAATAATATTTGCCGAATTGAATGGTTTGGTGCTGTTGTGCGATGCGCTCAGCGCTAATCGGCTTTGGGAATAACACCGGTACATGACCTAAAAACTTATCATCGGCTATATCCACTAATAATCGCCCACCTAAAGCTTGGGCGATAGTTTTAACTCGTTGTGTTTGCTGTCTATATAAAGGCAACCAATCATCGATGTGCAATAGGCGCTGTAAAATGAGCGCACTATCAAAATCAGATAATTTACTATTCATCGCGTATACTTGGGTATTGCTTGATTCCACACCAAAATTAATCAGCGACTTCGCCAACGCTTGCTCAGTTTTATTTACAATTAAGCAACCACCCTCACCCATACCCCAGGGCTTGGTTTGATGAAAACTGATAACCTCATCTGGTGCGTCGCTATTTTGACGCCCTGGATAGCAAAAACCCAGCGCATTATCGATGATAATGGCCTTGCCATGTATGCGGCAAAAATCGTTATACTCGGATAAATCATCGAATAAACCAAACATATTGGTGACGACCATCCCATCCCAAGCATCAATAGGTAAGGCTTTTAACGCTTCAAAGCTTAACAAACCTTGTTCATCACAATCAAGCACTAAGCTATTGGCTAAACAACCAATATGCGTACTAAAAAAACCATAGCCCGATACCACCCAACGCAAAGGCTTACCTGTAGCGATTGCTTTTAAATAGCAGGCAACAAATAATGCATCGGTTGCACTTTTGCACATGACGACAGTTTTATCTGCATGGACGTTTTAATTGTTCAGCAAGATACGCCTCTAAGGCGCACAAGACCGGACCAAAATTCGCCCAATGATTGCACCGTTTCGATGCCAGTAATAACTCTTCAAATAAAACAAAATCGACTGTCTTATTTTCTATAAACGAGCACAGGCTTTTAGCTTGAAAAGGTGATAACAGCAAATGCTGCACAATTTCAGGTATCACAGTGATTTTTTCCTATGTTAGCTCTTAGATGCCTGGCGATTCATTTGCTGTTGACAGGCCACTAGGTAGTATTCGGGACTGACTTGGACTAAGGCGGCTGCTTTATCGATTAATGTTGCGTCATCGATATTAAAGACATTGGCTAATTGCTTTACAACACTATGAGTATTTAGCAATAACTTTTCATAAGACACGAGCAAGATTGGGCGCTGTTCTTTTTTGTAGCTCCACTAATCGCAACATTTTTTTTTTGTATTTGGGAATACCGCATGAGTGTTTCAAAAAAAATCAGCCTGTTCTACCGATATAAATCGAGACGTCGTTGCAACTAAATCCCTCAACACGACGACTAGAACAATATTATTCGGTAGCGCTGAATAAAACGTCTGATGATGAATAGGTGATAACAGTTTAGGATCTTTCCAAGCATGATGTCTCTCAGAGGTTTGCCAAGCTTGAAGGTCGGCTATCAATGTTTGATAATCGCCCGCCAGCAACAGACGTCTATAGTCCTTTGTTTCCATAAACTCGTCGGCCTGCTCAAAAACAAAACCTAAACCTCGAAAAACTTGGGCTAATGCTGTCGTTCCTCCACGTCCTAGGCCAGTAATCAAAACATGCTGACAAGTTAATTCACTCGTAACGCTAATAGAAGGGCTTAATAGCGCTATTCCTTTATTTTCTAAATGCTCCATATGCCATCATCTGTTAAACAAGAAATTTTTACGCAGTATAGTTGAAATATTTTTTGCTTACCCCATTATCTTTATCGAATACAGGAACATACCTGCTACTCATAGGGTTTTAATTGTCATCGTGGAGGTTTTTATGGCTCGTTTGTTATCAACCTTGGAGTTTATCAACCAATTGCAAAAAGAACTAGAGCGTACCTATCAACAAGGTGCAAGTGGTGATGGTTCTATTGCCACAGCCGAATGGGCACCAGCTGTCGATATTAAAGAAGAGGCCAATAAATTCGTGTTACACGCCGATATTCCTGGCGTCAAACCCGAAGAAATCAACATCAGCATGGAAGATGGCGTATTAACGATTAAAGGTGAGAAAAAATCGGAAGCGACTACCGATCAAGAAGGCTATAAACGCGTAGAAAGGTCGTATGGTAGTTTTTACCGTCGGTTTAGCTTGCCTGATACCGCTAACCCCGATGCGATTAGCGCAAAGTCTAAACATGGCGTACTAGAGATAGTGATTCCTAAACGGGAAGCGGTACAACCGAAAAAGATTACCGTGGCTATCGAAGAATAACAGCTCATTGCTAGCGGTGGAGACTATCCCACCGCTAGCGTTTTAAGCAGCGCTGAACAAATCGTGTTAATAACTGATTAGCCTCTGGCGTTGCGGTCACAGCCTTCAACAACGCATCGCAGTCATAACCCATTCCTGATAATGCTAACGCTTGCTCGTGTATATAAGCGGTCATAATCGCCTCAGAAAACTCAGGATGAAATTGTACGCCCCAAGCATTATCACGAAAACGGATAATATGATGCGGTTCAAAGGCATTACCACCTAATACTTTTGCTCCACAAGGCAACACTCTTACCGATTGTGCGTGAGTAACATGAGCATTAAAACAGATAGGTAACGTAGCAAATAAATCATCATCAGCGCTTAAATCAGTTAACGCAATGGAGACCGTGCCAATTTCCCGGCCTAAT
>NZ_LAJX01000211.1 GCF_000963695.1 Methylocucumis oryzae
AGTTATTAATCTTAAGGCTACACACTTATGACGGGACAGGGCGTTTAGAACGCAGGTGTCGGCAGCAGGGATGCTGCCGCCAAGCCTACAGGGACGTATTTACGGCGTCCTGCGTTCTGAATGACCTGTCCTGTCTTAAGTTGGTAACCAATCTTAAGCTAAAAGGAATCTACTATGAAAACTATACCTGATGTCATTTTTAAAACCCGCGTGCGTGATGCGAGCATAGGCGGTGAAAACCCTTTCCGCTGGCAAGATGTGAGCAGCGATGATATTTTCAAAAACAAAAAGATTGTGCTGTTCGCGTTACCAGGCGCATTTACGCCAACCTGTTCAAGTACTCATTTACCCGGTTTTGAAGCAAAATACCACGAGTTAGTAAACTTAGGCATAGATGAAGTCTATTGTTTAAGTGTCAACGATGCATTTACGATGTTTCAGTGGGGTAAGCATTTAGGTGTTAGCCACGTCAAAATGTTGCCGGACGGTAATGGCGATTTTACTCGCTTAATGGGTATGCTGGTTAAAAAAGACAATTTAGGCTTTGGCAACCGGTCTTGGCGTTATGCGATGGTGGTCGATGATAAACACATAGTAAAATTGTTTGAAGAGCCTGGCAAAGCTGATAACTGCCCGGAAGACCCGTTTGTCATTAGCGATGCCGACACCGTGTTGGCGTACTTACGCGACACTCAAGCCCTCTGATAATTCAGCGTGTCTTTTTCTAGCAGGAAAAGACACGTATTAAACTAACACTTACATCTAAACCTCACTAAAAAGGTTGATTATGACGACATTTGATTACGATTTATTTGTCATTGGCGCGGGTTCAGGCGGTGTTCGGGCAGCGAGAACCGCCGCCCGTTTAGGCGCTCGTGTTGGCATTGCCGAGCAACGCTATTATGGCGGTACTTGTGTTAATGTCGGATGCGTACCGAAAAAACTGTTTGTTTATGCTTCACAGTTTTCCGAGGAATTTAGTGCTGCGCAAGGTTTTGGCTGGCAACTAAACGGCCAAAGCTTTTCTTGGCAACACTTATTAAGCCGTAAAAATAAAGAAATCGAACGCTTACAGCAGATTTACCAAAACCTATTAACTCAAGCGGGAGTCACGCAATATGATGGTACCGCTAAGCTACTAGACGAACATACTGTTGTAATAAACAATCAGTATTTACGCGCCAAACGCATATTAATTGCTACGGGCAGTTGGCCTGCGCTTCCGGAAGTGCCTGGCAAAGAGCATGTGGTGACCTCTAATGAGATGTTTGCGTTAGACACGTTACCCAAGCGCTTGTTAATCGTAGGTGGCGGTTATATTGCTGTTGAGTTTGCCGGCATCATGCACGGCTTAGGCGTAGAAACAAGCTTATGTTTTCGTGCTGAGGCTATTTTGCGAGGGTTTGATGAGGATATTCGGCATTTTTTTAACGACAGAAATGCAGAAAAAAGGTATTCAATTATTCGCTAAAACGGTGATTAGCGAAATTCAGCGCCACGCTACCGGCTATACCGCTATCACTACTGAACAGCAACCATTAAATGCCGACTTGGTGTTATACGCGACTGGTCGTAAACCTAATACAGCGCATCTAGGCTTAGAATCGGTTGGGATTGTTTTAGATGATAATGGCGCTATTCCCGTTAATAACGACTATCAAACGGTTATCCCGTCGGTGTATGCCATAGGCGATGTTACCAATCGAGTTAATTTAACACCGGTTGCCACTGCGGAAGCCATGGTGTTTGCCCATCGCTGTTATGGCAATGGTGCTGACGATATTGACTATGACTTAGTGCCTAGCGCGGTGTTTAGCCAGCCCAACGTTGGCACGGTAGGTTTAACCGAACAACAAGCCAAAATAACCTACCCTGATGATATTGATGTGTATCGCTCCGTGTTTACAGCGATGAAACATAGTTTATCGGGACTTAATGAAAAAACGCTGATGAAAATGCTGGTACGACGTAGCACCGAGCAAGTGTTAGGCGTACACATGGTCGGCGAGAGCGCCGGGGAAATTATCCAAGGAATGGCGGTTGCGCTAAAAGCGGGTGCAACGAAAGCAAGTTTTGACGCGACGATTGGTATTCATCCTACCGCTGCGGAAGAGTTCGTCACAATGCGTACACCGAGTTAAAACTGTATGCCACTTATCAATCCCATTTTTTACGATTTAATGGCACTGTGCGCGGGCGGGTTATTCACGCTTGCATTTGCTCCATTTAATTTCAGCGTATTAGCCATACCCGCTTTAGCTTTACTGTTTGCGTCATGGCAAACTGGCTGTACACCCTTACGCGCAAGCCTACGCGGATTTTATTTTGGTTTAGCCGCATTTGCGCTAGGCGTATCGTGGGTTTATATCAGCATTCATGATTTTGGTGGTGCCGATAGTGTAAGTTCAGCCGCCCTCACCTTGACCTTTGTCGCGTTCTGGGCGTTATTTCCCGCATTAGCAGGATTTTTAACAGTCACATTATCTGCTGCAAATGCACCTATTATCACGGCGGGTATTTGGCTAGGCATAGAATATCTACGCGGCACGTTATTACTAAATGGCTTTCCTTGGCTGTTATCCGGCTATTCGCAACTGAACACACCCTTAGCCGGTTATATCCCGTTATTAGGTGCTTATGGAACGGGGTTTTTATTAGTATTAACTACAACATTATTACTTAGTTTATTTACAACCCAGACTTATCGAATGCTTAAAGCGGGTTTATTGCTGATATTGTGGCTAACCGGCGCAGGCTTACATGAAGTTGAATGGACAAAACCACAAGGCAAAGCGCTGACGGTTGCACTGATTCAAGGCAATATCGCGCAAAATGAAAAATGGTTGCCTGAAAACAAACTCGATACATTAAGACTGTACCGGGACTTAACTGAAGAACATTGGGATGCCGATGTAATTATTTGGCCTGAAACATCAATCCCGGCCTTTTTATCAGAAGTCGATGAGTTTTATTTAACGCCGTTGCAACAAGCCGCGCAACAACATAACACGGATATTATCGTCAGCCTACCGACAGAAGGCGAGCGCGGTGAAGTCTACAACAGCGTTCTCGCGCTGGGTCAACAGCGGCAAATCTATAGCAAAAATCACTTATTGCCGTTTGGCGAGACTATGCCGTTACAACCGTTATCAGGTTATATTCTCAAGCAATTAAACATAGGCTTAGGCGATTTCACGCCTGGCGGCGCACATCAACCCTTATTAACAGCAGCCGGTTTACCCTTTATTACCTCGATTTGTTATGAAGATGCGTTCGGCGTCACTGTCGCTGATGGACTGGAGCAAGCAGCTTTTTTAGTTAATGTCACTAATGATGCCTGGTTTGGTGACTCGTTAGAACCGCAACAACACCTACAAATGGCCGCCATGCGCGCTTTAGAATCAGGCCGCTACCTGCTAAGAGCAACGAATACAGGCGTTAGCGCCGTCATTAACGCTAAAGGCCAAACCGTTGCAGAAGCACCGAGCTTTACCACCACCGTATTAACGGCTTCATTTCAACCGATGACTGGCTTAACGCCTTATGCGTGGTTAGGTGATACGTGGTTGATGGGGGGTATTTTGCTTATCACTTTGGCTAGCTTGGGTTATCTTCATTTTGCCGAGGCTGGAAAACACCTCTCGGTTTTCACTAAGCGCTTGAAAAGTCATTAAACCGCAATAAATCTACCGTATAAGACTTAACTTACAGCCTTAGCTGTTTCCCCCACTAACAGAGGTGTCTTATGCAAGCTATCCTAAGAGATTTAAATCAAGCCTGTCATGACATAAACGCATCGGCGTTAATTTCAAATGATGGGCTTGTTATCGCGTCCATCTTGCCCGCAACGATTGATGAGGATGCGTTAGGTTCTATGACCGCCGCATTGCTCTCGATCAGTGTACGCAGTAGCAAAAATCTATCAAAAAGCGTTTTAGAACAAGTGATTATCAAAAACACTAGCGGCTATATAATTATTAGCCAAGTCAATGAAGAAATGGCATTAACGGTATTAGCCGAGCAACACGCTGACTTGAATCGCATAACTCAAGCCTGTCAGCACTGGTTAACTCAACAAAACACAACGTTTTTATTTGAACCAGCTTATTAAAACCTAGTGAAAGTGTGGGATAATCCAAGAATATTACTACTGGAGTACACAGATGGATTATCCCACGATTGAAGCCTGTATTGGCAACACGCCGCTAGTGAAATTACAACGCTTACCGGGTGTTACAAGCAATACCGTTTTATTAAAACTTGAAGGTAATAACCCGGCTGGTTCGGTAAAAGACCGCCCCGCGTTATCGATGATTAAACATGCCGAATTACGCGGTGACATTAAACCGGGCGATAGGCTTATCGAGGCAACTAGCGGTAATACCGGCATTGCGTTAGCGATGGCCGCTGCCATTAAAGGTTATAAAATGACCTTGGTCATGCCCGATAACATGAGCGAAGAGCGCCGTGCCGCGATGAAGGCTTATGGTGCCGAATTAATTTTGACCCCCGCCTCTGGCAGTATGGAAGCGGCTATTGATAAAGCCAAAAGCATGGAAGCGGCCGGTGAAGGCAAAATCCTTAATCAATTTGGTAATCCTGATAATCCGCTAGCGCATTATGAAGGGACTGGGCCAGAAATCTGGCGCGATACCCAAGGCACAATTACCCATTTTGTGAGCGCGATGGGTACGACCGGCACCATCATGGGCACGTCGCGTTATTTAAAAGAACAAAATCCTGCTATTAAAATTATCGGTGTGCAGCCTAAAGACGAGGCCAAAATTCCCGGCATACGTCGTTGGCCGGAAGAATATTTGCCTAAGATTTATGAAGCCCACCGCGTCGATGAAATTATTTTAGTCGAGCAATTCTCTGCTGAAGAAACCACACGTAAACTCGCCGCTGAAGAAGGTATTTTTTCCGGTGTATCAACCGGCGGTGCAGTTTTTGTTGCATTAGAACTGGCTAAGCAGCTTGAAAACGCAGTTATCGTTGTGATTAACTGCGATAGAGGCGATAGGTACTTATCGACTGGGGTATTTCCAGGTTAATGTTAACAACAGGAACAATGCTTAACTATAACACCAGGGTATGCAACACGCTGCCCTACTTAAGATTATCAAACATGGGCGTTCTCGCTGGACTGTTATGTCTTGCGTTGACTGCATGTAACAACGCGAGTACGCCTAACGCAGCACCACCCACCCCGCCGCCACCTAAAGTTAAGCTCACTCAAGCCGTCACGCAAGATGTGACGGAATGGGATGATTTCACCGGGCGTATTGCAGCCATTGAAAGCGTTGCCGTAAAAGCGCGCGTATCCGGCTATTTAGATAAAGTATCATTTACTGCTGGTTCTATTGTGCATAAAGGTGATGTGTTATTCCAAATCGATGCTAGACCTTATCAAGCGCAACTTGATTACGCGCAAGCTGAATTAGGCCGCGCACAAACCAAGCAGCAATTAGCACAAAATGATTTCATGCGGGCCGAACGTTTATTCCAAGCCAAAGCTATTTCGGCTGAAGAGCATGATGCGCGCAGTAAAGGTTTGCAAGAGGCCAGCGCTGCGGTTAAATCGGCGCAAGCGAATGTTGCTATTGCGCGCTTAAATGTCGATTACACGACGCTTCGTTCGCCTATTGATGGTCGTATTGATAGAGAATTTATCACCGTCGGCAATATGGTGAATGCCAATGACAGCTTACTGACCCAAATTACTAAGATTGACCCTGTCTATGTGTATATCCCTGCTGATGAACGCTCGGTTTTAAAATACCAGCGCTATTTAGCCAGCACTAAAACGCAAACAGCAAAGGCCATTCCTGTTCGACTGGCGTTAAGCGACGAGCAAAGTTTCACGCATCTAGGTCATTTAGATTTTATAGCGCCTAATGCCGATGCAAATACCGGCACGGTAAGCCTAAGAGCTGTTTTTGCTAACCACGATGGTTTATTACAGCCTGGCTTTTTTGCCCGCGTACAAATCCAAGCGACACCGACTTATTCAGCATTATTAATTCCTGAACGCGCTATTGCTAGCGATCAAGCACAACGTTTTTGTCTGGGTTATTGATGATAAACAACAGGTTAGCTACCGAAAAGTCGAATTAGGTGAGCGTATCAATGGGTTGCGCGTTATTCGCGCAGGGCTTAATGCTAACGAGTGGTTAGTCTATGAAGGCTTGCCAAGCTTAAGCCTGGACTTACCGTCGATGCCGAACGGCTACCTGTTAGTCAGTAACTCTAAACCATCATGGATAAATTCAGTCATTTTTTTATCGATAAACCTATTTTTGCGTCGGTCTTATCGTTATTAATCCTTTTATTAGGTAGTTTAGCCTTACTCGGCTTACCAATTAGCCAATACCCCGAAATAGCCCCGCCTACGGTTGTGATTAGTGCTACTTATCCCGGTGCCAACGCGCAAGTCGTTGCCGATACCGTTGCTGCACCGATAGAACAAGAAGTGAACGGCGTCGAAGATATGCTTTATATGTCGTCACAATCGACTAACAGCGGTTCTTTCTCATTAACGATAGCATTTAAGCCTGGCACACCACTAGATAAAGCGCAGGTGCAAGTACAAAACCGTGTCGCATTAGCCACGCCTAAATTACCCGAAGAAGTCAATCGCCAAGGCATTAGCGTTAAAAAACGCAGTCCCGATTTAAGCTTAGTGGTTAACTTAATCTCGCCGAATCAACGTTATGACAGCGTGTATTTAAGCAATTATGCGCTACTACAAATCAAAGACAGCTTAGCGCGTTTACCTGGTGTCGGCGATATTATCGTGTTTGGCGCACGTGATTACAGTATGCGACTATGGTTAAATCCTGAGCAAATCGCAGCAAGAAACTTAACCGCTAGCGATGTTTTAGCTGCCGTACGCGAGCAAAATGTGCAAGTCGCTGCGGGCGTAATTGGTCAACAACCCGCCGAGGCTAATAACGATTTTCAATATACCGTAAGCACATTAGGCCGCCTCACCGAACCTGAGCAATTTTGCTAATATCGTTATTAAGCAAGGCGTTAATGGTGAGCTGACTCGATTAAAAGACGTGGCTCGCGTCGAATTAGGTGCTAAAGACTATAACGCCGGGTTGTTTTTAGATGGTCAACAAACGGTTGGTTTAGCCATTTTTCAATTGCCTGGCTCGAATGCGCTAGATACCAAAAAAGCAGTAGAAGCCGAAATGGTTAAGCTTAAAACCCGCTTTCCCGATGGTTTGGATTATGTTGTCGTTTATGACACGGTGGTGTTTATTCAACAATCGATTAACGCCGTCGTTAAAACGCTGTTTGAAGCGCTGTTACTGGTTGTTATTGTCATCATCGTCTTTTTACAAAATTGGCGCGCGACCATTATTCCGTTATTAGCCGTACCGGTATCATTAATCGGCACATTTGCGGTTATGGCCGCGTTAGGGTTGTCGCTAAACACTTTATCGTTATTCGCCATGGTATTAGCCATAGGCATTGTCGTTGATGACGCGATTGTCGTGGTTGAAAACGTCGAGCGCCATATTGCAAAGGGTTTATCAGCGCGAGAGGCAAGCCGGATAGCGATTAGCGAAGTGGTAGGCCCAGTAATTGCCACAGCCTTAGTGTTATCGGCAGTATTTATTCCAACAGCATTTATTACCGGTGTATCGGGTGCATTTTATAAACAATTTGCGCTGACGATTTCAGTATCTACGATTATTTCAGCGTTTAATTCCTTAACCTTAAGCCCTGCCTTATGTGCATTGTTATTAGATAAAGCGCATACGGGCAAACAATCGTTATTTGATAGAGGGCTGGCTTGGTTTTTTACGCTATTTAATCAAGCCTTTGACCGTTTTAGCTATGCTTACCAATGGTTAGTCGGGCGTTTAATTCGTTTTAGCGCTTTAGTGTTACTGGTTTATGCCGGTTTATGTGGCTTAAACGGCTATGCCTTAGAAAAAAGTCCCGGCGGGATTTATTCCGCAGCAAGACCAAGGTTATTTAATCTTATTCGCACAATTGCCCGATGCCGCGTCGCTAAGTCGCACCAAAGCGGTCGTACAGCAAGCGAGTCAAATCGTGCTAGCGACCGAAGGCATTCAACATCTCAACGCTTATGCCGGTTGGTCGTTATTAAGCGGCGCCAATCAAGCCAATGTCGCGACGATGTTTGCGCGCTTAGACAGTTTCGATAACCGCGCCGGAAAACCTGAGTTATATGCTGATGCATTAGTCAAAACCTTAAATCAACGTTTATCGACGATTACAGATGCACGTATTGCCGTGTTTACCCCGCCACCGATACGTGGCATGAGTTCTGTCGGCGGTTTTAAACTACAAATCCAAGATCGTAGCAATGCGGGCAGCCAAGCCTTACAACAAGTCAATGGCGAAATCTTGGCTAAAGCTAATAAACTACCCGGTTTAAGCAATTTATTTTCAACCTTTAGAGCCAATGTGCCGCAATTATTTGTCGATATTGACCGCATCCGCGCTAAAACGATGAATATTGCCTTACCTGACTTGTTCGACACTTTACGCATTTATTTAGGCTCAGCTTACGTCAATGACTTCAACCAATTTGGTCGTACCTTCCAAGTCACTGCGCAAGCCGACAGCGCTTTTCGCATGACACCAGAAAAGATTAGCCAATTAAAAACCCGTAATCAACAAGGCGAAATCGTGCCGTTAGCATCACTCATCGAGGTTAAAACGATTAACGCACCGGATAAAATTACCCGCTATAACATGTATCCCGCTGCTGAAATTAGCGGTTCTGCCGTGCCTGGCGTTAGCTCGGGACAAGCCATTGATAGGATGCAAAACCTACTTAATCAAGAGTTACCACCGGGTTTTTCGTTTGAATGGACCGAACTCAGCCTGCAACAAGTCTTAGCGGGTAACGTCGTGTGGTTAGTGTTTCCGCTTAGCGTAGTGTTTGTGTTTTTAGCACTCGCAGCGCAATATGAGAGCTGGTCGCTGCCGTTCGCTGTGATTTTAATCGTACCGATGTGCATTTTATCGTCGTTAACCGGATTAGCGATTATGCATATGGACAATAACATCTTCACGCAAATCGGTTTTATCGTGTTAGTCGGCTTAGCGAGCAAAAACGCGATTTTAATTGTTGAATTCGCCAAACAACGCCAGCAACAAGGTTTAAGCCTCGTGGCTGCGGCAGAGGAAGCCGCAAGAATCCGTATGCGCCCTATTCTGATGACCTCGATTGCGTTCATTATGGGCGTTTACCCGTTAATGGTCGCACAAGGTGCCGGTGCTGAAACCAGGCGCTTACTCGGTACAGCGGTATTTAGCGGTATGCTGGGCGTGACGCTATTTGGTTTATTATTAACACCAGTGTTTTATGTGCTCAGCCAACGGCTGATAAAACCTTCATCATCGCCACGTCAATGATGTCTTGTATTAAATTCTTTCTTATGCTCTCGTTCCCACGCTCTGCGTGGGAACGCATACCCATGCTCAAGTTATCTCACTGATACGAATGGAAAACCATGCTGAGCCAAAGACAGGTAGGCATTCCCACGCAGAGCGTGGGAACGAGAAATCATCACTACGCTAATCATGCTCTCTATTAAATTCTTTCTTATTTGGATTTGCGCTTTACTAATCAGCGCGTGTGCTGTCGGTCCCGATTATGTCCCACCGACGACAGCCGTGCCTGCGACGTTTAGCCAAGGTGCGCAACCTGAATACATTCATCGCCCCACTACACGCTGGTGGCAAGATTTTAATGATGCGTTGCTAAATGAATTAATTACCCAAACTGTTCAACATAACCACGATTTGGAAGCCGCTCAAGCTACTATACGCGCCGCGCGAGCGTTATATTTAGAAGCGGGATTGAATTTACTACCTGTTATCAGTGCGCATGGCAACTACACGCAGCAACAACGCAGTAAAGCCGCGTTGAATAACCGCAGTTTCGTACCGCGCGATTTAGAGCTGTATAACCTAGGCTTCGATGCCACTTGGGAGCTTGATTTTTTTGGTAAATCCAGACGTGGATTACGGGCAAACGAGCTACAAATAGACGCAGAGCTAGCGCAATTAAACGACTTAACGATTAGCTTAATGGCTGAAACCGCGAGAAATTACATGCAGTTACGCGGTTTACAGCATCAACTTGCGGTTGCCAATAAAAATCTCAATAATCAACAGCAAACCCTTAATATCACGCAGATACGCTTAAACAACGGTCGTGGCACTGAGCTGGATACCACGCAAGCCTTCGCGCAATTAAAAGCAACCCAAGCGTTAATTCCATCGCTAGATTCTGCTATTTGGCAAACGGCGCATCGCTTAAGCGTATTAACCGGCCAAGCACCAAATGCATTAACTGATAAATTACTCAAAAACCAGGCACTACCCACCTTGCCTAAGCACATTAATATAGGCAATCCTGCTGAGTTATTAAGACAACGTGCTGATATACGCACGGCTGAGCGTAATCTAGCCATTATGACGGAACAAATTGGCATCGCTACTGCCGATTTATTTCCCAAAGTCAGTTTTGTTGGCACACTAGCCCTGGAAGCCAATCAATTATCAGGCTTAGGCGCTACCGGTTCTGATGCGTATGCGTTTGGCCCTAGAATTACCTGGGCGGCATTTGATTTAGGTCGGGTCTATGCCAGAATCAACTTCGCTAAAGCTGAAACCGAAGCTAGCTTAGCGAACTACCAGCAAACCGTATTGACCGCGTTAGAAGAGACTGAGAACGCGTTAGTGAATTACAACCGCGAGCAGCAACGTAGAGCGTTATTATCCATCGCAGCCAATGCTAGCGAAAAAGCCAATGCGTTGGCGTTATTACGCTACCAAGAAGGCGTTGCTGACTTTTTAACGGTATTAGAAGCTGAGCAGCGCTTATTACAAGACCAAGAACAACTCGCACAAAGCGAAACCGCCACGGCCACCGCCTTAATCGCGCTATATAAAGCGCTAGGCGGTGGCTGGGAAACTATGCATTAATCGTGCTTTGACACGTTATTTTTACGATAAAACCAATAACCCACCGCCAAAGCCGCTACAACAAAAACAACGATTAGCAAAGGCTGCTCATACAACGTTTCAAAAAACACGCCTGTGGTATGCGACGTGCCGCGAGAATAAGGACCCATAATACCTCCGAAAACTGAGTTAAAAAGATTAGCTTAACGTAAATTTTACGCTTGTCCAACGTAGGGTTGGCATGACTTTTTTTGTGCTGCTTGGCAACGCCGACAAAAGAACGGTAACACTTTATTAACTGATTCAGGATTATTGAAGAGCCGCTATATATCTTTTTTTGTTATATAAATAAATTCAATTTTGAATAA
>NZ_LAJX01000212.1 GCF_000963695.1 Methylocucumis oryzae
AATAAATGGCTACCAACGTAAAGCGGGACAGGGTATTCAGGATGCAGGTGTTGGCAGCAGGGATGCTGCCACCAAGCCTACAGGGATGTATTTACGGGGTCCTGCACCCTGAATACCCTGTCCCAACTAAAGTGTGTAGCCCAATAAATGTTTGAGTGAGAAAGTCATAATCTTAAACGAACAGTAACCATGAATCGACGATTTCAGTACTCAACGCTAAGGATATGAACTGACTAAAGTTTATCATATCGCCTGTTTCAATCCATATAACCTTGACTTTACGATAAAGAAAGATCATCAACATGGCTAAGTGAAACACTTTCTGAAGCAGTTTCTGAATAAAAATGTGGCACACCTTTAACCCGTTCTTTTTCAATATTTAAATACTGCAAGCCTAACACAGTGGCGTTGCCTTCCTGCTGCACCCAAACAACTTTCACCTTACAATTCAACATTAAGCGTCTAAATTCGCATAACGTCACTGTTCCTGGTTTTATAGACACCACTTCTGGAATTTGAATCATCAACCCCGCTACCGAAGCATTCGACGAGAAAAAGCGATAGCATTTGCGATTAAAAATAATACGCCCTTGGTCTTTAAGCGTTTTCCGATAACTCATGCGCTTATTCGGCCATTTGCCAAATTGGCAATCAAGCGCCTTAAACTGCAAAGCTAATTCAAGTTCCCCATCGGATTGCTTGCCTAAGCGCACAACTTCTGCCTCCCCAGACAACTGCAATTCAGGTATAAAGATGTCAACCGTAGGCGTTTCCATTAAATACGCGTTTAAATGCTCAAGCTCTTCATCATTAAAACGTTTGACGAAACATGACTAATGCGCCTGAAATAGATAAATTTTGCACAACAACATCATGTTCCTGGGTTTCTATAAACACAACGCCTTTGATGCTAACAATTTTCCTATAAGGCCTTTTTAACAATGTGGTGGTCATAAATCTATTCTCGGCAGTAGTAAAAAATAACTATCTCTCTTTTATATTTATCATTCTGACACATTTTGTCTAGGATATTCATATATCAATCAACGCCATGAGCACGGGTATAATCGCTATTATGATTAAGCTACAATCGGTTAGGCATCAGACTCGCATAAGCCACTTAATTTAACTTCAGACAATCGACTGCTAACTTATACTTTACTTTATCAATGTTCAAGCATTTGCTAATAAGCTTTACATTACTACTCAGCGCTTGCTCGGCCATACCGCCTAAAACAAGCCATAACGTCTGCTCCGTGTTTTCCGAGCAACCGGAATGGTATTATGCAGCCGAGCTGGCTAGCCGACGCTGGAAGGTTCCAGTCACTGTGCTTATGGCGATTATGTATCACGAATCGGGTTTTGTCGCTGACGCCAAGCCACCTAGACCTTGGCTATTAGGTATTATCCCCTGGTTTCGCTCTAGCAGCGCTTACGGTTATGCTCAAGCGAAAGATGAAACCTGGTCAGATTATTTAACCGCCACGCATAATCCAGACAAAGACCGCGATGATTTTGCTGACGCTATCGATTTTATCGCCTGGTATTGCAGACTTAGTCAACGCAAGCTGAAAATTGCTGAAAACGATGCTAAACGTTTGTATTTGGCCTACCACGAAGGCCATAGCGGGTATTTACACAAAACCTTTATGCGCAAACCCTGGCTAATTCGCTATGCAGAAAAAGTAGCAACAACATCGACTCAATTTCAGCATCAATTAACCACTTGCAAATTGCAAACCGGCTAACCCTGTTTTTTTGTTATACTCATGCCGATTATCCGGGCTTAATCCCCCCTGATTTTTCGGTTACACACTTTAGCAGGGACAAGGTATTTAGGGTTCAGGTGTTGGCAGCAGGGATGCTGCCAYCAAGCCTACAGGGATGTATTTACGGCGTCCTGCACCCTGAATACCCTGTCCCGCCTTACGTTGGTAGCCCAAAAACGCACACTAGGCGTCCAAGTATTTTTCAGATACAGACATAAACAGGATATGGAGTTTTAATACACATGCTAAAGATGAGAACCTTTTTTATTTTAAGCCTAGGCGTTGTGCTAGGTGTTTTTATGAGCACCTGTGGCAGTGTTTTCGCCGAACGTGAAACCACGGAAGCAACCGCCGATAGCGAAACATTACCGTACGAAGAATTACGCACGTTTACTGAAATCTTCGGGCGTATTAAACGCGACTATGTCGAACCGGTATCTGATAAAAAGCTATTAGAGGACGCTATCCGAGGCATGTTAAGCGGTTTAGACCCTCACTCGGCCTATTTAATCGCCGATGAATATCAAGAGCTAAAAGAAGGCACCACAGGGCAATTTGGTGGCTTAGGCATAGAAGTCACCATGGAAAACGGCTTTGTTAAAGTCGTGTCACCGATAGATGACACGCCTGCGCAAAAAGCCGGTATTAAAGCGGGCGATTTAATCGTACGCTTAGATGATAAACCGGTAAAAGGCATGTCATTAGGCGATGCCGTTAAAATGATGCGTGGTGAACCGGGTAGCAAAAATATTGCTAACCGTCGTGCGTGAAGGTGAAGAAACGCCGTTAAAATTCACGATAGCCCGCGATATTATTAAAGTTAAAAGCGTGAAAAGCCGATTACTGGATAAAAACTACGGTTATCTTAGAATCAGCAGCTTCCAATCCAGCACCGGTGAAAACTTAAAAGAAGCACTGGCCAGCTTGAAAAAAGAAAATAAAGGCGATTTAAAAGGCTTAGTGCTGGATTTACGCAATAACCCAGGCGGTGTATTAAACGCTGCCGTAGAAGTCAGCGACGCGTTTTTGCGCAGTGGTTTAATTGTTTACACTGAAGGCCGTATTGAAAACTCGGAAATGCGTTTTAATGCATCTCCCGATGATTTAATTAACGACGCCCCGTTAGTCGTTATTATTAACTCAGGCTCAGCTTCAGCGTCTGAAATTGTCGCCGGTGCGTTACAAGACCAAAAACGCGCCATTATTATGGGTGAAAAATCCTTTGGTAAAGGCTCGGTACAGACCATATTACCGACTAGCAATGGTGCTGCGGTCAAATTAACCACGGCTCGTTACTACACGCCATCAGGCCGTTCTATTCAAGCCGAAGGTATAGAGCCAGACATCCCGTTAGCACATCTTAAACTGGAATCCCTCGATAAACAGGAATTTGCACCTGTTAAAGAAGCCGATTTGTCAGGCCATTTACAAAATGGTAACCAAAACAAAAAACCTGCGCTATTAGACAACGAGGAAGTAGACAGCAATAAAGACAGCCAGGCTAAAGAAAAAGATGACTGGCAAACAAAAGATTATGCCTTATCAGAAGCACTTAACTTGCTTAAAGGCATTAGCATCATGAGGAAATAATCTGTTCCTCGTTCCCACGCAGGAGCGTGGGAACGAGAACAAGATAGGATAATCTAGTCGGGTTAGCGTCAACGTAACCTGACACAAGCCACCTGGCTATGTCGGGTTACGGCTATCGCCTTTTTTGCCCTTTGGGAAAACCCAAACTAGCTTAAAAACACCGTAAGCGTTAATTGACCGATACTTGATAGTTAACAGAAAAATCAGCTAAACACGCTAAAGTATCATTCAATACTGCGCTATTCGCCGGTTGAAAAGCATCCACCCCTACTCTCGCTAAATAAAACGCTTGATCAGGAATAAATTGCCCCGTCGCGCGGAGCTCTCCGCTAAAACCATAACGTTCACGCAGCAGCCACGCGGTTGAAAATAACCGGCCATCGGCAAATTCAGGAAAATGTAACTCGATTAATTGCCAGTGCGATAAATCATCAGCAATAGACGCTACCTCATCCGCAGGGCCTAACGTAACACCAATAGCACCGTCACGCTTAACTAACTCAGGTTTATCTTGCTGCCAGCGCTGCAATGAGATAATTATGTTGCCTGTCGCTAGCGCGTCATCGTCACTCACTCTAAGCCATTGATCATCGACAAGCTGTTGATTTTTAATGAGCTGCATACACTCTCTCCTTAAATGGCTCTATGCCTACCCGATTAACCATTTGCAAAAACGACTCATCTTCTTGCCGTTGCTGAACATAAACCTCAAGAATCGCTAAAATCGTTTGCGTGACTTCATGTTTAGCGACAGACGGCCCTAAACGCTCACCAATGGCCGCCTCATTCTCAGACGAACCACCTAAAGTGATTTGATACCATTCAGTACCTTTTTTATCAACGCCTAAAATGCCAATATGTCCAACGCTTTGATGCGCACAGCCATTCATGCAGCCTGACATATTAATCTTCACGTCGCCTATGTCGTGAATATAATCGATGTCGTCTAAAGCTTGGTTAATTTCTTTCGCAATACCTATTGATCCGGCATTCGCCAAGGAGCAAAAATCAAGCCCTGGACAGCAAATCATATCGGTCACTGTGCCAATATTAGGCGTAGCCAAATTTAACGCCGCCAATTGTTGCCATAAGCTAAATAGCTCGGCTTGTTTGACATCGGCAAACACTAGGTTTTGCCTATGAGTGGTTCTTACTTCACCAAAGCTATAAGTATCGGCTAAATCGGCAACGGCATCTAATTGCTGGTCAGTCATATCGCCGGGCGCAATATCTTTAGCTTTTAACGATAAAAACACCGCACGATAGCCAGGGATTTTATGCTCAACGGTATTTTGTTTATACCAAAGCGCGAACGCTTTATTTTCGCTTAACACCTGAGCCAAGCTCGTATCTGCCTCAGCATCACTGTCATAAGCCGGTGCCGTGAAATGGTTTTTCAGCTCAGCAATGCGTTGCTCAGAAAGCTCTAAGCGGTCACGAATCTGTAACCACTCGTTCTCAACCTTATCGGTAAACTTAGCTAACCCAGTTTCCTTAACCAAAATTTTAATTCTGGCTTTATATTTGTTATCACGGCGACCATATAAATTGTAAATCCGCAATATTGCCTCTAAATACGACAACAAATGCTTTTTCTCTAAATATGGTTTTATCACTTGTCCAATGATAGGTGTACGCCCTAAGCCACCACCGACTAAAATTTTAAACCCAATCTCACCGGCGTCATTTTCAACTAAATGCACACCAATATCATGAAACTGAGTTGCTGCTCTATCATGACGCGCGCCACTCACCGCAATTTTAAATTTGCGTGGCAAATAATCGAATTCAGGGTGTAAAGTCGTCCATTGTCTAATCAGTTCACAATAAGGACGCGGGTCTTCGATTTCATCGACACAGACACCGGCTAAATGGTCTGTCGTGGTATTACGCATACAATTGCCGCTAGTTTGAATCGCATGCATTTGTACCGTAGCTAATTCCGCTAAAATATCTGGCACTTGCTCTAGCTTAGGCCAGTTAAATTGAATATTTTGCCGGGTAGTAAAATGACAATAGTTTTTGTCATAATGCCGTGCAATATGCGCAATTTTGCGCAGTTGTTGGGTGCTTAGCAATCCATAAGGCACAGCAATGCGTAGCATCGGTGCATGAGTTTGGATATAAAGACCGTTTCTAAGTCTTAACGCACGAAACTGATCGTCGTTAAGTTCGCCCTTTAAATACTGTTGCGTTTGCCTTCTAAACTGAGCGACGCGTTCATCGACAAGCGTTTGGTCAATTTCGTTATACTGATACATAGTAAGGTTTTACTGCCTTTCCCGCGAAAAATGATGGTCGTTCATCATATACTGCGCATTAGAAAATGACAAAATTTATTCGATTGGTGATAACATTAATAGTTACCATAATAATTGATAGTTGTTTTCTTACTTTAACCTTAAGGGGGATTGTGTGGCACGTTCTTTACTAGTGTTGTTTTTAATTCTGCTCATGCCGCAATTAGCATTAGCAGAAACTTTTGAAAGCCTTGACATGACGGGGACTCAGCGCGGCATATACTGCGTGTTGATTTTCTTAATTGCCTATGGCTTTGTCATGACCGAAGAGTTTACGCACTTGCGTAAATCTAAGCCAGTTATTTTAGCGGCTGGCATTATCTGGGCACATACCGCGTTATTAGCGCATGAAAAAGGCGTGTCGACGGAAGTGATGCACGCAGCGTTTGAACACGATTTAAAAGAATATGCCGAGTTAATGCTGTTCTTATTAGTTGCGATGACCTATATCAACTCAATGTCAGAACGCAACGTATTTGAAGCGTTACGCTCATGGTTAGTCAGAAAACAATTTGGCTACCGTAAACTGTTTTTAATCACCGGCGTCATCACGTTCTTCTTATCAGCTGTTGCTGATAACTTAACCGCCGCCTTATTAGTCGGCGCGGTGGTTATGGCGGTTGGTGCTGACAATGAAAAATTCGTCAGCATAGGCTTTGTAAACTTAGTCGTTGCGGCCAATGCCGGTGGTGCATTCTGTCCCTTCGGCGACATTACCACATTAATGGTATGGCAAGCCGAGTACGCTGAATTCTTTGATTTCTTTAAATTATTTATCCCATCCGTCGTCAACTACGGCATACCAGCAGCGGTCATGTACTTCGCGGTTCCGAATGAGCAACCAAAAGGTGCTGAAGAAGAAGCCGTACAGTTAAAACCCGGTGCACTCATTATCTGCTTCATGTTCTTGTTAACCATTGCCACAGCAGTAAGCTTTAAACAAGTCTTACACTTACCACCGTTTATGGGCATGATGGTCGGTTTATCGGTATTGATGATTTTTGGCTACTTCCTTAAAACAAAGTTTTATGTTGAAGGAGAAGCAGGTTTTGATATTTTCAACAAAGTCCGCCATGCAGAATGGGACACCTTGTTATTCTTCTTCGGCGTAGTATTCGCCGTTGGTGGTTTAGGTTACATTGGTTATCTTGAATTATTATCAGGCGCTATGTACGAAGGCTTAGGCGCAACCACCGCTAACATCTTAGTCGGTTTAATCTCAGCAATTGTTGACAATATCCCTGTTATGTTCGCCGTGTTAAACATGGGCTTGGATATGGATTTATACCAATGGTTATTAGTAACATTAACCGCTGGCGTAGGTGGCTCATTATTATCAGTCGGTTCAGCGGCTGGTGTTGCATTAATGGGACAATCTAACCATAAATACACGTTCTTTAGTCATCTAAAATGGACTCCTGCAATTGCCGCCGGTTATGCAGGTAGTATCTTTGTACACTACTTAATCAACGGCTAACGCTGTTCTTCCATACCCGTCGTTCCCACGCTTCGGCGTGGGAATACCTACCTCATCTCCTTCTAGGCAGCTTCTTAGAAGACGGATATATTCGCCTGCATTCCAACACCCCGTAATATCGACACTAAATTAAGTATTTAAGCATCGGAACGAGAAAAACCACTCTGCTTAATCATAAAATACACGACCGGTATTACCACTAACGAAAACAACGTCGAGGCGATGATACCGAATATAAAACTCCATGCTAAGCCCGAAAAAATCGGGTCTAACACTATCATCATTGAGCCTAACACAGCCGATGCAGCGGTTAAAAATATCGGAGCTAATCGAGTTGCTCCGGCTTCGATAATCGCCTCCGCTAAGCTCATTTCTGGATGAGTACGGTAAATGGTTTCGATAAAGTCGATTAAGATAATTGAGTTACGCACGACAATACCCGCTAACGCAATCATGCCTATCATTGCAGTAGCGGTGAAATATATCGGCGTGGCATAGCCTGCTACCGGGCTTGAGAATAAATTAATCAACCAAAAGCCTGGCATAATGCCAATCACTGTTAACGGTATGGCAATCATCATGATTAACGGTACCGACAACGATTGAGTTTGACCGACTAGTAACACATAAATCATGACCATTGCCGCGCCAAACGCTAAGCCTAAATCTCTAAAGACATCGACGGTGATTTTCCATTCGCCTTCACCGGCAAGTTCAGCGCTATACCCTTCTGGCAAAGGTTTTTCCGATAAGCTTCCCATCATGTCAAGTATGGCTTCGACCGGGCTACGGCCTGCCATTTCGCCGGTGATATAGGCTACGCGCTTAAGATTTTTATGATAAATCGTTTTGTCGCCTTGGTTGGTTTGAAAAGAGCCGATTTCACTTAAGCGCACTAACTGCCCTTTCGCCGTTGCGACGGTTAATGCTAACAGCTCAGCTTGTGACGAGCGCACGGCACGCGGCAGTTGCATATAAATCCATAGCGGTTGTCGTTCTTCTGCGATATGTAGCAAGCCAACTTTGCTACCTGCAACCGCCATTTGCAAGGTTTGCGCAATGCTTGCCGTGTTAATACCTAAAGCAGCGGCTTTGTCTTGGGCAACCTGATAATGCCATAGCGGGTAATTCGCTTCGGCAAAATCATCGACATCGACTACCCCTTCAGTCTGTGCTAACTCGCTACGCACACGCTGACTCACTTGAATCAGCTCAGCGTAGCTGGCTTCAGGTGGGCCGTAGACTTCAGCGACTAAGGTTGATAACACCGGTGGCCCTGGCGGCATTTCGACGATTTTAATAGTGGCATTAAATTGCTTAGCAATACGCTCAATGTCAGGCCGAATTCTTAATGCAATTTCATGTGAAGGTTGCGCGCGCTGTTTTTTCTCGGCTAACACAATGCGTATATCCGCAACATGAGCGCCTTGACGCAAATAGTAATGCCTTACCATACCGTTAAAATCCATAGGCGAGGCAATGCCCACATAACTTTGGTAGCTACTGACTTCATTCACTGTCGCTAAATAACGACCTAGTGTTGCAGCAACCTGGTCTGTGCTTTCCAATGAACTGCCTTCTGGCATATCTATCACAAGTTGTAATTCGTTTTTATTGTCAAATGGCAATAGTTTTAACGGCACGACGCGCGTGACTGCCATCATCGCCGATGCAACAAAAGCCAATAAGACCGCGAATAAAAACAACCACGCTTTGCGCTTACTGGCTAATAACGGCGCGAGGATAGCATGATAGAGCTTAAAACCACGCGTGTCTTGCAGCACAAAGCCGCCATGTTGCTTGCCATAATCGCCTTTTAATAAACGGTAACTGGCCCAAGGCGTCACGGTGAACGCGATGACTAGCGATAACAACATCGCGACCGGCACGTTAAACGCCATTGGTGCCATGTAAGGACCCATCATGCCGGTAATAAAAAACATGGGCACAAACGACATAATCACAGCAAACGTCGCTAAAATCGTCGGCGGCCGAATTTCATCAACTGCTGTCAGTAAGGCTTGAAGCGGCGGCTGTTTACGCATTTGATAATGTCGATGTATGTTTTCGACATCAACAATAGGGTCATCGACTAACAACCCTAGCGCCAAAATCAATGCGAATAATGTGACGCGATTAATCGTGTAGCCAAAAATGTAATCGCATAATAGCGTGATGGCGAATGTCATCGGCACCGCTAACGCTACGATGAAGGATTCTTTTAAGCCTAGCGACAACGCGAGCAAGACAATAATTGTTAAAATCGCTATCGATAAGTGCATGACTAGCTCATTCACTTTATGGTCGGCAGTCTCGCCATAATTGCGCGTAACCGTGACTAACACATCGTCTGGAATAACAGTAGCTTGTAACTGTTCGACCTGCGCTAACACGGCTTCGGCGACGCTAACCGCATTACTGCCTTTTCGTTTAGCAATCGCGATAGTTGTCATCGCGCGTTCAGTTCCAACTTCGGGCAGTTTTTCGCCGCCTAAACCTTGGCTTTGCGCTGCCGCAGGACCAAAACCAATACGCGTGTATTCATTAACATCAGCTGCCCCATCGTTAATCTCAGCCACTTCGCGTAAATGTAATAAGCGTCCATCGCGGGTGGTTTTGACGACAGTAGCGGCTACTTGCTCTAGCGTCGCGTAATAAGGCCCAGCTTCTAACACAATTTCATGATTGTCTCGCGTTAACGAACCTACATTGAGATTACGATTGTTTTGTTTGAGCGCTTGTTCTATATCGAATAACGTTAACTGCGCGGCCTCTAGTTTAGCGTTATCAGGATGTAACGTGAGTTGTCTTGGCGCGCCACCGACCACCCAACTTTTGCCGATATTATCCAGTTGGCGTAAATGCTCGATTAATTCATCAGCGACCCGGCGCAATTCGGTAGCATCTTTATCGCCATGTTTACCTGATAAGCTTAATAATAAAATCGGCACATCATCGATTTCTACCGGTTTGACTAACCATTGGCTGACACCAGGTGGAATCTTATCTTGGTTGGCTAATAGCTTATCTCGGGTTTTAATCAAGCTGTTTTCAAGATTTTCGCCAACGTAATAACGCACCGTGACCACCGCGCTACCGGGGCGTGACGCCGAATACACATATTCGACGCCTTGAATTTGTCTTAGCAAGACTTCTAATGGCGTTGTGACTTGTTTTTCAACTTCTTGGGCCGAAGCACCCGGCACGTCAACAAAGACATCCATGACCGGCACGATGATTTGTGGGTCTTCCTCGCGCGGCGTAAGCATTAGCGCAACCGCACCCGCTAATAACGAGATGAGCAAAAATAGTAGCGATAAATGCGAGGTGGTAAATAACCGAACAATTTTAACGGTTAAACTTTCTGTCGCTTCGGTCATTGTGTCAGTCCTGAGTTAAGCCAAATCACATCACCATCTTGTAAACCGGATAACACTTCGACCTGCTCACCGTAGTGTTTGCCGGTGCGGATATGGCGAACAAACCAATGCTTGCCGTCGATTCTTTTGACGGCTTGTAGCTGACCATAATGGATAATGGCCTGTTCTGGTATTAATAACACGGCTTGCTGGGCTTGGCAGGCAAGTTCTACCCAGCCTAAGCGTCCTTGTTGTAAGTTGTCAGTTTGAGGTAAACGTAGTTTGATTAACTGGCTACGCGTTTCAGGATTAGTTTCTGGCGCTATTTCATCAATTTCACCCGTTAAGCCTTGGGCTAAACCGTCAATTCGTACCGGGACACTATCGCCTAAGCGTAAACTCTGTGCACATGTCGCGCTAATCGCGGCTTCTAAACGTAAATCGTTAGGCTTTAATAACGTCAGTAACGGTTGACTGGCCATGCCCATATCGCCTGGCTCTTGTAAGCGTTCGCCAACAACACCAGAAAAAGGCGCATATAACACAGCCTCAGCCAACATGACTTGAGCTTGTTTAGCCGATTCAGCCGCTTGTTTAACCAAGGCGTCGGCGGTTTGGGTTTTCGCGATAACGGCATCGTATTGTTGTCGAGTTGCAGCTTGTTTTTGATAGAGCTCACTAAAAACGTTTAGCATCTGCCTTCGCTTCGGTCGCTTGTGCCTGTGCTGCCGCTCGTGCAGATTCGGCAGCTTGATAAGCGGCGGTTAAATCCCGGCTATCTAAGCGTGCCAACACAGCACCTTGTTTAACCCGCTCACCCGGATGTACCGTTATTTCGATAATACGTGCATTGAATTTAGGCGTAATTTTAACGGCTTGCCGCGAACGCACCGTGCCTTGCCACGCTAAGCTATTGTTTGCCACTTGGCGACTTAACGTGAATGTCACCGCGTTAGCAGGTAATAGCGGTAATACGGTTTCGTGAGTACCCGGCTTAATTTTTTCACCACCGCCAATAAAACCTAGCGCGTACAGAATAATCAGTAATAACCCAGTAATCGCCGATAACGAAATCAACCATTTCGACGAGGGTAATGAGAGATGCTTAGTCATGAGATACCTAGTGATAAAAACAGCGTTAAAATCCGCCGGTCGCTAATTGTAATTCTGCTTCAGCGCGTAGTGCGTCATAACGGGCAGAAATTTGCCGGGTATACGCTTTGTCACGCGCCACTTCTGCTTCTAAATAACGCGTCACGGTGACAACGCCGGCTTGTCGTTGTTCGTCCACTAAGCGTAACGCTTCATCAGCTGCGGTCACAGCAACACTAGCCACATCAACTCGATTTAACGCTTCTAATAAACGCAATTGCGCCGATTTTACGGCGTTTTCTATGATTAATCGTTGTTGCCGTAAGCCTTCTTGCGCACCGAGTAATTCACGCTCGGCAGCTTTTACTTTATTTTGCGTAGCAAAGCCGTTGAATAGCTCCACTTCGACTTGCACACCGACACTGACATTATCTCTATCAGTATCAAAGTCTGGGCTTTGATTATTAAAACCATAGCTGACATAGGCATCGGCACGCGGTAAATACGCGCTCTTTGCAGCCGCTACTTGTTGCTCAGCCAGCGCGACGCGTTTTGCAGCGGCGGCTAGTTCAGGATGCTGAGCTAAGGCTTTGTTTAATAAACTATCAAAGGAGCCAGGTGTTTTCGGCAAACTATCACTAGCTTGTTTAAGCAATAACGCGCCATCTGTCCATGCTAATAGAGTTTTTAACATGGAATTAGCTAACTCAATGGCATTCGCCGTTTGAATTTCACTTTCTTGCGCTTCTGCTAATTGCACTTGTAACGATAAGACATCTGATTTCAATACCGTCCCGGCGTGATAACGTAATTCTGATTGCTTTAACTCGCTTTGTACGGCGTTAATCGCGCGCTCTGCAACATTATGCGCTTCGATAGCGGCTAACTGACCATAATAAGCCGCAGTAATATCATTGATTAAGCGATTGCGTACCGCCACCATGTCGAGTTCAGAGGCTTTAACACTCAGCTCGGCAGCTTCAGATTGGTGGCTGTCTTGGCCACCACGATACAGCGCATAGCTCGCCGTGATTTGCTCACGAAAATTATTTACACCGCCTGGATGATTAAAATCCGTACCGGCAAAATTCAAGCGTCGCTGTGCGATTAGCATCGCAAACGCCTCAGCCGGATTATTGCTATGTTGGTAAGCCACACCTAATTTCACTTGCGGAAAAAATTCGCCATCGCCAAACCCAGTTGCGCTTCGGCTTGCTCAACGTTGGACTGCATACGGCTAAGCTCCGGGTTGTGAACCAGCGCGTAATCTATCGCTTGAGCTAAAGTCATAGTCGCATCTGGCGGCGAGGCGTGAGCTGAGGGGGTGAGAAAACAAACTAACAGTAATATTCTTAAGGCGTTCATGATGGTTACGACCGGGTAAGTACCTGACGACTACGATTTTTTTAACCGCATAATGCCCATGACTTTCAAAGGTAAGCGCTCATAAAACGGCTCACTTAAGCCTTTGCGTACTTTACGCATAAAATATTTTTCATAAGCAATTTTCGCCCAATGCACCCATTTACCCCTAGATGACCATTGCACGTTACGCGGTGGGATTTGCGGCATCGCTAAGAAGGCAATACCCGAGTCACCGAAATCCGCTAAACATAAAGCATTCCACGTGCCTTTATGGCTTGGCTCTCTACCCTCTAATTCTTCGCGGATGTTATGCGCTGTTGCGGTAACCATGGATTCAATCATATAGCCCGTTTTAGGTACGCCTGTAGGCACCGGGGTGGGTTTTTGTGGTGGAATCGCGATACAGACGCCAACGGAATAAATGTTTTTAAAACGTCGGATTACGCTGATAGTCATCGACTAAAACAAAGCCGCGCGGATTGGTTAGTTTTTCTATACCCAATAACGCATCCACGCCTTTAAATGCCGGTAACATCATACTGTGTTTAAACGGCAATTCGTGTTGTTTTTTGACTTGGCCGTTATCATCGACTTCGGTGACATACATGGTACCGTTTTCGACTTTATCGACCTTAGCATTACAAATCCAATCGATATGCTTATTGCGTAACTCGCTTTCTAACATGCCTTTAGTATCGCCAACGCCGTCTAAACCTAAATGACCGATATAAGGCTCAGAGGTAACATAGGTTATTTTAACTTTGTCGCGAATTTGACGTTTACGCAAATCAGTTTCGACGATAAACATGTATTCATAGGCCGGTCCAAAACACGATGCGCCTTGTACTGCGCCGATAATAATAGGGCCTGGGTCATCGACAAATTGTTGCCAACGCTCACCGGCAGGGCCAGCATGATCGACATGACATACCGATTCAGTATAACCGTGCGGCCCTAAGCCTTGAATTTCATCAAAAGCCAGTTTAGGGCCAGTAGCAATAATCAAATAATCATAATCTACTGTACTGCCATCTTCTAAGGCTACATGATTGTGCTCAGGATGAAAGCGCGCAACTTTTTGTTGAATAAAGGTAATTTTTTTCTTTTTGAAAACCGGTGCTAACGGCACTTTAATATCGTCAGGTTTACGCCAGTTCACACCAACCCAAGGGTTTGAGGGGACAAAATGAAACGTAGGCGTATCCGCGATAACAACAACTTCGTCCTCTTTACGCGCCAATTCTTTCATTTCAAATGCCATAGGAATGCCGCCAATACCAGCACCCACGATTACGATTTTAGCCATTACTTTTTCCTCATTGTTTAATTATTTTTTTAGAATGTTTCATCGTTCCCACGCTCTGCGTGGGAATGCACTGCAACCGCTCTGGCGGTGTGAAACGAGACGCAGAGCGTCCTGGCTACGCTCCCACGCTAGAGCGTGGGAGCGATGAACTGAATAGCCCTAACACG
>NZ_LAJX01000213.1 GCF_000963695.1 Methylocucumis oryzae
TTACGGCGTCCTGCGTTCTAAATGACCTGTCCCGTCTTAAGTTGGTAACCCAAAAGTGTAAGCCCAAAGTTTCACATCCCTGTGACTGGATTCCGGCAATCCCTGCCGGAATGACGGTTTCAAACAGACTTGTGTATAACGATGAGAGCCGGAGCTTGGGAACGAGTGAATTAGAAGGCACGCACAGCGTACCCTTATAGATTTATTCAAGATTATCCACTAACCCCTGATTCTTTATTATTCACCCTTTGTTTTTCGCCGCATTACTCATGAATTTACTCTCATCTTACGCCCACTGGTTGCATTTGCGTTGGCCGGCGGGTATTCCAGAACCGCTACCGGAAACCGGCCCGGATGGTTTGACGGCTGTTAACGGTATCCGTATTGCTGGCGATTTACTAGGCATTCCGTTGTTGAAATTCGCTGTCGATTCCGGGGCTAAAGCGGTACAGGCTTTTATTGATGAGCAAGCCTTTAAAGAGCCGTGCAAAAATCATCCCGATACCTACGATTTGGCGATTATCGGTGGTGGCGTGTCGGGATTATCGGCAGCATTGGCGGCCCATAAAGCGGGCTTAAAGTTTGTCATTTACGAAGCCGTAGAACCTTTTGCCACCATCGCTAATTTCACCAACGGCAAACCGATTTATACTTATCCGAAAACGTTTCAACCCGCTGGCGACATTAAATTAACCGCCACGCGCAAGGAAGCCTTGCTGGCTGAGTTGCAACAGCAAGCCGTCGCCGCCAATATCCAATTCCAATTACGGAAGGTAGACAGCATTGTCCGTGACGATAAACGCTTAGCCTTACAGTTTAACGACGCACACGGCCATGCTTATGCCAAACGAGTGTTAGTCTGCACGGGGCGCAACGGCGAACATTCCACGTTAAACGTACCGGGCGAAGGATTGGCTAAAGTCCATAACCGTTTGTTTGATCCAGGCGATTATCAAGGCCGTAAGGTGCTGGTAGTCGGTGGCGGTGATTCGGCGTTGGAAACGGCGATTAGCTTGTGTGAAGCTGGCGCAGAAGTGACGCTAAGCTACCGAGGCAGCGAATTTAGCCGCCCAAAACCGGATAATATCGTCAAAGCACAGACGTTATTAGGTAATGCAATTTGGTTTAACAGCCAAGTGATAGAAATCACTAAAGACAAGGTATTGCTGAGCCGCGCTGACTCGGGGCTGGAAATGCTGAGCAATGAGGCCGTGTTCGTGATGATAGGCCGCAAAGCCCCAATCGATTTCTTGAAGCGCTTAGGCATTCCGGCGCGTGGTCAGTGGTCGGCGGGCAAGTTTGCTAACTTACTTTTGGTGTTGTTGTTAGTCGCTTTGATATACAGCGGAAAATCCGGTAGCGGCTCCGTTTTTTCTTGGTTATTCAACCACAGCTTAACACCAGCCAATATCGACTTTTCCCGTTGGCCTGACGACCAAGCGTGGCTACGCGCCTTACAACCGGCGCTGGCATCCTGCGGATTCTATTACGAACTGGCTTATACCCTAGTGATAGGGTTATTTGGTTGGCGCCGTATCACCCGCACCCCCACGCCTTATGTTAAACGGCAAACGTTAACGCTGTTTGCAATACAAGCCATTCCCTTGTTTTTATTACCGTTTGTGCTATTACCTATAGCCGGTGAATTCGGGGCATTCGACAGCGGCGTAGCGGCTTGGCTGGCTGACCAGTTGTTTCCGTACAGCGAACAAACCGGTAACCGTGAATATTGGCGTAGCGTCGGCTTTATCTTGGCCTGGCCATTGTTCATCGCCAATGTGTTTACTGAGCAGCCAAATTACGCTTGGCTAGCCATAGGTTTTGGGCAAACTTTTGTATTGTTACCGTGGTTGGTGTACCGCTACGGCAAAGGCGCGTACTGCGGTTGGATTTGTTCTTGTGGCGCGTTGGCAGAAACGCTAGGCGACGCGCAACGCACGAAAATGCCGCATGGATCGATTTGGAATAAGTTGAATATGGCCGGACAAGCGATTTTAGCGGTAGCGATATTGCTATTATTGCTACGGATTGCCGCTTGGGCCTTGGTGGATTCGCCCGTTGGCGAGACTTTAGCGGACATTTTTACGCAAGCGACTTATCAATTCAAACTGTTTGGCATCCCGCTCAATTATGCCGAAGTCGTCGATTATTTCTTAGCAGGTATTTTAGGTTTGGGCTTGTATTTTCATTTCAGCGGGCGTACGTGGTGCCGTTTTTTCTGTCCACTCGCCGCGCTCATGCATATATACGCAAGGTTTAGCCAATTTAGAATTTTTGCCGACAAAGACAAGTGCATCTCTTGCAACATCTGCACCACGGTTTGTCACCAAGGTATAGATGTAATGGCTTTTGCCAATAAAGGCAAGGCGATGGAAGACCCGCAATGCGTACGCTGCTCGGCCTGCGTCAGCGGTTGCCCAACCGGGACTTTTAACGTTCGGACGCTTGCGTTCTGACGGTACGGTCATGCTGGATAAACTGCCCGCTTCGCCAGTGCAGATGCGCGAACAATAACGCCAAGCCGTTTATGTCTAATTTATTGCTTGTTATCAGCGTGATGTTGCTAGCCTATGCTAACGGCGCTAATGATAATTTTAAAGGCGTAGCTACGTTATTTGGCAGCGGTACTGCGGCCTACCGGCGGGCGTTGTACTGGGCAAGCTGGGCAACAGCGGCCGGTGCTTGCTGTTCGTTATATCTAGCCCACGGTTTACTGCTCAAGTTTTCTGGCAAAGGCTTGACCCCCGATACGTTGCTACAAACACCGGCATTTCTACTTGCAGTAGCGACGGGGGCCGGTATGACTGTGTTATCGGCTACTCGTTTGGGCTTACCCATTTCCACAACTCATGCGTTATTGGGGGCGATGGTCGGCGTGACGTTGTTAGCTAACCAAGGTCATATCAACGCCATGCCGTTATGGCACAATTTTGTCTTGCCGTTACTGATTAGCCCGTTGCTTTCGCTGTTCCTAGCTATGCTGATGCATTGGGTTATTACGCACTGCGTAACGGGAAAACGCTTAAAATCACCGGTATGCTTATGTGTAGAACCCCAAAATACCTCGGCCTTTGCTTATTCAGCAGGCGGGTTGATAGTCGCGAGTAGCGTACCCTCGATAACCGTAGACCAGCAAACTGCTTGTGCGGCGCGTAACGCTACCATTGTATTGGGTGTTAGCGCACAACGCTGGCAGGATAGCTTGCATTATTTAAGCGCCGGTTGCGTTTGTTTTGCGCGTGGCTTAAATGACACACCTAAAATCGCCGCTTTGCTATGGTTAACCCCGGATGATGAGTTAGTCACCACCGTTGTATTCATCGCATTAGCCATGTTATTAGGTGGTTTGCTCAATGCTCGGCGAGTCGCAATCACGATGAGCCATAACATCACCACCCTCGATCACCAGCAAGGCTTAGCAGCCAATATGACCACGGCCTTATTAGTGGTTATTGCCAGTCGTTTCGGTATACCGGTGTCCACCACCCATGTTGCGGTCGGGGCTTTAGTAGGTATTGGCTGGCTGAACGGTCAGCCAAAGTACGGAATGATTATGACAATCCTGTTGTCTTGGCTGTTGACCTTACCCAGTGCCTCGCTATTTGCGGCATGTGTTTATTGGGTAATGGAATCCCTGGTAACTGGCGTACACGTCTAGGCTTGTACCCGTATCACTGCCATTAAATTATAGGAATCAAGCAATTAAATTTGTGTAAGTTGGGTTAGCGATAGCGTAACCCAACATTTAACGCTCCCATCTTGTCGGGTTACGCTATCGCTAACCCGACCTACGAAAGAATATTTCACAAAACACAACACGCAAGTCATTGATTATTAAGTTAATAATTTAAGAATCCGACTTTCGGAGTGCACGGCTTGCCTTGCACAGATTTAAATACCGCACAAAGCAAGCTTGGTACTCCAAAATAGCTTAACTTAATGGGGTAATAACCCTATAGGTACAGCGTAACTTACTTTTGAACCCACACCGAGATGATAAAACCCCAATTCGCCCTGCTCACTGGCTGTTATGCCGTATTAACGTGGTTCTCCCGCAGTGCTTACAGTAATCAACTCCTGATATTTTTCGTGATTATGGCATTGGCTTTCGTCAGTTATTTTGCGTTGGCAGCATCAACCAAGCATGACCATCCAATTGACGCAAAAGAGGTGTTACTGGGTGCGGCACTATTCCGCATCATCGGCTGCTGTGGTTTGCCGTTGTTTGAAGACGATTATTTCCGCTATTTATGGGATGGCTATCGCTTCGCCACCTCGGGCAGCCCTTACGGTATCGCGCCGGAAGCATTTTTTACTGACGCCAATATTCCCAAATCATGGCAAAGCATTTTAGGGCAAATCAACCATCCCGACATCCCGACTATTTACGCACCGACGTTCCAATATGTTTTTTTAGCGGCGACCTTGCTAGCCGAAGGACACGTGTGGGTGTTGCAAGCCTTGTTGTGCCTGATTGACCTGTGGCTAATCGGTAATTTACTTAAACTAGCCTCACCCCGCCAAGTGCTGCTGTATGCTTGGAATCCGTTGGTCATCAAAGAAATCGCCATGACCGCCCACCCGGATGGCATGTTGCCCGCGTTGTTGATAGCCGCGTGGCTGGCAGGGCAACAACGCCAGTTTGTACAAGCCGGATTATGGCTGGCATTAGCGGCGGCGGCAAAAGCAGCGGCATGGTTACTAATACCGTTTTGGTTAGCGGCATTTATCAACAAGCCACGCGGTTGGCACATGGCGATGGCTTTGGCGCTGGGGTTTGCCGTCTTATACGCGCCGTTCTGGTGGCAAGGCGCAACCGACGCAGCAGGGCTTAAAGCCTTTGCGGACGGCTTTGAATTCAACTCGGCGTTGTATGGGCTTTTGACTTTATGGTTGCCGCCGTTGCCGTCCAAGCTGTTATTGGGAAGTTTACTACTGGTTGTGGCTTTGGCTTATGGTTGGCGGTATTGGCAACAACAAACCCGCGCCCTACCCCGCGCCGATGGGCTGCTAGGCGGTTTGTTACTGGTCTCGCCAGTGATTAACCCCTGGTATTTGCTCTGGTTATTGCCATTTGCCTGTATACACCGCAATCCGCTAGCCTGGGCGGCATCGGCGTTGTTGTTACTAGCCTACGTCACGGGCTTGAATTTAGACGACCCCAGCCTAACGCCGTATCAGCATCCAGCGTGGGTCAGGTGGGTGGAGTTTGGTTGCTTGATTTTGGTCTGGGTAGGTTTGCACGATAAGCCATTGAGCAGGCGTATCTCCGCTTAACCCAACCCACCCTGACAACTAGAACCTTGCCCTGCCGTGCAGCCGTAACAATGCTCGGCGACGCTAATGTCGTCGGGTAGGCGGGTTGGTTGCAGCAACTCCTCGATATGAATGCTTTGTCCTGCTAAGGGTAGTCCAAGCAATTGGTTGAAATCACAATCATAAACAAAACCTTGCCAATCCACGCTTAACAAGCTTCGGCACATAACGTGTTCTAAATTAGCGGGTTGGTGTGCGTGTTTGAGCAAGGCCAGATAACGGTCGAATTCGCCACTGGCTTGCAATACCGCGCCGAAGCGTTGGATGGGCATGTTGGTGAGCGTGAACAAGCGGTTGAAGTGGATGCCGAATTGCTGGTGCAAATAGTCTTTGTAGGCGTGTTCCAACGTGGCTTGTGGTGGCGGCAACACCGGGCCTTGCGGGTTATAGGCCAAATTTAGCACTAAGCCGGTGTTTGCTTGCCCATAACCTAAGGCATTGAGCTGGTGCAAAGCCGTCAACGAGTCTTGGAACACGCCTTTGCCGCGCTGAGCATCGACATTGCTTTCCAAATAACACGGCAAGGACGCAGTGATTTCCACTTGGTGCGCTGCCAAAAATTCTGCGGTGCCTGATTGCCCTACCATTAATAGCACTGTCAAATTACACCGGTCGATGACATGCAAGCCTTGTTGCCGCGCGGCCGTGACCAACCAGCGGAAATTTGGGTTTAACTCCGGCGCACCGCCAGTCAAATCCAAAGTGGTTACGCCCCGTTGTGCGGCAAACTGTAAGGCGGTTTGCATGGTGTCCCGTGTCATCAGTTCGGTGCGTTTAGGACCGGCGTTGACATGGCAATGTTGACAACTGAGATTGCACAGATAACCCAAATTCAATTGCACGGTGTGGGTTGGTCCGCGTTTAAGCGCCGGGAAATCGCTATTGAGCAGCCGAGCTTTGCTGTCGCGCATAGTCGTTTACCGGATGGGTGATGGCGGCAAGAACAAGCTGGCTATAAATGCCCGTAATTGCTGTTGTTCCGGCGAGGGGGCGGGCAAATCGTGTAGTGCCTGCTGTAAATCCAATAGATCGGCAGCTTCATCTACATCGCCCAGCAACGGCAGGTGTTTAATTTCACCCAAGCGGTTGATGTGCTTAAGCAATTGACTGCCGGTGTCGGCGCGACTGTAGCTCACGTCTGTCCAAACTGCTTCTGGTATGGCGATTGTGCCACCCACCAGCCAAAAACCGCCGTCGGTACATGGGCCGTAGACCAATCTTGCTTGGCTGCTGTCGCCTAGCCAGGTTATGGCTTCGGTCAATTGCGCCACGGTCATCTGTGGACTGTCGGCGCCAACAAATATGACACGGGCGTGGCGTTGCCGCAACTGTTGGTAAACGCTTGCTAAGCGCTGACCCAAACCACCTTCACCTTGTGCGATACAGGGTAAAGTGCGCCAATAGGGGTGGCTTAAGGCTTGGGTCTCGGCGACGGCAAAATAGCCTTGCGCGGCGGGTGTTAGTTGACTTAGCGTAGCGGCAACGGTGTGCGCGGCTTGTAGGTGGAAAGTTTCCGCCAAGGTTTTGCCCAGCGTCGCTGCCAAGCGGGTTTTGACAGGCGACAAACCGGGGGTTTTGACAAATAAGGCTATGGCAGCTTGAGCGGTGCTCATTAACAACAAGCCATGACCGGGTTATCGGGTAAACTGGACCGATTCGGCGGTGAGCAATCAAATAAACCAAAATGCGTGGTTTTGTCGCCAATAAGCGTGAAATAAGGCGCATAACGGCCTAAAGCCAACATATCGGCGGTATTGCCACATACCCGTAACGGCTTTCCGGTTTCAAATAAATGATGGTCATCTAAGGCAAACGCATGGGCATGCTGTTTAATGCCGCCTTGGTAAACAGCTATTTGACCAAAATCTTCACAGCGGTCTTCTAACGGCAGCTTAAAAGCTCGCACCGTCACCGAACGGAAGTTAACCATGCCAATTTTTGCGGCCACTTCGTCATCGTCTAAACTGATAGGTGATTCGCTGACGATACGCACATCCGGGCAACCCAAGTCCTGCATCATGCGCCGAAAATCGTGCCAATAACTCGCTCCCGCCAAACATTCGCCTAGCAATATCGGATCGTGCCTAAGCGCGGCGGGGATGCGGCGGTCGGCATAAACATCGGCAAAATACAGCTCGCCGCCGGGTTTTAACACTCGGAAAATTTCTGCCAATACCTTAGGTTTATCCAAAGACAAATTGAGTACGCAATTAGACACCACCACGTCGATAGACGCATCGGCTATACCTAAGCTCGCTAAATCTTCAATCGCACCTTGCCGAAATTCAACGTTGCTTTGAGCATAGCCATAGCGTTGGCTATGCCAATCAATATGCGCGTTGGCGACTACTAGTTGCTCAGCGGTCATGTCCACGCCAATGACCTGACCCGATTCGCCAACTAAACGGGATAACACATAAGCATCACGCCCTGAACCGCAACCTAAATCCAACACCGTACATCCCTCCAAAACAGGCGGCAACGGCGAGCCACACCCGTAAAAGCGCGCGCTGACTTCAGGATGCACGTCGGCTAATAACGCTAGCAAATATTTTGGCATAGCCGTTAAGGTGCAACAGGCGCTGGTTTTTAAGTCAGCACTGGATTTAAGAGTTTGTCCGTAGTAGGTTTGTATGGCTTCGGTAGAAGGATTGGCTGTCATAAAAATTTTGGGGTAGTGACAAAACGGATATAAGGAGGGCATAACGAACTTTGGCTACCCACTTAAGGTGGGACGCTTTTAATTTTTAGCCAGTAGAGCTAAACCGTCATTCCGGCAGGGATTGCCGGAATCCAGTCGCCATGGATGGCAAAGCTTCAAGCACATCCGTGTGTCCTCGGCAACTGCTCCTGCGTTG
>NZ_LAJX01000214.1 GCF_000963695.1 Methylocucumis oryzae
ACGTATTTACGGCGTCCTGTGTTCTGAATGACCTGTCCTGTCTTAAGTTGGGGCTACCAACTTAAAACGGGACAATACCAAGCCGGGACAGGTTGTTTAGAGTGAAGGTGTCGGCAGCAGGGATGCTGCCGCCAAGCCTACAGGGATGTATTTACGGCGCCCTTCACTCTAAATGACCTGTCCCAGCTTAAGTGGGTAGCCTAAGTTGGTAACCTACATTATCCTATTGGCATTAACCAAGATGCATGGCAATGCTTAGCCAACTTTATGGAACATTTAGATATTCAACATCAGTTAGAACAATTAATTGAAATTGGCATTTCCTTATCATCGGAGATGGATACCGCAAAACTACTAGAGAAAATTCTTGCTGGTGCGATACAAATTACTCATGCTGACGGCGGTACGTTATATCGAATTTACGATAATGCAATACGCATGGAAATTGTGCATTCAACCAGCTTAAGGATACGACGTGGCGGGTCTTCTGAGCTACCTGTCAATATGCCGGATATTCCGTTATTTTTAGCGGATGGTAGTCCGAATATGAAAAATGTGGTTAGCTGTTCGATTCATAATAACAGCACGATTAATATTGTTGATGCTTATAACGACCAACATTTTGATTTTTCGGGTACTAAAGCTTTTGATCAGCAAAACCATTACCGCTCCCAATCGTTTTTAGCAGTGCCGATGCGAAATCATGAAAACGACATTATTGGGATTTTACAATTGATTAATGCTATTGACCCAGTAAGTAAGCAAATTACCCGATTTGATTTAATTTCTCAGCGCTTAACCGAGGCGCTCGCTTCGCAGGCTGCGATAGTTATAACAAAACAGCGTTTAATTGCTGATTTAGAAGAAATGTTTGAGTCGTTAATTCGACTGATTGCGACCGCCATCGATGATAAATCGCCTCATACCGGGGGGCATTGTCGGCGTGTTCCTGAGTTAACAATGATGCTTGCCGAAGCTGCACATGATACCCAGGAAGGCTATTTAAAAGATTTCACGATGACCGATGCGGATCGTTATGAGTTAAAAATAGCGGGCTGGTTGCATGATTGCGGCAAAATTACTACGCCTGAATATGTGATTGATAAATCAACTAAGTTACAGACGATTTTCGATAGAATCGAGTTGGTTGAAACTCGCTTTGAAGTGCTTAAGCGTGATTGTGAAATTGCTATGTTAAAACAGCATGTAAACGCATTAGCTTCAGGACAAGCTGTTAACGCTGACGTTGAAAGTGTTTATAAAGCCCAGTTAGCGCAACTTGAAGCCGATTTGGCGTTTATAAAACAAGCTAATATCGGTGCTGAGTCAATGTCGGAATACGATATACAGCGAATTAGTGCTTTTTATAACCAAACTTGGCAGTTGAATGCAGAAACTTTGCCGCTATTATCGGAGAACGAGATATATAATCTCAGCGTTGCACGAGGCACGTTAACCACGGAAGAACGAGAGATTATTAATCATCATATTAGCGCGACGATTGCTATGTTGGAAAAAATCCGCTTCCCTAAGCACTTAAAAAATGTGCCTGAATACGCTGGCGGGCACCATGAGCGCATGGATGGTAAAGGTTATCCTAAAGGATTAAGGCGGGAGGATATGTCGATACAGGCTAGGACGATGGCAATAGCGGATATTTTTGAAGCGTTAACGGCTAAAGACAGGCCTTACAAACATGGTAAGAAATTATCTGAGTCGTTAGCTATTTTGGAAAAAATGAAAAATAACCAACATATCGACCCAGATTTATACGAGGCTTTTATCAAACAGAAAGTCTATAAACGTTATGCAGAAAAAGTTTTTAGACGACTATCAAATTGATGTGGACTGAGTTTTGGGTTACCAACTTAAGACGGGACAGGTCATTCAGAACGCAGGACGCCGTAAATACGTCCCTGTAGGCTTGGCGGCAGCATCCCTGCTGCCGACACCTGCGTTCTAAACGCCCTGTCTCGTCATTAAGTGTGTAGCCACATGTTTTGTATAAGGTATCGCATTAAGCGGACGCCATGCGATACATTTAGAGGTAATTAATTTCCGTGATAATAACCGCCGGGAGAGCCTTGGCGCTTGGTTTGACTCGTTGATTTGCTCGATACTGACTTAGAGCTTGTTGGCGCTTTAGTTTTACTTGTGGTTGCTTTGGCTAATACCAGTTTGGCATCGGACTTGGCTGGTGTTTTTTTGGCTACACTTGTTGGCGTTTTTTTTTGCCGCGCTTTTAGAGGTTGCCGCCGTTTTTGTCGGCTTTGTCGCAGCTAGTTTGCTTGATGCCAGCTTAGCCGAGGTTTGTGCGGCTTTGCTGGTAGTTGGTTTTTTGGCGCTAATAACGGGTTTAGCTTTGGTTGTTGCAGCAGATACCTTGGGTGCTATTGATTTAACCGGTACTACGGGTTTAGCAGTCGCTACAGGCTTATTAGCCGGTGCTATCGGCAATGGAGGTTCGGGAGCAGAGACAGTATTTTCGACAGGGATTGCTTGCGGTTGCGCTTCTTCTAACGGTGGTAAGCGTTCGTAAATAGGCGTTGGAATACCTTCAAGTTTGGTTAACGCTTCGTTGAGCGGACGTTGGTCAAATTCTGGTAACTCGCCGTTATTTGCTTTTTGAATGAGAGATAACGCTAAGCTAAAACGCTCGTCCTTAGACAGTTCCTCACCTTCTAAATCTGGATGAGCTTCTACATACAAGGTATTGTTTAGCCAACCGACTTTAATAGGTTGTTTGACTAAATAAACCGGTGTACCTACTTCAGCAACATAATAGAGTTTTTCAATGTCTTCGGGGTACATTCTAACGCAACCGTGGGTGATTTGCATGCCTATGCCGAAGACTTTGTCTATGTCTGTGCCGTGTATACGATAGTCGCCTTTTAAATTTAAATACAGGGCGTAAGCTCCTAATGGATTATGGGGGCCTGGCGGTACAACTTCAGGTAAAAAATCACCATCGGCAGCATGTTCTCTGCGTATGCTTTCTGGCGGATACCAGAAAGGGTCTTTAACTTTTTTTGACAATGCTGGTTTTTCCTAGTGGTGTTTTCCAATCTTGTCGGCCTACACCGTGAGCAAATGTCATGACTTCACCTGGATGCTTAGCTGAGTACACGTACATTCGGTATTCGGCTAGGTTTAACACGATGCCATCATGCGGTGCATCAGGCAAAATACGTTGGTTGGCTAAGCGTACTTTTTGCCCTTTTTTGACTAGCCAACGATCTACGTCGTGATTCAAGTTGACAATTTCTGTTTGGCCTAATAAGAAAACGTCTAGCAACGTCGAGCAGCGTTTCATTTTGCTCAACTTCGTAATAAATAGGCTCAGATGATTGTGTTATGACAGTATCGCCAGGTGTTGAAGGCAGCTCATAAGTGTCTGCATGAGCCATAGCAAACGTAATTAACCAGGCAAAAAGGCTAGGTATCAGCAAGTGGATTTTCATTAAACAAGTCTCAAAAACTGAATAGACTGAAAGATGTAAGTAGCCTGAGCTACAAGTTAATAGTGTTATATTATCATGGCTTTGTTAAAAAGCTTGAGTGTAATGATTTGGGTGTGAACAACAGCTTAATAACCGTTGAGCGAGTTCATGTATGGCTATTGTTTGAGCAGGCGCCGGAGGATAACGTCCTTGGTTTGAGCTATGCCAGATGAAATAGTCAGTGTCGCCATCGGATTCACCGAATAGTGAGTAAATATTAGGCATAATCGGTACATGGTCACCGTACCAACATAAAACCCCTGGCTGCTGTTGTGCATCCTGTGTTCGCAAGTAGTCGGTGAGTTGATGAATCATTTCATCAGCATGAGCTAGATGATTTAAGTAGACGATTAAATCATCACCACAAGGCGGTAGTGTTCCGTCTATGTATTGGCAAGAATGTTCATTAGGGAGCTGTTCTAAGTGTAGCGGCCCATGGTTTTCCATGGTAATCACAAAAATAAACAAGGGTTGCGTGTGATTATTTGCAGTTTGTTCGGTTAATAACTGGATAATCCGTTCGGTCACGGCCAGGTCGCTAATATATTGCCCTTGCTTTTGCTCCGCAGTAAAACCACTTATATCAATAAAATCATCAAACCCCATTTTGGGAAACACTAAGTGGCGCTGGTAAAACGTGGACGGGTAGGGGTGAATGCAAACCGTACGGTAGCCTTGTTGTTTTAAATGGGCGACCAGATTGGGTATAGCGTGTTTAGCTAAACTACGGTAGGGATTAAATTGATGCACGCCTAAGTCTTCCGGGCGAGTGCTGGTTAAAAATGCGCATTCTGTGCGCACTGTATTAGCGCCAAAAGCGGGTACATTAAGCTTGCCCCAGGCATACGCTTGTTGATTAATAGCGTCAAAATGCTTGAGCACATCAGGCTTGATTTGCGCGCTTAATGCTCTTGGATCAAAAAAAGATTCACTTTGAATGACGACGATATTAGGGGGCGTTAAACCAGAAGGAGCGGGGTTAGTGGTAGGTTGAAAAGGCGAAACATCGGGGTTAATACGTGTGTTCCATTCGGCTAATGCGTATTGCCAAAAAAAGCTAAGCTGGCCTAACGTTGTTAAATCTTGATAAGGATTAAAACTGACAACAGGGCAGGTGCGCAAACCTTGTTTAAGCATCATGAAGCCTAAGCTTAGTAGGCTAAGATTGGCTAATAAAACTATCGGCCACGACAGGGTTTTTGTTAAGGGCGGTTCCAACACAACACCGGCGATAACGGCTAAGCTAAAGCCTAATGTGGCAGCTAATGTTCTGAGTATGCCAAAGAAGGGCAGGTAAAGCCTAGGATGTTTTATCGCATCGGTGAAATAGTCAAAATCTTGAAACAGAAAAGGTTCGCGTAAACTTTGATATTTGGCGTGGTTGACGAGTATCAGTAAGACCAATAAAGCGGTGACTAGCCCTGTGGCAAACCAGGGTCGCAAGGTCAATGCTAATAACCCGCTAAACAACATTAACCATGTACCCACATGGATAAATAGCGTACTCACGGGGCGCTGTGTAGGCAGCAAAGGTCTAGGGTGCAGCCCTTGTTCTAACAACAGCGAGATTAACAAGCCTAGCCCTAGTGCTAAGCTTGTTGTTAGCAACACCATGTTAGCCGCCATAGCCGATTAACGTCAGCATGCGTTGTGACCAATGAGCAGGTAATACCGCTAACCACCAAGTACCCCAATTTAACGGGAATGGAAAACTAATTCTGGCTTGATTTTTAGCAAGCCCTGTAGCGATTAACTGAGCGGCGCGTTCGGCCGGTATCCTAAACGGTTTAGGACCGGGCATGGCATGGCTCATATCAGAGCGCACATAGCCAGGCATAACAACGTTAACTTTTATTCCTTCTTTAGCTAGCCAGCCACGCATGGCCTCACCATAGGCTTTTAGAGCGGCTTTGCTGGCGCAATAGCTAGGGGTGACCGGTAAGCCATAATAAGCGGCTAATGAACTAATAATAGCAATTTGTCCGCTGCCGCGTTGGCGTAAATAAGGCAGTAAGGTGTTAATTAATGCAAGGCTAGCTTTAATGTTTATATCTAATAAGTTATCAATGTCAGCCCATTGCTCACCGATGCGATGCTCACCGTGATTGGTGTTAACACCTGCGTTAGCAATAATTAAATCTGGCAAGGTTTGTTCGGCGACTTGGTTTAGCCAATGCTGCAACGCATGGATGTCGCGCAAATCTAGGCTGTGTATGGTGACGTTTGCGCCACGGCTACGACAGGTTTCTGCCAATTCGGCCAATATAACTGTGTTGCGCCCTGTTAAGATAAGATGGCATTGGGGTCCAGCATAATGCAGGGCGAGAGCCTTCCCTATAGAGCCTGTCGCGCCGGTGATTAAAACGGTGTTATACATCGATGAATTATCAATCAAGTAGTTTCTCCAAAGGCGATTGTTCGGCTTGTAATAAAACGTGCGGCATTGCCAGCCGCTAGCTTGGTACCGAATTCGCAATATAAACTACCATTGATTTGCGTCGTAACCATGACAGTATTGCGAAATGCTTGGAATAGCTCTTCATCAGGTGCAATGGCTTGCGTCCAAAAGGTATCTAAGCCGCCTTGATAGGTAAGTCCTGGCATGTTGTAAATCGGGTCGGCTAAAGTAATTGTTGGGCAGTTTAATTCTAACGCATGAGCGCCAGAGGTGCTGTTGACAGTAACCATGCCTAATGCGTGACTGATTAACGTGCTGATGTGACCGCTTTCTAAATAAACGGTTCGTCCAGCTAGACCTAATGCTTCGACGTATTCGGTGATGAGCTTACGGAAATTTACTAGGCCAAAATCCAGTGGGTGGTTTTTTATAACGAGCTGAGTATGGCTAGGCGCATGTTTAGCAAATGACTGTAATACCGTTTCTATGACTTCAGCCATATTGGCAAAATTTGAATGGTAGAGTATTTGCGCGTCAGTATCTAATTGCAAGGGCAAGAAATAATAAGGAATCTGTTGCTTGACCAAATAATCTAGCTTGGCTTGTTCTTGGTGTTGCATAAGCTTTAGCCAGCTGAAAACGTTTGATGTAGCAAGCATATTCTAGTGCTGGCGGTATGGTGATATGTTTTTTATAGTTTGGATAACGTAACGGATTAGCAATACCGGCTAAATGGTAAACAATATCGTAGGCTGCTTGATCTAAAAACGCTGGGTTAAAAGCTATCGTCGAAGGTGGGGTTAAATTTGTTCCAATTTTTCTAAACCAAGCCGGGTCGCGTGGTAATAGGGAATGACCATTGACCCCTTCGCGTTCCATCGTAATCCAGTGCGGGCGGAAATAGCCGCCATCGAAAACATAAGTGCGTATGCCGAAATTTTTTGCGTTAGCGACGGCAGCTCTATGGACTGGGCGACAATCGCCAAACAGGATTTGTTCGGTGATACCATAACGCGTCCATACGTTGGCTAAAAATTCGGGCAATTCATCTAGTGGCCGACGAAACGGCAATGCTGGGCGCGGTTGCCAATACACAGAATCGCCACAATTGAAATTAATTTTATAAACATCATGGCCTTGAGCCGTCAAATAGTCAGCAATTCTGGCAAAAAGCAACGAGCAAGGGCCTTGCAAGAATAAAAATGCGCGCTTGCGGGTCATTGGTGACTACCTAGGCCTCAAAGTAGTTGGCGCATAGCATCGACAGCGGCATCAAGTTGCTGCTGACTGTGTTCGGCTGAGATAAAAAGCGTAGTCGTGCGCTTTTTTCAGGTACGGCAGGGTATAAAATAGGCTGTACGTTAATGTTTGCTTCAAATAAGGCTTGCGACCAGCGCGCAGCGGTTAATGAGCTACCGGCAATTGCAGGGATGATTGCAGTGCCACAGCTTGTGCCAATATTGGCACCTATTGCCTTTAATTGCTGATAAAAATACCCAGCATTTTTATGTAGAGTTTGCACACGTTCAGGTTCTTGTTTAAGCAGCTCGAGCGCCGATAGTGCAGACGCTGCGACTGGCGGGGGCATTCCGACGCTGTATAAAAACCCAGGCGCTAAAAATTTTTAAATGTTCGATAAGCGCCGATTCGCCAGCAATAAAACCACCGCATCCCGCTAAGGTTTTGCTTAAGGTTCCCATCCAAATATCGACATCTTTGCCGTCGATATTAAATTGTTCGCGTATGCCGAAACCGCGTTTACCCATCACGCCGAATGAATGCGCTTCATCAACCATCAGCAAGGCTTTGTGTTTTTGCTTAATAGCTATAAATTCAGGCAGGTTAGGATAATCGCCATCCATGCTATACAAGCCTTCTAATACAATGAGTACTTTTTGGTAATGCCGACGTTGTTGGCTTAATAATTTATCCAATGCAGCATAATCGTTATGGGCAAACGAGATGCGCTTAGCGCCCGATAGTTGAGCACCGACTAAGCTACTGTTATGGATTAATTCATCGTGAATAATTAAGTCATTGGCCCCGAACAAATAGCCTATCGTCGTTACATTAGTCGCATGACCGCTGACCATGACGACGGCGTCATCTACACCATAAATAGTGGCAATCTCGGCTTCTAATTGCCTATGCACAGGCCGTTCGCCGGAGACTAGGCGACTGGCTGACACCGATGTGCCATATTGCTCAATCGCGCGTTTAGCGGCCTCAGCAACGACAGGATGTCCTGATAAGCCTAAATAGTTGTAGCTGGCGTAATTTATGAATTCTTTACCATTAATACGAGTCGTTGCGCCGGCGATGCCTTCGTGTACGCGAAAAAACGGGCTAGCAATACCAAATTGTTCGCCGCCTTTATAAATAATTTGTAATTGCTTAAATCCAGGTAACTGGTCAAAGCGATACCAATTTTCCGGTATATCCGAATTTAACGCTAAGGGATTGACGTCTTGGGTTTCTGCTTCGGCTTGTTTTAGTTTATGTTCTAATGCTTGCCTGATGAGTTGGTCTTTTAGCTGACCTGTTAAACTCTTACTTGCCATTAGTGAATAATCCTGCTCGTCTGCGTATCCGCTAATGCTTGCGTTAGAGCCAGCCGTTGTTCGTCTGTTACCGCAGAAGCATGACGTTTAGATAAGTCGTTGATATTCGCTAATGTATCGGTGGCGTGTTGAGTTGACTCAATATCGCCACGTAAATGCGCAAGTAAGCGTGCTGCTAGCTTATTAAGCGTAGGCGCTTCGCTTAACGCCATGACAGGAATTTGTACGTCGAAACGTGATTCTATCGCAATCATTAACTCTACCCCCATTAGCGAATCTAAGCCCATGTCATACATTGATTGATTAGGATCAATCTTGTCTTTGTTGATGAGTAGTATCTGACTGAGTTCTTCTTTTAAAATATCGATAAATGCAAGTTGTAAGTCAGCATCGCTTAACTCATTAAGCATACGTTTAATATCGGCACTTTGATTGTCGTTGCTATCACTGCTAGGCGTATAACCGGCTAATTCAATAAATTTAGGCGTTTTAGCAGTAGGTAAAAACGCGCTTAGCGCCCGCCAGTCGAATTCCAATACACCGAGTGTTGACGCTGTTATAGGATGGCATAACAACTGTTCCAGCACGGTAAAGGCATCGTTAGTAGTCAGTGCTGCCCCGCCCATGCGTGTTTGTAAGGCCTCTTTAATTTTCTCATGACGTGTTAAGTAGCCGGTATCTCCGATAGCTCCCCAGCAAACACAGGTTGCTGGCAAACCTTGTTGATGGCGATAAGCGGCTAATGCTTCTAGCCAGTGATTAGCGGCAACATAATTGCTTTGGCCGGGATTACCAAATAACGTAGTGACTGATGAATAAAGCACGAAGAATTCTATCGGGTGTTGTAAGCTGAGCTCATGTAACATTTCTGCGCCCTGAATTTTCGGCATTAAGACTTCTTGTAATTGTTGATAGGTTAAATTGCGCACTAAGCTATCATCAATAACGGCCGCAGCATGGAATATGCCTTTTAATACAGGTGCTTGAGTTAATGCTGATTGGATAAACGCCGTGAGGGCATTTTTATCGCTAACATCGCAAGCTGCCGTGATGATATTAACACCGCTGTTGGTTAATTCGTCTAATACTTGTTGCGTTTGCTCTGAAATTACTCCGCTACGACTGATTAACAGTAAATGACGCGCACCTTTTTGGGCTAGCCAACGCGCAGTTGCTAAACCGAATCCGCTTAAACCACCTGTGATGAGATAACTTCCGGAGTCGTTTAGTTGTAAGCTGGCTTTAGGGGGCTCTTTGTAAGCGGATTTTGCCTGGATGCCATTATCATAAGTGACAACAATTTTACCGATTTGCCGTGCTTGCTGCATATAGCGAAATGCTTCTGTCACTTGATTAGCATCGAATACGGTATAAGGTAATGGGTGTAAATGCCCTGAGCGGAACAGCCCCATGAGTTCATTAAACGCACGTTGGGTTAATTCAGGCCGCTCGCGCAATAACTGGTCTGCGTCAATGCCAAAATAGCTGATATTATTACGGAAAGGTCTTAAGCCAATATGAGTATTTTCGTAAAAATCGCGTTTGCCTAATTCTAAGAATCGACCAAAAGGTTTTAATACTTGGAAATTGCGATTAATCGCTTCGCCTGCCAATGAGTTTAATACCACATCAACGCCACGTCTTTGGGTAATCGCAAGAATTTGCTCAGCAAAGCTTAGTGAACGCGAATCAAAGATATGCTCTATGCCTAATAAACGTAAAAAATCCCGTTTTTCTTCAGAACCGGCTGTGGCGTAGACTTCAGCGCCTAGCCATTGCGCGACTTGGATGGCAGCGATGCCAACTCCGCCAGCGGCACCATGAATTAATACCCGCTCGCCTTTTTGCAGTTTGGCTTGATAGTGCAATGCATAGTAAGCGGTAAAAAAAAGTGCTTGGAATGGTTGCCGCTGCGGCATAGCTTATTTCATTGGGGATTAACGCAACTGCATTAGCTTTTGTCCATACTCGGTTGGCAAAACTAGCCGGCCCCATGCCTACAACTTGGTCGCCTGGTTTGAATTTATGAACTTTAGCGCCTGCGCGTAAGACGACACCGGCAAACTCAAGCCCTAAACTAGCGCCGACAAAACCGCTTTCTACGGCTTCATCCGATAATAAGCCTAGGGTGTACATAACGTCTCGGAAATTTAAGCCCGTTGCTTTGACCTCGACTTCTATTTCATCGTCAGCAGGTGGACGATGTGGAATGGTTAACCATTGTAAATTGCGTAATTGACCGGGTAGCTTAAAGCCTAGTTGTATAGCTTGCTGGGTTTCTAAGCCGGTAATGGTTTTTTCTTTGACCAGTTTTTCCCGGCTACGCAGTCTAGGCGCAAAGCGGTTTCCTGCGGCATCTAAGACAATTTCTTGTTCAGCGTCAGGATTTAAGCATTCATTGAGTATCGCATCCATGACGCTAGGCGTTAATGCATCGCCATTTAAATCGACTAAGCGCACAGTAAAACTAGAGGCTTCATTCATTAAGCTACGACCAAATCCCCATAACGCGGCGTCATGGGCGATGCTGCTTGATGTCGGGAAAACACCGGCTTGATCACAAGAAAATAGCGCGCCTACTTGATGAGTGAATAACCATAGCGTTAGTGGCGTTGAGGTTGTTTCTAGTGTTTGTACTAGCGTCGTTGCGAGCCAACAGCGTAGAGTTTGCCCCGTGGTTGTTTGGTTATAACCATATAAGTGAATAATATGGTTAAAGGCGTTGTTTTCAGCGGCTGCCTTATTAAATAGCGGTAACCAAGCGCCTATAAGCTCTGGGTTAACCACAGTGACTTGCTGGTGTTTAATTCTTAATTGCTCAGTTAATTGCCCTGCTATAGCTTGCTCAGGTGCTCGATCTGAAGCCAATATTAACCAATGTTGCTGGCTTGTGAGGTTGGATAAGAGCGGGCTATGCTCATTTGAATCTATGCGAGCAGAAATAAGATAGGCACCCGAATCGTACTGAGCGAGTGATGCATGCTTATGAATAGCTGTAAAAGGTAAAAGCTTGAGTTGGTCTATGATAGCTGTTGACGATAACTGCGGTGATATTCGCTGTTGTGTATCAATAGTCAGCCACCAGTCATTGGTACAACCAAACAGTGCATCTAGCCAGCGTGCTGGTTCTAAGCCAATAATGTAAACCTGGCTGCCTGGTGTCAAGCATTGCGGCAAGTAGTTTAATATGCGCTGCACGTCTTGGATATTTGCCATCGCAATACTAATAATAGCAAAATTAGCCGGTTTTATTCGGCCACTGCTAATAGTGTTATGGTCGAGTTCATTAGCCAAGTTAAGTACTTGTATCAGCGGGTAATGTTCTCGTAAATGATGAGCATGAGCCAGCGCCTCGTCATTAAACGATGCATAGCAGTAATCAGTTAGCTCAGGGTTTAATTCTGCATAGAGTAATGGCCCGAACTCTGGCTTGTACGCGCTGATTTCTAATATGCGCAAACGTTGTCCTGGCGCTTGCTGTTGGCTAATGCTGATGCAGTGCTGGATAATCGTGTCAACAAGCAGTTTTTTACTGGTTAATGCAATAATTTGACTGACAACGGCTTGGTAATCATTAGCGCAAACGCCTAAGTCGTTAATCATAGCCGCATCGGTTAACAGTAAAGGCAATTTTGTGCCTATGCGGCCTGTTAAATGAATAGGGTAAAAATAATCCGGGTATTCTTGGATAAGCGTATTCCAGATAGCGGTAGCTGTTACACCGGATTGTAGGTGGTCGCGTTTTAACTGCCAACCAATAATAGACTCCGATTTGGGCTGTAGCGTACCGTAATTAGCCAAGAATGCTTCTAGTGCTAAGGCATAGCGGGTGGGTTGTACCATTTGTTGCGCTTCAGCGTACGCTAATATTCTGGCGAGTAAGTGATTAGCCGACTCAGTGGCTACTTCAGTAAAGCGATTCTCATTAATAAATCCGCGATGGTCAGCAAAGCTGTTTAAGGCTTCAAAGATGAATTGATTGCACAGACTGTCTAATAATGGTTCAACTTCATGATTGTAACGGTTGATGGCTGCAACAGCATGTGGCTCTAGGTCTATTGCTGATGATTGAGCTTCGTTTTCTAATGCAGGCGTACTTAGCATTAACGGGGTGGGCGTTAAATGATAGCTTAAATAACGCAAATTGCGCGCATGGCGTTTATGTAGGCGTACCGCGCGGAAACGAACATCATCGAGTACGGCAACAGCCGAGCCATCAGCCGCATAGAGTACAAATCGGCTATTTAATGAGTGCGGTGCTAGTTTTAACAAAGTCGCTTCTGCGATAACGGGTTGTTTTTTATCGCTACGCACCTTAATGCGCCCTATCTTAACGGGAACAAAGGCGATGCCTTCAAGTTCGCTAATCACATTTTTTAAAATTTGAAAAACTAATTGAAACGCGGAGTCCAGCAAACTTGGATGTAAAAAGTAATGGCTGCCATCTTTAACTAGCGCTTCAGGCAACACTAATACTGCGATAGCTGAATTGTCTGTTATCCAGCCAAAGCGCATGGCTTGAAAACTAGGGCCATATTCTAAGCCGGTATTTTCGGTTAAGCGTTTATGCGTATTCGCATCAAAATCCGGCGCGTGAGTGGGAAAATCCGGGGCAAGTTGTTTTAAAACCGTGTTGCTAGCATCGGTTAATAGACGACCTACGCAATGCGGATGCCATTCTTGCTGCCAAGCATCTCGGTTTGGTGCTGAATCGGTTAGTGCTTTAGCCTGTTCTTTGCTGCGAATGCTAAAACGGTTATCGGAAGGCTCTAAATGAACACGGATAGATTTACTGTGTTCTTGGCTTAACACCAGAGGGCTTCGTATTTCTAGCTCTTCTATTTCCAAGATTGCGGCGTTATGCGCTTGAAAAGCCGTTGCTAATGCTAATTCCACAAAACCAGCGCCTGGGAAAATAATAGCGCCACCGACATTATGATCCGCTAGATAAGGTAATAATTGAGTATCAAGCTGATTTTCCCAAACATATTCTTGCTGTTTTAAGGGGTAGCCTAACAGCGGGTGAACTTTGTAACGGTTGAGCAAGCCATAAGAATCTGACGTGACCGGATGCCAATAACTTTCGCGTTGCCAAGAATAGTTAGGTAGCGTGACGTAAGTGCCAGACGTAGGGAACCACTGTGACATATCTAAGCTGATGCCGCTTAACAAACACTGTCCGACACAGTGTTTAATTTGCTGATAATCACTGTGTTGTTTAGTCGAGCTCGCAATAATCAGGCCGGGCTGGTCTTGTTTTTTCAGTGCTTCATTTAAATAAGACTGTAAAACCGGGTGCGCGCCTACTTCGATAATAGCATTTACCCCTGATGCTAATAGTTCATCAACGGCAGCTTGAAATAGCACGGGCTTGCGAATGTTATGCCACCAGTAATTGGCGTTTAATTCATCATTAGCTACTGCTTTACCGGTTACCGTAGAATAAAACGGTAAGTTAACAGGATTAAGCACTAAATCGGCTAAGTCACTTAATATCCCTGTTTTAGCAACATCCATAGACGGACTATGAAACGCGTAGTCTAAGTCTAAGCGTTTAAACACGATATTTTGCGCGCTGAGTATGGCTTCAACTTTGGCTAAGCCATTGTTGGAGCCTGCTAATGTAACACCACGAGGGCTGTTAATACCGGCTATATAAACTTGATTGACATGTGCTTGACTCAGCACGTTACGCATGTCGTCAGCACCAAGTGCTACAGCCGTCATACCCCCTTTGCCCTTGGTTTTACCCTGGTGGAAGCTACGGTAATAAATGACTTTAACCGCTTCGGTAAGCGATAATGCACCGCAAGCCCAGGCTGCAGCGACTTCACCGACACTATGACCTAATACGGCAATGGGTTGAATACCATGGGCGCGTAATAATTCGGTAATGCCGACTTGCAACGCAAATAAGGCGGGTTGGGCGATTTCGGTGTCATGAAAGCGGTCGCCATTGACGCCTGATAACTCGTCTAATAACGAAAAATTGGCATATTGGCTAAATAGTTTGTCAACTTCAGTAACGGTAGCGCGAAATAACGGAGCTTCTTGTAAAAGCTTAGCGCCCATACCTGCCCATTGACAGCCATTGCCTGAATAGGCGAAGGCGGGGCCTTTCGCATTGGCTAGCGATTTGCCAAGAGTTATTTTGGATTGGCCGCTTGATAGTTGTTTAGATTCAGATTGCTTAGCTTCAGAAAGCGCATACCGCTTTAACGCGTCTGCCGCTTGGGTCGCCGTTTCCGCAAATACTATAGCACCATAATGATGATGTTCACGATGAAACCAAGTTGAATAAGCCGTATCGTAAAACGCATTTTGGTTAGCGTCGTCGGTTAACCAGTCGGCCATGGCGTTGGCGGCATGTATTAATGCTGATTTTTGCTTAGCGAAGATAAACAGCGGTTTTAGTGCAGGTGCCGAATTGTTTGGCTTAGATTCATGAGGTTGATCTGGGCTTTGTAATATCACATGGGCATTGGCACCACCAAAACCAAATGAGTTAACGCCTATAATGATATTCCCTGTCGGCTTTAAGGTTTCGTTTTCAGTGACAATGTGTAAATTCCAATCCTGGCAATTAATTTTAGGATTAATACGATTAACGCTAATCGTCGCAGGAATTTGCCGATGTTTTATGCAATTTAACGCTTTCACGACGCCAGCGACACCTGACGCAGACTCTAAATGGCCTAAGTTGCTTTTAATTGAGCCAATAGGTAAAGGTTTAGCTCGTTTTTGACCTAAAGCAATGCCTATCGCATGGGTTTCTATTGGATCACCTACGGCAGTACCGGTCCCGTGCGCTTCAAAATAATCAATCGCATCAGGGTTAATTTGTGCTTGTTGGTAGGCTTTAGCAATTAAGGCCGCTTGCGCATTAGGGTTAGGAATAGTTAAGCCAGATTTATGACCATCAGTATTGACCGCGCTGCCTGCAACAATAGCTAAGATAGGGTCGCCATCGGCTAGTGCTTGCTCGTAGTCTTTTAATAAAAATAACCCGCCACCTTCAGAGCGCACATAACCATCGCCAGATTCATCGAAAACATGACAACGCCCTGTTTTCGATAACATAGTGGCTTTAGCAAACGAGATGAAACCGTAGGGATGCAAATGTAAATTGACACCGCCTGCTAGCGCCATGTCAATTTCCCCGGCACGTATCGCTAAACACGCTTGATGGAAGGCAACTAACGATGATGAGCAGGCCGTATCCATTGAAATACTAGGCCCATGTAAATCAAATGCGTAGGAGATTCGGTTAGCGGCAATACTAGAAATAATGCCTGTGGCGGCAGGTGCATCAATGGCGGCTAGGTCATCCGCTAATCGATACGCGTAATCGACGTTAGATATACCAACGTAAACGCCGCATTCGCTACCGCGCATAGCCGAAGGTACGATACCCGCGTTCTCAAAGGTTTCCCACGCGAGTTCTAAGAGCAAGCGTTGTTGTGGGTCGATAAGAGCGGCTTCGCGTGGAGAAATCCCAAAAAAGGCTGCATCAAAGCCAGAAATATCGCCTAAGCTGCCAGCTGCAAAAGTATAGCTAGTGCCCGGATGGCGTTTATCGGGATGCCAAAAACTCTCTTTAGACCAACGCGTTGAATCAACTTCAGTGACTAAGTCTTTGTTTGCCAATAAATCATGCCAGAAATTCTGGGTGTTTGTGCCTGGAAAGCGGAGTGAATATGCTATGAGTGCAACGCGTCTATGCATCCTAAGAAATATTTCCTTTCACGAAAAATTAATAAGCGATTATAACCGATATGAGGCTTGTTATTACAAAACAACTTTAGTGTGTCAAGCAGCGAATTGTTTTGAGCAAATTTTAGGCCAAAAAACTAAAATATTACAGACACTATAACGATGTTTACAGGCAAGAACAAGTTAACTATTTACTTCGGGTTACCAACTTAAGACGGGACAGGTCATTCAGACCGCAGGATGCCGTAAATACGTCCCTGTAGGCTTGGCGGCAGCATCCCTGCTGCCGACACCTGCGTTCTAAACGCCCAGTCCCGTCATAAGTGTGTAGCCTTACTTCGTTGAATTGTTTGTAGGCAACATTAAAGCTTGCAGCTCTTGCTCAACATCGTGTTGAGTTACTTCGCCCGTCCAAACATGGCGCATAATATTTTGTTCATCGACTAACACCGAGAAAGGGATTACGCCTAATAGGTTACCCATTTGTTGTGATAATGCCATGCCTTGGTTTGGTGCTAACAAAACAGGATAGGTTATGGCTGAGGTTTTAATAAAGGCCGCAACATCAGACTCGTTATCAATCGCAATACCCAAGACGACAAGGTTTTTTTCACTTTGGGCTTGTTGCAAGCGATTTAACTCTGGAATTTCCTGGCGGCAGGGTGGGCACCACGTCGCCCAGAAATTAATTAAGCGAATCTTACCTTGCCATTGTTGGCTGTTTTGCATTTGCCCAGTCAAATCGGGTAATGAAAATGCGACTAGCTCAGTCACGGATGGTGTGGTTGATACCTTATGCTGTTTTAGTGTGATACCTAACGCGAAAGCATGAAAGCAACGATTAGGTATAAAAAAACGTTTTTGTTCATAGCGAAAGTCGGCTTAGGCTTTGGGCAAACGTTTTAGCGTCTTGATAGCCTACGACGCGTTGCTGGCTAAGTTCTTGACCATGGCGGTCGAAGAATAGCGTAGCCGGTGGGCCTATCAAGTTAAAGTGGCTTAACAACGCTTGATCGGCATCAGAATTTGCCGTGACGTCAGCTTGTAATAATAAAAACTTGGCTAATCCTTGTTTAACGGTTGCGTCAGTAAATGTATAGGCTTCCATTTCTTTACACGAAATGCACCAGTCGGCATAAAAATCTAACATAACAGGTTGTTGCTTAGCACTCGCCTCTGCTATGCGTTGATTAAGCTCGGCCAGCGTCGTCACGCGTTGAAAGGTTACGCCAGCCGCTTGAGCGGGTTTATTAAATCCTATGCCTTGTAGCGGGGCGAGTGGGTTGTGGTTACCTAAGCTAAAGCCAATCAGTAATAACAAGCCATAAACCAGCATCACTAAGCCTATGCCTTTAAACAATTTACGCCAGCCGCTGCTATGCGCAGGCAGCGGGTCTAATGCCGATAAATATATCGATGGCAAAATAAGCCATAATGACCAAAGTAGCATGGCAATTTCTGCCGGTATTACACGGCTTAACATCCAAATGGCTACCGCTAACATAATGACGCCAAACACGGCTTTGGTTGCATTTAACCAATCGCCCGCTTTGGGTAACAATTTTCCGGCTGATGCACCTAAGATGAGCAGTGGGACGCCCATACCTAAGCCCATGACCAACAAGGCGCTAAAACCTAAGATAACATCGCCAGTTTGCCCAATGAAAATTAATGCTCCCGCTAACGGTGCAGCAACGCAAGGACCTACAATCAAGGATGATAATGCGCCCATAATAGCGGCGCCCCAAAGAGAGCCGTCTCGGTGTCTCTCGCTTGAGTTGTGCAATTTGGTTTGTAATGACTTAGGTAGCTCTAAATGATAAAAGCCAAACATTGCTAATGACAAAATCACCATCAGGGAACTAAAGGCAATAATAATCCAAGTTTGTTGAAAAATGCTTGTAAATTACTGCCAAACAATGCCGCAATGACGCCAAAAACCGCATAGGTGAGTGCTGACGCCAATACATAACTTAATGACAACATGAAGCCGCGCATCACGGAAAGCTTTTTGTTATGGCCGACGATAATGCCTGACAGAATGGGAATCATCGGAAAAATACATGGCGTTAGCGACAATAACAAACCAAAGCCAAAAAAGCTGGCAATGACAATAGCTATATTGTCGTGGCGCAGTGAGTTAACGATTTCGTCTTGTTCAGAGATAATAGGTGGTGTAGGGCTAGACGCCGTTTGTGATGATTCGGTAATTTCAGGCAATGCAAGGGTTAGTGTTTTGCTCATAGGCGGGTAACACACGCCTCTATCCGCACAGCCTTGAAAATTTGGCTTCTAGTTTAATCGAAAAAAGGTGTTTTATTGCTTCTAACTAAAGGTATATCAAAAGCTAGCTCGTTATGAAAAATCTCAACTTGACCAAAGGCTTCATCGACTTTGGGTGTGCCATGTGGAATTTGATACGCGCCTAGCTCCACGCCATCCGCGCCAAGTAATGCAAGTTGCACTTTTTCACGGTAGAGATAATAAGCGTCTGCAATAACCCAATTTACATGAAGTGTATTAGCGTTTTTTACCGAAGCGAAAAATTGAAACGCTTGGTCGGGTGGTAATAACTCGCTATTGGCATTGGTTTTAAAGCCAGAAAAGCTTTTCACTAAGCTGCTTAGCGGGTCGCTTGCGGCTTTAATGACTGGTAGTGGCAATGAAACAGGTAAGGTTTGTTTTTGGGGGGGGTAGCAAACGCCTTGTTCGGAGCAGGCTTGATATTGCACAAAAACGTGCATTTGGCTTAAGCGAGCTTGATTGGTATAAGGAACGGTCACTTTTAACTGGTGATGATAATGCTCAACCGTTCCTAATAACTCATCTTGTTTAATCGTACCCACGGGAAAGAGTGGCTTGCCGAGTTCAACGGCATCGGTTTTCGAGTGTATTCGCAGGTTATTGCGGTAAACCATGAAACCATCGGCGATTTGCCAATTAAGTTCTAATTGTTCTGCATTTAATGCTTGGGCAGAGAGAGTAAACGCTGCTTTAGGTGGGACAAGTTCTGCCTGGCTGAGAGCTAGCACCGATTGGCAAAACGTTAACCATAAGATAAAGAGCGTGCTTTTTATGACAGGCATGAATCTATCCATTCAAAATATTCAGGTAATCCGCATTCAATGTTTACGGCTACAATTTCAGGCACTTCGTAGGGGTGATGTTTGAATAAGGTTGTTTCTATCTGTGAGTAATTATCGGCACGAGTTTTGATTAATAATAAATGCTCTTGTGTCGTCTCTATTTGGTCTTGCCAGCTATAAACTGACGTAATGCCGGGCATAATATTGACACAAGCTGCGAGTTTCTTAGTCACTAATAACCCTGCAAGCTTTTTAGCGCTTTCTTTGTCCGGGCAGGTGCAATAAATCATTTGGTAGGCAGGCATGGCGAACCCCTCATCAGATTAAAAGCAATATTATCCTAGAAATTGATGGCGATTGCCCTTATATTAACTTGGAGGTATTGATATTATGACCGAACTATTACGACTTAAGGTTTAGACCAGAGCAACTTATGAATCCGTTTCGATATTTACTATTAATTTTGTTAATTGTTCCATTTGCAGAAATTTATTTGTTACTAGAGGTCGGTAGTATCATCGGAGCGATGCCAACGATTTTTTTAGTCGTCAGTACAGCATTTTTAGGCGCCTATCTATTAAAACAACAAGGCTTGGCCACTTTTCAGCGTTTTCAGCAAAGCATGGCGCAAGGCGTCATCCCCGCTTATGAAATCATTGAAGGCCCAATCATTTTATTAGGTGGCGTATTACTGTTAACACCGGGATTTATTACCGATGTGCTAGGTTTTATTTGCTTGATTCCTGCATTACGCCGAGCATTAGCCCAGTTCTTAATCGAGAATAGCGATATAGTAACGTCAGTGATGTTTAATCAAGGAAAGCATCAGGCCGGGCAATCTCAAGTATTAGAGGGTGAGTTTCATAGAGAAAAGGACTAAAGAAAACTACATCCTTGTAGTCTTCATTGTTTAACCATTAGCTGCCGTATCGTCGGTGCTGGTCGGTGTGCAGGTGTTTTTGTTTAAGCCGGAATAAGCAGGGCACCAGCCAAAAAACCTGTTGCAGTCAGTATTAAGCCAATAATTAATAACGGAATCCAGGCGGTGAATATCGAAACGGCTATTAATGCAATGCCTCCGTATAAGCGGTATTGTTTTTCTTTACTGCCGATATTGTGTTCGAATTGAATCATGCGTTTAACATCGAAACTCATTGCTATTCCTCTCTGTTTTAGTAGTAATTCTTGTTCTGCCAAAAAACGTAGGCTCTTTTGAGCCGAAGCAACTATACACAGCTTCAAAAAATGTGCAAGCAAAATAATAGCTTAACGCACAGTCTATGGAAATTATCCGTCTTGTTTTTGCTGAATTCGGCGTCCGCGCGTGATGCTATGGGCAGTTATATTTCAGCGCTTAACCATAAAAAACTTTTGAAAGTAAAATATTGCAAAAGTCGGGTGCATGACCTAAAATTTCTCCGGTAAGCGGTGGCTTACGTTAAACCATTGCGGTTTACACAATAAAATAACAATAACTTTCAGGAGTCAATAATGAGCGAGTCACAAGAAACAAGCAATGCAAGCTTATTTGAACAATTAGGTGGTGAGGCAGCAGTTAATGCTGCGGTTGATATTTTTTACCGCAAAGTATTAGATGATTACCGTATTAATCGTTTTTTCGATAATGTCGATATGGTGCAACAAGCGGCTAAGCAAAAGGCGTTTTTGACCATGGCGTTTGGTGGCCCAAGTCATTATAGTGGTCAAGATTTGCGTAAAGGCCATGAGCGCTTGGTGAAAATGGGCTTGGATGATAGCCATTTTGATGCAGTTATGGAACATCTAAAAGCCACGTTAGTGGAATTAAATGCACCAGAAAACCTGTTAGAGCAAGTCTTGGCACTTGCAGAAAGCACACGTAACGATGTGTTAGGCAAATAATTAAGGAGCGACACATGCCAACGATTACTTTTGGCACAAAAGCTATTGCTGCTAACACAGGAGATACGGTATTAGAAACCTTATTAAAAGCTGGAATACCGGCTGCTTATGGTTGTCGGCAAGGTCTGTGTCAAGCGTGTATGTTGCAAAGCTTGGATGTGTCGCCCCCCGCTTCGGCGCAAGCGGGTTTAGCCGCTTATCAACAGCAGCAAAATTATTTTTTAGCGTGCTCATGTCCAGTTGACGGTGACATGACTATTGCCATACCAGGCCAAGGGATAGGTTATGTGACGGCCGTATTGGACGCTAAAATCTTGTTAGCCCCTGATGTAATGCGAGTGGTATTGCGCACCGAGACGTTAATACCCTTTCGTGCGGGTCAATTTGTAAATTTGCAACGAGGTGATGGGTTAATTCGCAGCTATTCGATAGCTAATCAACCGAGTTCCGAGCCGATAATAGAGTTTCATATCCGTAAATTACCTAACGGTCGTTTTAGCACATGGGTTTTTGAGGATTTTAAGCTCGGCGATGTTGTTAAGGTAAGCTCGGCACAAGGTGGTTGTTATTATCAATGCGAAGATAAGCAACAGCCTTTATTATTAATTGGTACGGGTACAGGGTTAGCACCGCTGTATGGCGTTATTCATGATGCGTTAGCACAAGGTCATTCTGGTACGATTGAGTTATTTCATGGCAGCCGTGATAGAGAAGGTCTTTATTTAATCGATGAATTAAAGGCATTAGCGGCTCAATATAAGCATTTTCACTATACACCTTGCGTATCGGGCTCTTGGGCTGCGCAGGATTTTGCCAAGGGTAGGGCACATGACGTGGCGTTGCAAAATCGCGCAAGCTTAAAAGGTTGGCAGGTGTTCTTATGCGGTCATCCTGAGATGGTGAAACAAACTCAGCGTACAGCTTATGTCAAAGGCGCATCGCTCAATCATATTTACTGCGATTCTTTTACCGTCAGTGCGTAACTTAAGGTGTTGTTTTATTGATTCCGGTTACCAACTTAAGACAGGACAGGTCATTCAGAACGCAGGACCCCGTAAATACGTCCCTGTAGGCTTGGCGGCAGCATCCCTGCTGCCGACACCTGCGCTCTAAACTCCCTGTCCCATCTTAAGTGTGTAGCCTTGATTT
>NZ_LAJX01000215.1 GCF_000963695.1 Methylocucumis oryzae
AGCAGACAATTCTTTCAGGTTAAAACCCGCCGCGCTCAGTAAAACGGCTTGCGGCCTTTCCCGTGGCACAGGACTTGGATGATGCTGTTTCATATTCTCAAGGGTTTCTCTTTCTTCTGGTAATAGGGGTTTTACAAACAACATCGTGAAATCTTACGTCGTTTAAATTCTAGTAGTTTAACTTATTTTCTTGTTAAATAATTTTTGCACTACTACTTATCTATAATCTCCTTTTCCCCCAACTCTTGCTGCATCATCTTTGAAAATTATGGTATTGTCATTGAGAAACTCGTAAAAATGTTTTAACATTTCTCCTCTAATCAATTTGTTAAATCTTGCAAGAGGCCCATCAACAACTAGCAAGTCTATTCCTCTAATAGCACAGACTTATTTTGAAGAAAAACAGATTTCTGAATCATTAAGTTGTTAGGTTTCATTAAGTAGTCAAAAACCGGCATTCGAAATTGTGGATACTTCATGCTTAAAAGAAATGCATTGTAATTTTCTATCACTAAATATTTTTTTCAAGGCGCGGATTCAAGTCATAAAAGTAACTCATAAGAGCAATCCTTGAAAAATAATTTGAAGTTTTTTTCAAAAAAAGACAAAAAAAACATTTTTTAGAGCGATCAATATTTTTATTTAAGCTGCTCTATATGCTTTCATACGTTTTTCACTCGTACCAATATTGATTACACAGCACTGAGCCATTATGGAAATGATTAGTAGTCTTGCTAAAATTAAAGTTATCTTTAATTGTTAAATAAAAAGCAGGTTCTAAAATAAACTCTTTACCAGCTGCATTTAAATGTAATTTTATTGGATAAGCCCCTGGTTTTAGATTTAAGCCCTCGATCTTGCAATAGACAGTATATTCCCCTTTGAGTAGCTTATCTTTTTTAAAAATCTCACTATAGTCGGTATGTAAAGTTGTAACTCGTTCACCTAAAGAATTATTAACCCCAACTCCTATTTTGATATAGGTAGATTCTAACAATAAGTTGATTTTTATTTTAAATATAATTGATTCGCCAATATCATAACCATTTTCACAAAAGTTATTTGTCTCTGATAAAAACGACACATTCGTCTATATATATTTGCTCTTGGTTCAATTGCTTGAGTTTATAGTAATTATCAATTGTATGTCCTGAAATATCAGATAGATAATAGTCTATAGCTCCTTGCATATCACCATAAAAACCTATCTTGCCTTTCTTCATTACTAAGCAGTTATTGCATAAATTTCTTATCGCTGTCATATTGTGGCTAACAAACAATACAGTACGACCATTATGGCTTGATACGTCTTCCATTTTTGCTAAGCATTTTTTTTGAAAATCCATATCTCCTACAGCCAATACCTCATCAACTATTAATATCTCTGGTTCTAGATGTGCTGCTACAGCAAATGCTAGCCTGACATACATGCCAGATGAATACCGCTTGACTGGTGTATCAAGAAACTTTTTCTACTTCCGAAAAAGCAACAATTTCATCAAATTTTCGTTTAATTTCTTGCTTACTCATACCAAGAATCGCACCGTTTAGAAAAATATTTTCTCGCCCAGTTAGTTCCTGATGGAAGCCTGTCCCCACTTCTAGCAAGCTAGCCACCTTGCCTCGCAGAGAGATTTTGCCCTTAGTTGGTTCGGTAATGCGACTAAGGATTTTTAGCAACGTTGATTTTCCAGCTCCATTTCGGCCTATAATTCCAACCCTTTCTCCTTCCCTAATTTCAAATGAAATATCGTTTAAAGCCCAAAATTCTTCTTTTTCATTAGATAACAGCTTATCTTTCTTAAAGTAATCTTTTATACCATTTGTCAATGAGTCCCTTAATGTATTCTGGCTACTTTTCCGATTAGTTTGATGATTAATGATATATTTTTTACTTAAGTTATCTATCTTAATAACAATGTTCGACATAACTAAATAATATCCGCGAAAGTTTTTTTCCGTTTTTCTAAAAAACCAAATACCGCTAATTAATAAAAAGACGATAGTGGTAATAGACATGAGAGCGCTTTGCCAATAAGCAAAATGAGACTGTCCAGTAATGGCCCAACGAAATCCTTCGATGATGCCAACCATAGGATTAATAGAGTATAACAAATGCCATTTTTCTGGGACTAGCGCACTACTAAAACCTACGGGGGACAAGTAGAGTCCAAACTGCACAACAAAAGGTACGATAAAACGAAAATCTCTAAACTTAATGTTAAGCGCAGAAAACCACAAACCACCACCTAATGCTGCGACGAATGCTATCATTATTAAAACGGGTAACATGAGCATGTTCCAGCTTGGCATAAAGTGGTACCACATCATTAAAGCGATAAGAATCAAAATTGAAATTGAAAAATCAACAAAGCTAACCACAACGGCGCTGATAGGAATAATCAAGCGTGGAAAATACACTTTTGACACCAGATTGGCATTACTCACTAGGCTGTTGCTACATTCTGATAAGGCATAGGCAAAAAACTGCCAGGGAAGTAAACCAGCAAAGACTAAGATTGGGTAAGGAATGTCGTTTGACGGCAGCTTGGCAAGTCTGCCAAAGATGAAGGTAAAAACGATTAGGGTTAGTATGGGGCGTATAAGCGCCCAGATAACCCCAATTACAGTTTGCTTGTAACGAACTAGAATATCTCGCCAGGCTAAAAAATAAAATAGCTCACGATAGAGCCATAAATCCTTCCAATACTGTTGTTCAGAGCGACCCGCTTCTATGATTAAAACCGGTTTTATTTTCTGTACGATTTTTTTTTTTCATTATTACCTGATTCTATTTGTTTTTTCTTCGCTTTATTAAAAACCACCATTAAAATTAATAACGATGCTAGCATCATTAGCAATGGTATTAATAAATCAAGATTTGATATGATTGGTTTTATATAAGACATATTATTTTATGTTTAGATGCTAAATTAATCTTTGATAAATCTAGCGATGTAGTAATCGCTAGATTTCGATAGCAAGCGTTTAACTTAATTGGTTTTTGTGCATGTGTTACCACCTATTAATATAAGCGACGATGGTGAAATACATAAAGAATCACTGGATTTATAGTTGATTGTATTGCTTTGAACGGTGAGGTTGGTAATCGCTCCTGATGCGTTAATACCTGTCAATTTTGAATTATTCAATATGCTAATATTATTGCTAACGATCTTTATATTATTAGCTTGATAAGTATCTTGCTGTTTATCCGGTACTTTTATGCCTGTGTAATTTTCAAGTTGAGTTGATGTAATTGTATTTTTTGAAATTACAACGTTTCCACAAGATGAACAACCGATAGCAAGATTAGCAACATTAGATATTTTATTGTTAGTAATGTTAACGTTAGTAAATTGCTCCTCTTTCTCACCCCAACCAGGCGTTATGCTAAGTCCCCAACAATTAGGGGTGACCGCACCAACATCTTCATATATGACATTGTTATCAATAGTTAATCTGTCTACTATACCGTGTACTACAAAAGATGTGCTACTACATTTTCCATCTACAATGGCTGCTTTATGTAGCGTATTGTTTTTTATAGTAACATTTTTTTGAATTCTTTCCGCCGAAATATATATTATGAGTGAATATCTTCATTGAAAAGCCATTGTTGTCAAATTTATTGCCTTCAATTAAACAATCATTGCAAGAGCCTAAGAATCCTTGTTTAAGATTATTGATAATGCTAGAGTTTTTTATAATCAATCTGTCGTTTTGACCGTTTACATTGGCACTTGTTATGGTATTGGATAGAGCAGCTTGAATACCTTCTTCAAACCCTTCTATGGTTAGATTATCTATTGTGAGATCATCTACATCATTGTGTATAAATACACCTTCACCAATGCCGCCACCTTTAATATATAGATTTTTCACTAAATATCCCCCATCTTTATCAGGATCGCCAGGATCTTGGAACTTAAAAACTCCTCCTTTGGTATTAGTAATGAATGGCTTTGCAGTTTTTGTAGCGTCAACCTGATAGTAGTCTTCAATTCGGCATGGGTTTGTTGCAGAGCAATTGGGATTATATAATCCCGGAGGATTAACGGTACTTAACGTAAATTTACCTCCTCTACAAAACGCTATTGCATCGCCGCCTTTCATTGAGTAAAAAATGCTCATTGCCTTTTCAAAAGTTTGCCAAGGAGAGGTGATGCTCAATCCGGTATTTGTATCATTACCATTATCGCAGACATAGTAAGTGACGGCAGAGCTCGTGGATGTTGTTGTAGATGTACTAGTATTATTGTCGGATGATGTGTTTGAAACAGACGTTAATATTACGCTGTTAGATTTGCTTGTAAATTTTGTGCCTACATTAACAAAGTTAATGTTATTGAGGGTAATGCGTTCGTTTAAAGTATTACTGCCTGGATTTGCTGCGTTGCTTCCTGCTTCGTATACTCCTCTTAAGAAAGTATTAAAGGTAACGGAGTCTATAGAAACATCGTCAACATCATTATAGAAAAATATTCCATTGCCAGTGCTTAAACCGGTTAAGATTAAGTTTTTTACGACATAACCTTCATCATGGTCAGCGTTTCCGCTATCTTCAAACCTAAGCAGGTTAGCCCCCCCGTTTGCGTTAAAACTGGTAAATTTGGCAATTGCCCGCTAGGTGGCTGGTAATCGGCTAAGGTGCATGGATTGCTCGCCTGGCAATTTGGATTGTAAATCCTTAAATCATTTGCGACAGTAAACTTACCGCCTCGACAGAATAAAACAGAATCACCAGCCGAGATGGCGTTAAATATAGAAATTGCTTTTGATGCTGTAGCAATGGGCGTATCAGGCGATAAACCATCGTTTGAATCTGACCCTGTGTCACAGACATAGTACTGGGCTGCTCCGGCTGCCTGCATGGTGGCAAGCAGTATGGCAGCGCTAATTAACTTAAGTGTTTTCATCTGAATACCTATTACTTAACTAAACAAGATTGAAGAAAGATGGTATTGTCCAAATGTGCCAGATTTTTCAAGAAAATATGGATAATCGACCATCCAGTTGAATGCTTTAGCTGTTCTTGGACAATACCATAATTGTTAGTGAGGCTACAAGTTAACTCATGACTCAATATGGAAAATTGTGAACAAACAGAATTATTGCCGACATAATGTGTTCATCATTGTTAAATATTCACTTTGTATTAATTTTCATGCCAAGTTTTAGCACCCATGGATATAAAAGCATGATGAATATCACATTATAGCAGCTTATCTATGGTTACAAGGGATTATTAAACAAATGTTGTTATAGTGTGGTTGTCTCTAGCTAAACGATAAAACTCAACAAACCCTAAAGAAGTGATTTGACAAGTCCAATATTGCTTTGTATTCTTCTGCGCTTTTTCAACCTGCCATATCAGTTAGGAGGCTGCCATGTTCGATAGTGCAATGAATCAGCCCCATATCCGTCATATCTGCTAATCGCCGATCTTACGGATCGGGCTTCCACGTAAAAAATCCACTTATTTTTTTAACTCAGCCAGGTTAGGCAGAGCATTCCTTTGCCTGTGAACTTGGTTTGTGGGAGTAATTCTTTATGAATCCATCAAATTCATGGTCTAAACGCGCGCTTAGTTTATGCGCCGAGATTGGACCAGAAGACGGCATAGCGCCACGTTATTTAACGCGTAAGTCTATGTCTGATAAAACTACACGAAAAACATTGCAATTATGTAAAAAAGTCCAACAGACCCTGTCATTGCTGCTCGCCGGGGATAGCAGTAGGTTACTGCGTGAGTTATTTGTCGTTTCCGTCGTGCCAATTAATGAACAGCACATGCGTGTAACGATTGCGCAGTTACCCAGTGCTAGCGAATTCAGCGAAAAGCAAATTTTAGCTGAATTAGCCTTGCATAAAGGGCGTTTTAGAACAGCCTTAGCACAGGCTTTGCATAGAAAGCACACGCCGAGTTTGGTTTTTTGCTATGCCGGTGTTGTTGCGCAAGGAGGTGTTTAATGCCGATTCAAAAAATCATGACTAAAGGTAAAGTTCCGGTCAAAATTTATACCGATGATATTGAGTCAGAAGCTATGCAGCAGTTATATAACTTAAGCACACTGCCGTTTATCCATAGCCATATTGCCGTGATGCCGGATGTTCATGCCGGTAAAGGCGCAACGGTTGGCTCGGTGATACCGACGCGTGGTGCCATTATCCCTGCGGCGGTTGGCGTTGATATAGCTGCGGTATGAATGCGTTGCGCTTAACGCTTAAAGCCCACGATTTGCCGGATAATTTACGCAGTTTGCGGTTATATATTGAAGAAAATATACCGGTTGGCTTTAACATGCATAAACATGACCGTGCGAGAAATTCAACGATTTCAGCGTTAAGTCATGGCTTGCATCAACTCTTAGCGAAACATCCTAAAGTCCATGCACAACAAAAAAAAGCCGTATCAAACCTGGATTCGGCAATTAGGCACGTTAGGGGGTGGTAATCACTTTATCGAACTGTGCTTAGATGAGCAAGACGATGTTTGGATACTATTGCATTCAGGTAGTCGCGGTATTGGTAATGTAATTGGTGAGTATTTCATTGCGTTGGCAAAAAAAGACATGGGACAGCATTTGCTAAGTGTTCCGGATAAAGATTTGGCTTATTTTTCTGAAGGCGCTAAGCATTATGACGATTATTTAGCGGCGGTGGGTTGGGCGCAGGATTATGCACTAGCAAATCGTCGGGAAATGATGTATTTGATTTGCGAAGCGTTGCGGAAAAGATTACCCAAATTCGGTATCAGTAAAGAAGCGGTTAATTGTCATCATAATTATGTTAGCCGTGAACGTCATTTTGGCGCAGATGTTTGGATAACTCGCAAAGGCGCTATTCGAGCCGGTGACGGCGAGTTAGGCATTATTCCTGGCAGCATGGGCGCAAAATCGTATATTGTGCGCGGTAAAGGCAATCCTGAAGCGTTTTGTTCTTGCTCTCATGGTGCAGGGCGGCGCATGAGCCGTAATCAAGCTAAAAACCATTTTGATGCCGAAGATGTTGCTAGGCAAACATTGGGCATCGAATGTCGAAAAGACAGCGGCGTCGTTGATGAAATCCCCGCTGCCTACAAAGACATTGATACGGTTATGGCTAATCAATCTGATTTAGTGGAGGTGGTGCATACACTTAGGATTCCGCCCAAAATAACTTCCCGAAATCACCTGTCTTGAGGTAAAGCACGGTAATTCCAACGGGGTAGAAAATCATCAAACACGATACGACTATTTTCGATAAAATCAGAGGCACATTTCTTCCCTGTTTCATAGACACCGGTCAAAATGTCGACCGTGA
>NZ_LAJX01000216.1 GCF_000963695.1 Methylocucumis oryzae
ATGGCTTAAACCCTACCGAATGGCTCAAGGATACTTTGGAAAAATTACCGACTTGGCCCAACAGTCGTATCGATGAGTTGCTGCCTTTTGCAACGGCAAATTCCGAGACAGTTAAGGATCAGAATGTCTTTTAGAAAACAACGTGGCTAGATTGAACGGTTACCGTGATTGGCGTGGCGGTAAGCCTTCTCTAAAAGCCGCCTCGTCGATTTGGATAATGGGAATACCGGCGCGCTCTAAATCGTTGACTTCCTCGCGTATTGCTAACGCTATTTGATACGCCGTGGTTGCTCGCGGTTGGTCGTCACGAACAAAACGACCAGTTCAGTAGTGTAACCGGCCCGGTCAACATGCCTTTCATCGGTTTGTCGGTTAGCGATTGAGCATATTGACTCCAGCGCACGGTAATGGGCTTGGGACGGCTGACATCGCCGTAAATAATCGGCGGTTTGACGCAACGCGAACCATAAGATTGCACCCAACCATTTACAGTAAATGCAAAACCCTCTAATTGTTCACCGAAATATTCCACCATGTCGTTGCGCTCTGCTTCGCCATGCACCAATACATCTAAGCCCAACTGTTCTTGCTCCCTAATACAAAACTCAATGCTGTGCTGCATTTGTTGGATATAGTCAGTTTCGCTAAGTAAGCCGCGCTTAAAATCGGCACGGGCTTTGCGGATGTCTGGTGTTTGCGGGAATGAGCCTATCGTCGTTGTCGGATAGCTAGGCAGGTTTAATTTGGCATGTTGTTGCTGGCGGCGTACCGAGAACGGGCTTTGGCGTTGCGTCAGTGAGTTATTAATTTTTGCCAACTCAGCTTGCACGGCTGGGTTATGGCTTAAGCTCGACTCCCGGCGCGATTGTATAGCACAAGCCGAAGCTATTAAATCGGCTTCGGCGGCGCTTGGCTCTGCAACAGCGTTACGCAAGACGGCAAGCTCGGTTAGTTTTTGTTTAGCAAACGCCAGCCAATATTTAATAGTTGGGTTTAACGCAGTTTCGTATTCTAGGTCTATCGGCACATGTAGCAGAGAGCAAGACGGTGCTAGCCATAATTCACCGGTAAAGCGTTGCTTAACGCTTTCTAGGATGTTGAGTACCGATGATAAATCAGTACGCCAGATATTGCGCCCATCAATGACGCCTAGAGACAACACTTTATGGTTAGCTAAATTATCCAGCACCCCCGTCAATTGCCCAGGCGCTCTAATACAATCGATATGTAACCCAGCCACGGGTAATTTGCAGACAAACGACGTCAGCTCGTCCACCCCACCAAAGTAAGTCGTCAGTAACAGCTTAATCGGTGTGCTTTGCAAATGGTTGTAAACCGCTTCAAACGCATTTTTCCACGCCGCTGGCAAATCCAACACTAAAATTGGCTCGTCGATTTGTACCCATTGCACACCTTGCTCGGCCAGACGGCACAGGATTTCGCTATAAACTGGCAATAACTTTGCTAGTAAATCCAGTTTGTTAACGTCGTCAGGCGCTTTTGCCAACCACAACCACGTTAAAGGGCCTAACAATACCGGTTTTGCTTGATACCCCAAGGTTTGCAGCTCGCGGGTTTCATCGAATAATTTGTTGCTAGAGAGGGTAAATGATTGATGCGCAGTTATTTCCGGTACTAAATAATGGTAATTGGTATCAAACCATTTAGTCATTTCTAAGGCACGATAAGGCTGATTATCACGGCCTTGGCCACGCGCCATTCTGAAATAAGTATCAATGTCCGCATTTATCCCAAAACGTTCGGGAATGACACCAAGCATGATGCTGGTATCCAAAACATGATCGTAATAGGAAAAATCACCCACCGGAATCAAATCCAGGCCGCTATTAGCTTGTGTGTGCCAATGTCGGGCACGAAGCTCGGCGGCAGTTTGTTCTAATTCGTTTTGGTCTAGTTCGCCACGCCAATAGCGTTCTAAGGCAAATTTCAGTTCTCGGTGTTCGCCGATGCGGGGGAATCCCAAGTTGTGTATTTTTATCATCGTGCCAGCTCTCATGGTTTAGAAAGAAAGCGGCATTGTAGGACTTGTTATTTGTGAGGAATATTGATAGTAGAGTTTATGCACAATAAGCAAAATGGGTGTATGGTGCAATAGTATCCTAATAAAATTTGGAGATAGTGATGTTCACCGAGTCGATGTTACGCAAACATCCTGCATTAGTCCGTGCTTTCACGGGAATTCCAGCGGAAGAGTTTTGGGACATGCTTGAAAAAAATGGAAGCT
>NZ_LAJX01000217.1 GCF_000963695.1 Methylocucumis oryzae
ATAGGGCGTTTAGAGCGATGGTGTCGGCAGCAGGGATGCTGCCGCCAAGCTACAGGGGCGTATTTACGGCGTCCTTCGTTCTGAATGACCTGTCCCGTCTTAAGTTGGTAACCTTTTTCGGCAAGTTGCTGGATTTTCTAGCCTAAAATGTTAGGCATATGCCTAAATTTAAGAGCCATCTACCTGACGCCCAAAAGACCAGTCGTGTAGATGGCTTTTTGGTTCCCTTATTTTAACAGCCTACCCTTAGCATCTTTATTGATATGACCACCAAAGATAAGTGCAGCTTCGATAAATCCCCAAACAGCACCGAAACCACCGGTTAATCCTGTAACAACAATCTGGCAATGCCGATTTTATAATAGCCTAAATAAAATCGATGCGCGCCAATTAAACCCAAGAATAAAGCCAATAGTGTGGCGATAGTCCTAGATTTAACCGCTTGGCTTTTTAATAAATAAGCAGCGGTTAAATCAACTTTAACAGCGTTATCACCATCGACTTCAAAGTAAACCTCATCTCCCATTTCGGCAGGGACTTGGGCTATCCAATTGGCAAGCGCAAAATTGTATGATTTGCTATCGCTGACAATCACCCCTGTTTGAGTGGTTTCGTCTAAGTTTTCTATTTTTCCTAACATAGGTTATTCCTGTTTTTCTAGTTATGGTTGTGTTATTTCCAAATCTTGACAATATTTGAGTAATCATCAGTCCAAGGCTGCATATCAAAATACAGCGGCAGGGTTTGCCATTGACCAGCATTATTATCGGTGAGTGGTTTGAATACGTCCGGATTATTCGCTAAGACGACCCAATCGGTAGCTGCAATGAGGGGTAAATCTTGTTGTGGTTGAAATTCTTGTATCAGTGCTGCTAAGTGTAAGTGTTCAGCATGGATTGACAACACTTTTTTTAATAATAAATGCCGATTGGTTATATGGAAGGCGACGATGCCATTGGGTTTTAATTTTTTTAAATAAAGCTGAATCGCCTCAGATGTGAGTAAATGTGTAGGCACGGAATCAGAGCTAAATGCATCTATCATTAATAAATCAAAAGACTGGTCAGCCGCTTTAACGAGAGATAAGCGGGCATCGCCTATGATGGTTTCTGCCTGGCTCGCACAATCGCTGAGATAATGGAAATAACGTTGGTCTTTAGCAATCGTGACGACTAGCGGGTCTAATTCATACAATATCCAATGTTGGCTGGGCTTTTGATAACAGGTTAATGCACCGGCACCTAAGCCTATAACACCGATTTGCCAGTGCTCATTGACAGCATCGTAATGGCTGAATAACTGTCCCATTGGGCCTGGACGACTATAGTAAGTATAAGGCGTTTTGTTGGAACTCTTTCGATAAGCGTTCTGCGCCATGCTTAGTCGTGCCATGAAATAATTCATGATAGGTTTCGTCTTGTTGTTGTTCGTTAGTGAAAACGGCATTGCGCACGGATAATACGCCAAAAAATGTCCGTTCTTGATACAGCGTTTGTGCCGATAAGCCGTGTAGACCTAACGCTAAGAAAATAATCGCGCCATAAGATGTGGCATAAGCAATAGGACGGTTTCTGAGGGCAAATACCAAGGCTGTCATAACAATTAAACCCAGCGCAATAATATCGAAATAACTTTCTGGTTGGCTAATCAATGGGTGCATGATAATGCCAAATCCCAACACTATCAGTCCGGGGATCGCCTGTAACAAACGACTTAGCCAATGGGTGGGTATAATGCCGGGTCTTAATAATAGAGCGAGTGCCACCATAATAGGGTATTCATATACGCTATTAAAAATAAACGGGGCAACAAAGGTATTAAATAACCCCCCTAACATGCCTGCGAATGACATGATTAAATAATACTGAGTTAAGTATTGGGTACTCGGTCTTTGTGCGGCAAGCTCGCCGTGGCAAACCATGACGGCAAAGAAAAAACCTAATACATGCAGTATTAAATAAGCCCAATACGGTAAATCAGCGGGGTTTATAAAAGCGTAGGTAATAAAAGGTAATAAAAAAATGGCCTGAGTACGGCGCATAATTGTTTGCAGTGCCGAGTTCCAGCGCGAGAAAACGGCGATAAACGATACTAAATAAACGGCTAATGGAATAATCCATAATAACGGTACCGAGGCAATGTCGGTGCTGATGAAATTGGTTAAACCGAGTAATAAACTGGAAGGAACAAAAGCCAAAGCAAGCCAATGTAATTGGGTAGATAGTGTTGGCGCTTCATCAACTGTGGTTGATTCCGATGCTGCTTGCTGTTCCGTTTTAACGCGAGCTAACACTAATGCACAGCTAGCCACGCATAAGCATAATAAGCCGTATAAAATACCCCAAACTAAGCGTTGTTGTGCCAGACCTAAGCTAGGCTCGATGACCAAAGGATAGCTTAATAATGCACACAAACTGCCAGTATTGCTTGCAGCATATAAATAATAAGGGTCTTGACTGCTTTTTAAGCCTAGCTGGGCAAACCACTTTTGCATAAGCGGTGCGGTGGTTGATACAACAAAAAAAAGGTAGGCTAAGCGCGAGGGTTAACACGCCAAATAACCAAAAGCTAGGATTGCCTTCGGTTGGGGGGGAAATCGCATCCGGTAAGGCAGGGGGCAGGCTGATAAAACTCAATACTAATACCACGCCATGTATCAGGATTTGTTGGCGTAGCGTTAGCGTTTTACTGATAACATCAGCATACAAATAGCCTAAAAATAAAAATGTTTGGTAAAACACCATGCAGGTATTCCAAACGGCAGGCGAACCGCCTAACAGTGGCAATAGCAATTTGCCGAATAACGGCTGAATAACAAACATTAGTGACGCGCTTAAGAACAGCGTCATCGCAAAAAGTAAAGTAACGGCTAGTGGGCGCTTTGACATGATACGCAAAACCTAAAGACTCAAACCTTGTAATAATAAAGCAAGATGAGATAAATCAGTAACGTTTGTGTGCGTTACACACGCTTAACGCAATGTTGGTAATAACTGGCTATTATTATGCGTGGCTTGCTCAGCAAGCTGTTGTAGTTTTAGCTGGGCGTTAGCTAATAAATACTGTCTTAGCTCAAAGTCGCTGGCAAGCCTCAAAATAGCGTCTGTCCATGCTGTAGGATTCATAGCAACGATCAAGCCTTCCTTGTTATGTTCAATAACTTCGGCGCACGCGCTATTAGACGCATAAATGCCAACCGCATTAAATCGAGTAATGTCAAAAAACTTAGTATATGAACGCGCTTGATTAAAGCGATTAGCAACTAATGGATTTAAGCCTATATCGTAACGTTGTAAACAAGTAAATGTTTGATATTGTTGCCATTTCATAGGGTGTACAATCGTTGTGCGCGGTAACGTTTTATACAGATGATAAACCGGTGGGCCACCAATGATTTCAAAACATAAATTCGTATTTGCTTGTAATACTTGCTCTACAACCGGTTTTAGCCAGCGTATATCGTCAGAATGCGAGGCCGAGCCATGGTAAAACAGCTTGCATAACGGCGAAGGCTGGCTAAGTAGGCTAGGCAATACCAGTTTAGGTCGCCAAGAGGCATATTTTTGCATTAAGTATGGTGTAGAAACCCAAAGTTGCGCCTGTTGCTTGCGTAACCACTTCTTTCTGGATGAGGCTAACCGCCTCAGTTTTAATTGATAACGCCAAGGCATGGATAATGCTGCCTCTGGGTCTAAGACATCGTCGTCCATGAAAAAAACCAATGTGTTTATCTTATGTCGTGCTTTTTCTATACGTCTTAGCCAGTACGCGGGGATATAGCGGACAAAGACGATTATCGCATCGGTTAGTTGTTCTTCTGCAATAGGCTCATTAAAGCCAATTCGTTGAATTGAATAATTTTGTATTTCAAGAGCAGGAATCACGAAAAAATCGCTAGACGGATTGGCTATTTCTTCAATCACAAAAGCACGTTTGGCGCTCATATAAATAACGAGGTCAGCCTGCGTTAGGTGATATTGCTATTTTCAAGGAAAAAAACGGCGCGCCCACTCAATATTTCTCTGATCGCTAAGTTTTTTTGAATAACGAGGGTTCTTCTGGTAACACAATATTTTCAGGATGTACCGAGACAAACAGGGCAATCCGTTTAAGTACGGTAAGTAAATCTTCTTCAATGTCTTCGTAATAAACACAAAGTGGGAAAATTTTTTTGATGGAAAAAAGAAGGCTTGCCAGCCTTTTTTCTTGTGCAACAATGTGATTAAACCAGTGTTTAATCGCAACGTAATCGTATTCTAATGTATGATACAAAGCTAAGTTTTCTGATTTTTGCTGTTTATCAGTATGAAAAACAGCCGAAGCCGTTGCTCGGTATAATGAAATCGCTTGGGCAATTAAATCGCGCCGGGTCAGATAAATGTACTTAAATTCGTTCAAATATCCACGCTCTTGCATGGCCTCGAGATATTTTTCAAATTGAAACCAACTGGTTTTTAAGCTTGCAACATTATTAGCCGTTCTTTTAATGCGCATAGCATTTTTTAAGTACTCGTCGGCATTACGTGCCGGGATTTGGCGTAAGTATTTTTTAAGTGACAATTGCCCTAGTAATTCTTCCGGCTGGCCTAAGCGTTTAGTGGCTTTCATCCTATCGCATAAATAAGTGCTACCTGAACGAGGTGTCATCGCGAGTATGAATTTTTTGCGTGGTTCTTCAAAAGCAGATAATTCGTCTAATCGATTTAAATTAGGCGTAGCGTCATTGAATATAGATAAAAATAAATTTTCTGACATTATGTATCGAGATTTAACGAGGCATTTTTTCATTCAAAAAACGTTCGGTTCAAACAATGTTTTGCTTTTCAAAAGAAGGCATACTTTAGCTGTGGTTTTAAATTCAGGATGGCTAGACCATAATACCTTAGAATCTTCATTTTTGTTATCGACAACACGGCTCATTGCTTTATTTTTTAATTACTGAAAAACAAAACTATATGGATAAAAATCCTGCTACTTTAAATCATGCGGAAATAGAAGGCTTTGCTGATAGACTCTTTCATGCTGAACTAAATTTAAAAAGTATTACTGTTGATGGGCAACGGCGTTTACGTTTGTTAGCGGCTGAAGGGTTGCTTTATTTCCATAGAGACCAGATTGCTAATATTACTTCAGAACAACAAGCCGCGATAATGACGCTTTATCAAGCCGTTGGGGGTAAAATTAATGAATTAATAGAGCCTGTTACGCTATTACCGATTAAGAAGGTTAAGCAAAAGCCTAACATTGCTGGTGTGAAAATAAATAGGCTCGGAAAATTAATTGATGATTGTATTCACGAGCGCTTTCCAATTGACTGGGCTATACAGGCGAGTCATGGTCAGCTCGCCCTCGCCAGTCCTTTTTCCAGAAATTTAGCGGTATGTCGGGAGAGTTATGAGCTGCAAAGACCCCTTGGTTTACAATGCTTACGCTTTGTAGATGATGATAAAACATTGTTTTTGATGCAGGCTGTGGCAACGGCAGATGCTCTATTTTTGCCAGAAGCGCATGTGTTGATTCCGTTAGAGCCAGCTCACTCAGCAACTGGGTTTTGGGTGGAGCGATTTTATATCAAGCTTTTTTGTCAATTTATCGATTTATGCACTTATGCGAAAAATAGTAAAAATAACAAATTCTTAGGTTTTGTTGCCAGTCACCACAGGCCAGCCCATTACTATTATGAAATATTTCCTGCTGTCTATGAAATTTGTCATAAACTTCATGATGTTACGTTTATTTCTCGTGTACCCGATCTTGATTTTAATGATTTGTCGTTTTTGTTTGATAACTGTCAATATCTGAAGTTGACTTCAGATGAATTAGATAACAAAACGCGCGCAAATCAGGGTTGGGTCATGCATGTTGGGGTAAGCCGTTTGCAGTGTTTACACCGGTATGGTCTTTATTTGGCAGACCAGGTTTTGCTTGCTAAAGTACTGGCCTCACCAACAGCAATGGCGTTGGATAAAGTCAAGCAAGTTGCAGGCTGTTATCCATTGGTTTGGGTAGGAATTGAAGGGCAGAAGCGCTGTTGGATAGAGCAAATTGATGGTTATGCTACATACTTAATCAAACTTGCGCAACTTTATCCAAATTTGGGCGTTGTTATTGACGGCTGGACGTTGCCGTTTACACCTTCAGAGAAGTCATTAAAGGAAGCTGAAAAAGATTGTGCTCTTGCAAACACGCTGGTTCAGAAATTGAATAAATCGATTAAGGTCACATTAGTTGCCGGTGAAACAAGTAATACTAAGCTTTACGTGGGTTATCGAGTGGATTTTTTTATATGTAATTATCTTACGGGTTCTCTTTATGTTTCACGGATGCTACAAAAACCAGGTTTCTGTCATCGAGGGCAGGCTTTAGCAGAATTGACCAGCCGTGCTGGAATGCAGATACATCCGAATCGCCATGTTTATGTGTTGCCTAAACATCTTGTCCGTGACCAGCCTGAATTTTCGTTGTCGGGATTTAATGCTCATAATGCAGTAAAAGACGCTAACAGCAAAACTWYTTTTGACTTTGATGAAAGGACAGGAAGAATCCACGATTCCAGCAAACGCAGTGCTAGCA
>NZ_LAJX01000218.1 GCF_000963695.1 Methylocucumis oryzae
TTTGGCGACGCAAAAGAAAGTAACTCGCTTGCCGGTGCGAGAACCGGCTTAACATAAAACTATCGCGATAGCGACTCGTTAGCTTTTGTGAGGCTGTTTTTAACAACAGTTTTTTATATAGTCACATTAAGAACGTTACCAAACATTTCTACATTATTCATAAATCTTTTATCCAATAAAATCCTGTATCACTTTATGCGAACTCGCGTTAAAATTTGCGGTTTTACCCGCGTTGACGATGCGGTAGCCGCCGCTAAACTAGGGGTTGATGCCATTGGTTTAGTGTTTTATTCGGCTAGCCCAAGGCATGTCAGCATTACACAAGCTCAAGCCATTGTGAGGGCTTTGCCTGCTTTTACTACGGTAGTGGGCTTGTTTGTTGATGAGCATGAAACCATGATTCGAGACATTTTGGCGCAGGTACCGTTAGATTGCCTACAGTTTCATGGTGATGAGCCACCCGCAGCGTGTAGGCTTTACGGAAGGCCATATCTAAAAGCATTACGCATAAAACCCGGAATGGATGTCGCTGAATTGGCGGCCTCTTATCATGATGCGACAGGACTGTTATTAGATGCTTATCATGATGGCGCAAAAGGTGGAACGGGACAGTGTTTTGATTGGGACTTAATTCCAGCCCAATTGCCTTTGCCGGTTATTTTAGCGGGTGGGCTTGAACCAGGTAATGTCGAAACCGCGTTAATAGCGGTTAGACCTTATGCGTTGGATGTGAGCAGCGGCGTAGAAAGCGCTAAGGGCGTTAAAGATCCAGCAAAAATGGCGGCTTTTATCACTGCCGTCAATAATTTTAAAATCTAAGAGTTTGGACAAAATGAATAACAACGAAAACTATAATATGCCCGATGCCCTGGGACATTTTGGCCCTTATGGTGGGAGCTTTGTCGCAGAGACGTTAATTCCACCGATACAAGAATTAAATGAGGCTTATCAACGGTATTTAACCGATCCTGATTTTATTGCCGAATTAGATACCGATTTACAATACTATGTCGGTAGACCGTCGCCTTTATACTATGCTGAGCGTTGGAGTCGTGAACTTGGCGGCGCGCAGATTTATTTAAAGCGCGAAGACTTAAATCATACTGGCTCACATAAGATTAATAACACGATAGGGCAAGCGTTACTCGCGAAACGTATGGGTAAAACCCGTATTATTGCTGAGACGGGAGCGGGTCAACATGGCGTAGCGACGGCGACCGTTGCAGCACGCTTAGGGTTGGAATGCGTGGTCTACATGGGCGCAGTTGATGTGGCTAGACAATCGCTTAATGTTTACCGTATGAAATTATTAGGTGCGGAAGTGGTGCCGGTGACCTCAGGTTCAAAAACATTAAAAGATGCGCTAAACGAAGCGTTAAGAGACTGGGTAACCAATGTTGATAACACGTTTTATATCATAGGTACTGTTGCAGGTCCGCATCCTTATCCGGCAATGGTTAGAGATTTTCAAGCGATTATTGGCCGCGAAGCGAAGCAACAATGTTTAGAAGCAACAGGTCGCTTACCTGATGCGTTAGTCGCTTGTGTCGGTGGTGGCTCAAATGCGATGGGCTTGTTTTATCCGTTTATCGATGACCATTCGGTTGAGTTTATCGGCGTTGAAGCCGCTGGCGATGGCATCGCAACAGGACGCCATTCTGCGCCGTTAGCTGCCGGTCGTCCGGGTGTTTTACATGGTAATCGCACTTATTTGATGGCCGATGATGATGGCGAAATTATCGAAACGCACTCCATTTCAGCTGGCTTGGATTATCCCGGCGTAGGGCCTGAACATGCCTGGTTGAAAGATACCGGTAGAGCACGTTATGCCAGCATTACCGATAATGAAGCCTTAGAAGGTTTTTATGCGTTAACACGCATGGAAGGTATTATTCCAGCTTTAGAGTCTAGTCATGCCTTGGCTTATACCATGAAGTTAGCGCCCACGATGGGCAAAGAGCAAATTATTATCGTCAACTTATCGGGCCGTGGTGACAAGGATATGCAGACAATGGCCAAACGCGAGGGGATAGAACTATGAGCCGATTAGTCGCTACTTTTCAGCAATTGGCCGCTTCTGGCCGTAAAGCGTTAATTCCGTTTATCACTGCCGGTGATCCTAAGCCAGATTTTACTGTACCGCTCATGCATGCCATGGTGGCTGCGGGGGCTGATGTCATAGAGTTAGGCGTGCCGTTTTCTGATCCTATGGCCGATGGCCCTGTGATACAACGCGCGAGTGAACGAGCCTTATTGCATAAAATGAGTTTGAAAAAGACGTTAAACTTGGCGATAGAATTTAGACGAACCAATCAACATACGCCGTTAGTGTTAATGGGTTATTTGAATCCTATTGAAGCAATGGGCTATGAGGACTTTGCTAATGCCGCTCAGCGCGCTGAAATCGATGGTGTGTTAACCGTCGATTTACCACCTGAAGAAGGCTTAGAATGCCGCGAATTATTAAAAGCACGCGAAATTGACCCCATTTTTTTTTTTTATTAGCGCCCAATAGCAGCGAAGAGCGTATTAAAAAAATGGCCGATATTGGTAGCGGTTATATTTACTATGTGTCGTTAAAAGGCGTAACCGGAGCGGGTCATTTAGATACTGCTAATGTTGAAGCTAAGCTGAAACAAATTCGCGCGATTACTGATACGCCTATTGGCATTGGTTTTGGTGTTAAAGACGCAGCAACGGCTAAAACAGTTTCTGAGCTCGGTGATGGCGTTGTGATTGGCAGTGCGTTGATTAGCAAAATTGAAGCCAATCTTGATAATTTAGCGCAAGCTCAACAAGAAATTATTGAATTATTAACATCTATGCGCACCGCTATGGATGAGAGAGGTTAACCATGAGTTGGTTTGAGAAATTACGTCCTGCCATCATCCGAACAGATGCTTCGGTTAAAAAGAATACGGTACCGGAAGGCTTATGGAATAAATGCCCAAGCTGCCATGCCATTCTGTATAACTTAGAGTTAGAAAAAAACTCCAGTGTATGCCCTAAATGTGGTCATCATTTACGCATCTCAGCACGAGCTCGATTGGACATGTTCTTAGACGAAGGCAATAAAGAAGAAATTGCTAAGACGATGAAACCGGTTGATCCGCTTAAGTTTAAAGATATTAAAAAATATAAAGAGCGTATTACGCTTGCGCAAAAGCAAACCAAAGAAACCGATGCGTTAGTTGTCTATAAAGGCAAGCTAAAAGGTCAAGACATTGTCGTCGCGGCGTTTGATTTCCAATTTATGGGCGGCTCTATGGGGTCTGTTGTGGGCGAGCGCTTTGTCAGAGGCGCGAATAAAAGCTTAGAACTGGGTGTGCCGTTCATTGTATTTACCGCTAGTGGCGGTGCGCGTATGCAAGAGTCGTTATATTCATTGTTTCAAATGGCCAAAACCAGCGCCGTGTTAACCAAGTTATCAGATGCGGGTATTCCTTTTATTTCTGTGATGACCGATCCAACGATGGGTGGGGTATCGGCAAGTCTTGCCATGTTGGGCGATATTAATATTGCGGAACCGAATGCGTTAATCGGCTTTGCTGGGCCGAGAGTAATAGAGCAAACCGTGCGGGAAAAATTACCCGAAGGTTTTCAGCGTAGCGAATTTTTACAAGAACATGGCGCGATAGATATGATTATTGATAGGCGAGATATGCGCGATAGAATTGCGAGTCTTTTAGCGATGTTAACGGCAGGTAGTAAAAATTCACACTTTGTCAGCGCTGAAACATCGATTGACACGGCTCAAGCTGCGTCGAATGATGCTGAGCAAACGGCGTAATGGAGCGTCGTTACTTCAATGCATTTTGACACTTTACAGAAATGGTTAGCTTGGCAAGAAAACTTTCATCCAGTTACTATTGATTTAGGTTTAGACCGTGCTGAGCAGGTTTATCGTGCGCTTAACCCAGATGGGATAAAACCATTAACTATTACTGTTGCAGGGACTAATGGTAAAGGCTCTTGTGTTGCTTATTTAGAAGCTATGTTTTGCGCACAAGGCTATCGTGTCGCTGCTTATACTTCGCCCCACATCTTAAGATATAACGAGCGTATTAAAATTAATGGCGTTCCGGTTAGCGACGACATGATTTGCAGTGCTTTTGCTAGAATCGAAGCGGTGCGCGACGGGCTTTCGCTTAGTTATTTTGAGTTTGGCACATTAGCCGCGTTAGATATTTTCTGGCGCGAGCAAGTGGATATTCAGTTGCTAGAAGTTGGTTTAGGCGGTCGATTAGATGCCGTTAATATCGTTGATCCTGATATTGCCATTATTAGCAGTATCGGGATTGACCACACGTATTGGCTAGGCGATACCCGTGAAGCTATTGGTCGGGAAAAGGCGGGTATTTTTCGGGCCGCTATCCCGGCTATTGTCGGCGATCCTGAGCCTCCGGCTTCGGTCATTGCTACTGCGCAGGAAAAGCAGGCGTGTTTATATCAAATCAACCGTGATTTTGGTTATCAAAAAACCGGTGCCGATTGGCGTTGGCAATCCGATGATTGCGTATTAGAGTCTTTGCCTGAGCTTGCTTTAAAAGGTGAACACCAATTTCGCAATGCTGCCGCAGCCATTCTTGCTGTGCAGTTATTAAATTCACGTTTACCTGTTAGTACTGATGCTATTCGTTATGGTTTGGCTCATGTCAAATTAAATGGCCGCTTTCAATTACTGCCTGGCGATGCAACAGTTTTTGTTGGATGTTGGTCACAACCCGCAAGCAGTGACAACCTTAGCCGAACATTTGCGTCTTTATTACCCAGATAAGAAAATACATGCGGTATTTTCTATGATGAAAGACAAAGATATTGCTGGCGTATTAGCGATTATGAAGCCTGTGGTCGAGCACTGGTATTTTGCGCCCTTGGTCAATCCAAGAGCAGCGTCTGAAAACGTTAATGCGTGAGATTTTTTTACAAACAGCGATAGCCAATGTATCCTTTGGTTTTAATAATTTTACCGAAGCGTTTCATCAGGCCAAGAGTCGAATTAACCACGATGGTTTGCTAGTTGTTTTCGGTTCATTTTTTTTAATATCCGATTGTTTAACAGAATACGAAAAAGGTGAGTTGACATAATGAATAAGGAATTAAGCCAACGAATCATTGGCGCAATAGTTGTGACAGCCTTAGCGGCAATTTTTATTCCTATGTTGTTTGACGAGCCTGTTGAAGAGGCAGCGCCTGTTGTCAGCCAATTACCCATTCCTAGTGGCCCTACAGGTGCGAGCGAAGAAATGGCTCAACCATCGCCTGAGGCCCCCGTTGAAGCTGGCCAGCCTGAGTCTGTGACAACAACCGAAACAACTCCGGCTGCAGACGATAAGAAAATTTTATCTGAAGATGAGCAAGCCGCTATCGAGTCAGAGGGTGAAGAGCAAGAGTTTTCAGCCAATCCCGCTGAAGAGGCTGGCGACAATGAAACACCACAATTAGATACAGGCGTGGTTGATGAGACTGAGCCACCGGTCGCAGTGACCCCACCGCCTGCGAAGCCTGTGCAAAAGGAAGTCGTGAAGCCCGTCGCTAAACCTCAAGTGAAGCCACAACCCACAAAGCCGGTTGCTAAGCCATCGACAACAGTCGCTAAACCTGTTGTTACGCCCGTTGCGCCTGTAGCACCAGCTAAAACAAAGCCAGCCGCAACCGCCAGCTCAGGTGGTCGTTGGTATATTCAAGCAGGAAGTTTTAGCCAAAAAGAAAATGCCCTCGCGTTGTCAGAAAGTTTACGCAAGCAAGGTATGCCTGTTAAATTAGAAACCATACAAGTCAGTGGTAAAGGTACGTTTTATCGACTAAAAGTAGGACCTGAATTAGATAAAAATCGTGCCCTGACGATGAAATCGACCCTAGATCAACAGCGCATTAAAACTTTGTTGATTGCTGAATAATTATTCGAGTTCGTTATGATTTGGGCCGATTATGTGATTATAGGCCTAGCGATAATGACGCTATTAATCGGCGTTTGGCAAGGTTTGATACTTCAAGCCTATTCATTGCTATGTTGGTTATTGGCTGTATTAGTCGGTTTAGGCTTTAGCCTTGAATTTACGATGTTTTTAACGACTATGATTAACGATGCTTCTGCTAGATTGGCAGCATCGTATATCCTGCTATGCGCTATTACGGTCACTGTCGGTGGATTGATACGGTTAATTTTAGGCCAGGCGTTAACATCGGCTGCTTTGACAACAAGCCATAGGTTAGTGGGCATGGTTTTGGGGTTAATGCATAGCCTGATATTTGTCTTTATTTTGGTGTTGCTAGCCGGGTTATCCGTGCTGCCACAATCGTCTTGGTGGAATAAGTCGCGCTTGATTCCACCTTTCCAAGCAACTGTTATTTGGTTGCATGATCATCTTTCGTTTGATATTACGAAACGTGTTCGATATAGATAATCTTTACTTCTAGGTAAACACTATGTGTGGTATTGCTGCTATCGTTTCCCATACTCCCGTTAATCAAGAGCTTTACGATGCATTAACGGTTTTGCAACACAGAGGCCAAGATGCGGCAGGTATTGTGACCTGCGAAAATGGCCGTTTGCATTTACGCAAAGATAACGGCTTAACCCGCGATGTGTTTAATGAAGCACACATGTTAAAGCTTAGAGGTAATATGGGGATTGCCCATGTGCGTTATCCTACAGCCGGTTGTACCAGCTCTGCTGAAGCACAGCCGTTTTATGTCAATTCGCCTTTTGGTTTGACGTTGGCGCATAACGGCAATTTAACCAATACTGAAGAGTTGAAAGAAGCGTTATTCGTACAAGACCAACGTCATATTAATACCGACTCGGATTCTGAAGTATTACTGAATGTGTTTGCCCATGAATTACAAAGCCTAGGCAAATTGCATTTAACCGTTAACGACGTGTTCCAAGCCGTTTCCGGTGTGCATAGACGTTGCCGTGGCGCGTATGCCGTGGTGGTCATGATTGCAGGTTTTGGGATTTTAGGCTTTAGAGACCCGCATGGTATAAGGCCCGTGGTGTTTGGTGAGCGCCAAACCGACGCTGGCCCGGAATTCATGATTGCGTCAGAAAGCGTAGCGCTTAATGTGTTAGGTTTTAAACTTATTCGAGATATTGCGCCTGGCGAGGCGGTATTTATTGAAGAGTCCGGTAAATTACATACTCAGCAATGCTCAGACACCATTGACCATTGTCCTTGTATTTTTGAATATGTTTATTTCGCGCGTCCAGATTCGATTATCGATAATATTTCGGTCTATAAAGCTAGATTGCGCATGGGGACTAAACTGGCTGAGAAAGTACAACGCGAATGGCCGGATAATGATATTGACGTAGTGATTCCTATCCCTGATACCAGCCGAACGGCTGCGTTACAAATGGCCAATATCTTAGGCGTCAAATTCCGCGAAGGTTTTATGAAAAACCGTTATATAGGCCGAACATTTATCATGCCGGGTCAGAAAATGCGGGAAAAATCAGTACGGCAAAAATTAAACGCAATTGATTTGGAATTTGACGGCAAAAACGTGTTATTAGTCGATGACTCAATTGTTAGAGGCACGACATCTGCGCAAATCATACAAATGGCCAGAGATGCTGGCGCGAAAAAAGTCTATTTTGCATCGGCAGCACCGCCAGTGCGCTACCCCAATGTGTACGGCATAGATATGCCGGCAGCCCATGAATTAATCGCGCATGATAGAACCGAGCAAGATGTTTGTCAGGAAATTGGTGCTGACCGCATTATTTACCAAGATTTAGACGACTTAATCGAGGCCGTGCGCAGAGGCAACCCTGAGATTCAGCATTTTGATACCTCTTGTTTTAGCAACGAATATATTACCGGCGATATCGATAGCGTCTACTTAGAGCGCATAGAAGCGTTGCGTAACGATTCGGCGCGTAGTGAGCGCGGCAGCGGTCAATTCATTGTTGAAATGCAAAATTGCGATTAACGACTACACACTTATGACGGGACAGGGCGTTCTGAATGACCTATCCCGTCTTAAGTTGGTGACCCGATTAACTACCCTAAAATTACATGAACGATTCTAACCAGACGCCTTACCAACCCGAAACAATAGCGATTAGAACAGGCCATCAGCGTACCGAACAAGACGAGCACAGCATTCCGATTTTTACCACGTCTAGTTATGTGTTTGATAATGCTGAAGATGCTTCGTTAAGATTTACCGGCAAAGCGCCGGGCAATATTTATTCTCGTTTTACTAATCCAACAGTACATGCGTTTGAGCAACGCCTAGCCGCATTAGAACAAGGTGAGCGTTGTGTCGCCTTTGCTTCGGGCATGGCGGCGATTATGGCGGTTGGCATTAGCTTATTACAAGCGGGTGACCATATTGTGTGCTCGCGCGGCGTGTTTGGTAGCACGGTATTATTGCTACAAAATTACTTAGGCAAATTCGGCGTTGCGACAGATTTTGTACCGTTGTCTGACTTAGCGGCTTGGGAAGCGGCAATTACGCCGAAAACCCGCTTATTATTTTTAGAAACGCCGTCTAATCCTTTAACCGAAATAGGCGATATACAAGCTATTGCCGATATTGCCCATAAGCACGGTTGCTTATTAGTCGTGGATAATTGCTTTTGTACACCGATATTGCAAAAGCCTTTGAACTTAGGTGCTGATGTCGTCGTGCATTCAGCGACTAAATATATCGATGGTCATGGCCGCTGTGTGGGCGGTGCGGTGGTGGCGAATGAAACCATCATAGAAAAAAGCATTTATCCTTATCAACGTACCTGCGGTGCGAGCATGAGTCCGTTTAATGCTTGGGTGTTTTTATCCGGCCTTGAAACCTTAGCGTTGAGAATGCAAGCCCATAGCGCCAATGCACTAGCGTTAGCAACCTGGTTAGAACAACAGCCTGCGGTTAATAAAGTGTATTACCCAGGTTTAAGCAGTCACCCTCAGCATGACATCGCTAAACGTCAACAAACCGGTTTTGGCGGTATTGTCAGTTTTGAGTTGGCGGGTGGTAAAGAAGAAGCGTGGCGCTTAATTGATGCGACTCAAATGGTATCTATTTCGGCGAATTTAGGCGATGTTAAAACGACTATTACCCATCCTGCCAGTACGACACATGGACGATTAACACCTGAACAGCGCGCGGCGGCTGGTATTAGTGATGGATTACTACGCATTTCGGTAGGACTTGAGCATATCGATGATATTCAACAAGACCTGGCTAGGGGGCTGTAACCTGTCTTAGTTGGGTTGGCGTTGTAGCCCCCAACTAAGCGTTACACGATTATCTTTCTAACAAATTGAGCTTGCCTTCTTTGCCATTCCACTCATCAGCGTTTGGCAGGCCCTCTTTTACTTCGGTAATCGATGGCCATGTTTTAGACAATTCGGCGTTTAATTGAATAAATTGTTGTTGATTTTCAGGGACTTCATCTTCTGCGAAGATTGCGTTAGCCGGGCACTCAGGCTCGCATAACGTGCAATCAATGCACTCATCTGGGTCTATCACTAAAAAGTTAGGCCCTTCATGGAAGCAATCGACTGGGCAGACATCCACGCAGTCAGTAAATTTACATTTAATACAGTTTTCGGTGACCACAAAAGCCATAATACTTACCTAAGATAGTTCTAGTGTTATTGTGTTAAGAGAAGTGGGCGCTAATATTAGCAGAATACCTGTCATAAAACATCTATTGTATGGATTGTTTGCCGTTCAGGAATACGTTCAAGTGAGCATCTTTTCCGGGCTTAAAGGGTATAGCACTTTGTTGTTTCAGTGATTTTTTCATTTGGATAGAAAGCGTCCATGCGGTTGTGTAGTTGATTTGATGTCACGCCATAAAAAAAGAAACAAATCAGCTGTTTTTTGCAAAATAGAAACCGCATAAACCGCGAAAAACTAACGATGCGGTTGCCCTTATTGGACCTTACGCGTTGATATGCTTTATTCACCAATATCCCGCAAAACAGCATCTACCAAACTTTGGCGCACGTAAATTCCATTCTTCTGTAATTGCTCTGTTAAGCCAGTTCTTTTTCCAGAGCTTGCGGGGATTTACCTGAAGTAATGAGCAAATCATCTGGGTAGGGTAGGGATAGGTGTGCATGGTGTTAATTTAGATAAATGTTTGAGGTAACTAGGTTGGAATTGGGGTAAAGCGAGTTTGTAGGTAGATACATGATATCGAAGCCTTTCAAACACAAGCCAAGAGCTTTTGGAGAAAACAATCCTCATTGCTAGCCTTATCTGCAAAATACAAAATAGACAATAAAGTAATATACATCATAAAAAAAATGTTGGAATTACAGGAAACTTATTAAATAACAACAAAATAGCAGCAATAACCGGAGTAAAACCAAGCCATTTCAAAGCTTTCAAAACCACAGTAATTGATGTTGATCTGTCAACTAAACTTTGTCGTTTTTCGTCAACAAATTGAGCGGCACTTTCTTTTTTATTTTCAAATTTATTAAATATTTCTTTTATGTCTAATTGAATTTCTTCCAGTCTTTTTAAATGTTGCCCGATTAACCACCACATTAAAACAGGAACCAACAAAACAGCGCAGCTTACAACTAA
>NZ_LAJX01000219.1 GCF_000963695.1 Methylocucumis oryzae
CGTCATCTCGGCATGGATTGCCAAGAACACAGGGGGACTTGAAGAGCGCCATCCATGGCACTGGATTCCGGCAATCCCTGCCGGAATGACGGGTATGTAAAACTATGGCTTTCTGATTGGTTGCGGTTTATTAATGCGCTAAGGGAATTCGGCTATAGGCAATCTGCCGTTTCGGAACACACTGGTGCGGCTTGCTATCCCGAAACCGTGCTATCTCAGCCATTGGCAGTCATAGTTCATCTTTGGTATTAGCTTTTGACCTCTGCATAATTCGGTTACAATGCGTAAAATTCAAAATCAGCTTTAATATGTTAAGCGTCAAAGATATTGAGAATTTAGTAAGTTCACGGCTCGCCGACGCAGAAGCTCTTTTCGTTGCTTGCAGATATGGTGGAGCGATTTATTTATGCGGGTATGCTGTTGAGCTAAAGCTAAAATCAAAAATTTGTCGGACTCTGCAGCATCGGCTTTTGTGCAATCTCCGGTTACGTTTTCTACCACATCGAGTAAGGCTTCCATCCGGTTAAACAGTTTCGGATGACGTTTTAGACGTTCGATCAAGAGAAGTTCTTTAGTTGAGTTCATAAATTTAGGCAAGGGAATTTTTGATATTCTACATGTTCACCGCACTTTTAATCACACCCGTCGCAGCGTGGAGCCCAGAATCACGATACAATCCAACTAGTAGCGCAAACCAAGCAGACGCTCAAGCAATGATTGACGCAACTAAATCTTTACTGGCGGCTTTATGAACCTAGACATCGCTAAACTAAAATCCATCGAAGAAACTGCGTCAAAAGAAATGGGCAAATTTTCATTTTTTGCTCTTTTCTTACCAGAGGACTCTCCCAATAAATGGGATTTAATCGTCTCAGCCGATTGGATTGATCATGATAAGCTAAAAGCTTTGCGCTATCTTGCAAAAAAGATGAATGAAAGCTTTTCTTCAGCAGAGATTGTTAATTTATCAAAAGTTGTACCAATTGAGACCAAAAATAGCGAACTTATTCAACTAACAAAGCAGTATCGCACTGAACACGACACCAAAGAGATTCGCAATAAAGACTTTTTTGGCATACCCATTGATCAAGCCTATATTATAACGGCCAAGTAACGAAGGAAATTAAACAAACCAAACTCGGTAAGGCAGATTCGCCGATAGGCAAGCCGCCATTTCTGGGTACACCGATGGCGGTTTGCTGTCGCGAAACCACACTACGCCCTTTCTACATGAAGAAATATGATTGACAATCCTAAACAAGTAACAAAGTTAATGCAAAAGTTGAAATCGCAATTACCGATTCCTGCTAAGGTAACGGAGGCTCTAGTACGTGGTCTGCGAGACAAGTCAATAAACATTTCGCCCGATGCACAGGTAGAAATTATGGATGTCGTGTATTTAGGCGATGAGGGCGGTATTTGTTGCGCTTTAAATGTAATCAGTCAAGAAGAAGTCGCGGTTATGGCTTCACTAACCCATCTTCGACTGTCTAATACTAGCCCTCTTTCGCAAGACGTGCGGGCTTATCAAGCCAAGCGAACAAAGAAGTTGTCAAGAATGAGGTAATCCGCCATTTCGGGGGACACCGATGGCGGTTTGTAGTCGCGAAACTGCCCTACGCGCTGAATAGGCTCTTCGCCTAATTCAATTTGTCGCGTTTGAATTAACGCGGCTTTATTCCACACTGTTGAGTTAAAAACCTGTCCAATTGATTCGCAAAGGTTTGTATGTCGCGTGAATTTAAGGCAGAAGGTCCGCCGGTATCAACACCGCTAGACCGCAATACCTCCATGAAGTCGCGCAAATTCAAACGCTCTCCAATATTGTCTTGAGTATAAAGTTCACCACGAGGATTGATAGCATGACCACCTTTACCAATGACTTGCGAAGCTAACGGAATATCGCCAGTAATCACCAAATCCCCGCTATGCAATCTTTTGACAATTTCGTTATCGGCCACATCGTAACCGGAATGTACTTGTAAAAACTTGATAAAGCGTGATGGCGGTATGGATAGAAATTGATTGGCAACTAAGGTAATCGTAATGCCCGTACGCTCAGCCAATCGAAACAAAATGGCCTTAATCGCTTTTGGACAGGCATCCGCATCAACCCATATTTGCATAAACTACTCCCGATTAGTAAAAATTAAAATCGTTATAGCATATTACCCAACAGTTGTAAGTTCTGCTGACATGCTCATGCAACGCAATCGAAACCACCTTACGCACTGGATAGAGAGTTACGAATGAAAAAACAGACGGTATATACCCTGGAAAGCGTCACAAGAGTTACTATCGACGTATTCTTGCGTTCTGCGCAGAACAGGCTATCTCGGTGCCAACTGGATTTCACTCACGAGATGCGTATAACTACGTGCTGGTAGATGTCAGTGTTACTCCGCAGAAGCTGATTGCTGTCACTTGGTATTTGGAATCATGGATTGTGGATTACTTGAACAGCGAGCTGGCGCAAGGGCGTAGGTTTAAAATCTTTGATTTCGATAAGTGCCGCGAACTCAAGTACGAAGGAGGCAAGAAGCTTGTTGCAATTGGGCTGTTCAACTGTCATAAGGAGGCGGATCATGTGTACTGACTCATGTCTCTCAACGTACTATCTGCTAACGATGGCGTTACTTTCGCTGAGAATTACTGTAGCACTAAACCCGTATGCGGCTTACGGTGATAAAAATGCGTATCTAACACGCGTGTGATTTCTTCACAGTCAATAACCGCTTGTTGGCATCTGAGTAAATGATTCGCTAAAGCCATGATGGCGCGCCAGACGGCACCGCTATTAATAAATTCAAACGCTTGTAAGAATAATTCATGTAATTTTCGTTCTTGTGCGAAACGATTATCGAACAAACATTCAGCATATTCGTAGGCGTTTTTCAAATCATCACTACCGCCATAATTGCGTAGCGCAGACAGCGTAATCAGCGATGAGTTAATAATTTCATCGTCTCTTAACGCAATATAATTGGCTTCTGCTAGCGGCCCTACTAAAAAATTCATTATATCGGCTTCAAAAGCGTGTAAATAAGCTTGCTTTTCTGGTTCCGAAAACTCTCGTGTAGCCTCATCAATACAGGAAGGCAGCGTGTGAATTAAGCGGCCTCCTTCAATTCTAGCCAGCCAATTCTGTTCGGTAGTGGACAAGCGCTTATGGTTAGGCGGCTGGTCAATCTGGATTTGAAAAAATACAGGCGGGAGTTGTTTTTGCATATTACCCAGGTAAATCGCTGCCGCATGTCCTGCTTCATGAATAGCGATTTTTTTGCTGAGTTCTTGTGTTGTCACCGTATGAGTTAACGATTGAGCAAGGTAGCTTCGATTCATAATGACCTCGGGCAAAAAAAAAGAATGCGGGCTGGCTAAGCTAACCCGCATTATGGAGAGGAAGGTGGGGCAACTGTTATTGAGAGTAAGCAACAACAGTTGGCGCAAAGTTTAATACACCGTAAATCTTTGAAAATGTGGCATGTTGTCGCGCGACAATAGGCCGCAGAAATTGGTATGGTAAGTGCATATTCTATTGGTTTTTTTCTTTGCAAATGCTATAAAAATAAATAAATATCAATGACTTATAATTATAATAAATCAAAAATAGCAAAAAACTAAGGCATATCACGCAAGTGACTGAGTGATATGCCCTAGCATTTATTTAACGATGTTTTATTTTAGTCCACCTGCACCTAAACGAATTAATGTACTACCCCCAGTTTCGTCGCAAGCATTGCCGCTTAAAATCTCTGAATCAAACTGGGGACCACCGAAATTAGCTAACACAGCGCTGAGATTTAATTGCGGCGACATGAGATGAATATCGCCACTTAAGCCTGATTCAGATGCTGCTTGTATGACATTAAAGCCAAAGGCAGCGGGCGACCATAACACCGGCTTGCCGCCTAACACTAAAGAATTTCCGCTAGATATTAATGCCGCGACATTCAGATTAATCGTTCCGCCTTGACCAGAACGCGCATTAGCTTGCATTAAACCGGTTTGCATTAACAGACTATTTGCAGTGACGTTAATGTCACCACCATCGCCTTGCTGATTTAACACCGAAGTAGCCAAACTAGAATGGGTTAGACTCAACCACTTACCGGCCTGAACCGTAATAGCGCCGCCATCGCCGTTGAGCGGAATCAACACGTCAGAATTTCCAATAGGCGGTAAAACCGTAGTATTCACGGACGAGTCGCTCAATTCAATCGAGCCATTGCTGGCGATGAGAATCGCACCACCCGCACCGCCTAATGATTGCGTGTTTACACTACTGGCATTTAATAACAAAGCGTTATGGCTTGTTAACGCAATATTGCCAAAATGACTACCAAAAACCGTTTCTGATGAAATAACCGAATTTTCTATGACCATCTCGCCTAAGCTGTCGACGGTTATGGCTCCGGCAGGCGCGTTAATCAAGGCTTCTGCCAGAATACGACTGTTATACGCCATGATATTAGGCGCAGTTATCTTGATATACCCAGGCGTGATGGTTTCAGGGTGTAAAGAAGCAATATCGTTAACAATGCTTATCGTCGCAAAATTAAGCCATAGCCATTGGTTAATCACTAAATCGATATTACCAGGGCTTCTATGCAGCGAGTTGTTGAAAGTCGGGGTAAAAATAATCGCATTAGAAGAAATACCTATATCGGCGTCGTTCGCAAACCCATTAATGGTTAAGGTATTAGCATTGATATAAATATCACCTGCTTGCCCCTCACCGCTTGAAAACGTAGCAATCGATGCTTTACCTACTAACACTAAGTCTTTAACTGAAAGCGTTAGGTTGCCGCCATCACCTAAGCTGCCGGGATTGGTCGCGGAAAAAACACCTGAATAATGCTCTGCCGAGCGACCATCAATCCACAGCGTGTTAGCGCTAATATCAATTTGACCCGCATCGCCTACCGAGCGCGTACTTGATGAAATCATGCCATCATCGGTTAAGTTAATGAGGTTTGCGCTGACTTTAATAGTGCCTGCCGAACCGGCGCTACCCTGATAAGCATCGGAAAAAATACCGGTCAGAAAATTCGTACCATGACCATTAATCAACAAGCTATCAGCCGTAACACGGACATCACCCGCATCGCCTTGCGCCCAGGTATTAGCTGAAATTTCGCCACCGTTAACGATATCTATCTTTTTTGCATTAACTTCTACGACGCCGCCAGAGCCTAAACCTTGCCAAACAATGGATAAAATACCCGTCGAATATTGGCTGCCTTGACCGTCGATAACAATATGCTCGGCATCCACTCTCACATTACCGGCATCGCTATCTGACCATGTTGCAGCGCCAATCATGCCATGATTTTTTAAAGTAATGCTATGAGCATTAACCCTTACCGCTCCCGCTAAGCCGGTGCTATCTAAATGTTGTTCGGTTTTTATGCCGGTTGAGTCTGTGCGCCCAAGACCATCAATAACAATAGTATCGGCGCTAACATCAACAACACCGGCATTACCTGCCGCCCAAGAGCTAGACGTAATCTCCGCTTCATCGAAAATGTTTAAAGAGCTGGTTGTTATGAAAACATTGCCCGCATCACCATTCGCCTCGGCATCAGCAGAAATTAACGCGCCGTTTAACACCGACAGCGTTTTTGCATTAATAACAATAGAACCGCCAGCACCATCACTCAGCGTATCCGCTTGAACTAAACTGCGATCAACGTTTAAGGTTTGTGCGCTAACGGCAATGCCGGTATTGGCTGCCGCCGACAGAAAACCATTGTTGTCGGCATAAACCGTGGCATCCCAAATATTGACCTCGCGCCCCCATACTGCAATACGACCTGCACCATCGCCAGACGCATACAACGTCGCGTAATCGCTACCCGCTCGACCATCAACAGAAACATGACCACCGGATTGAGTCAAAGAGGAATCAGGCAGTACAGAATAGCCATTTTGCTGTGCCAAACTGACACGGCCTTGTCCTTGCATGGCAACTAATCGAATATCGCCACCCGGTGCCGCCAGCCAGGTATTTCGCTGAGCTGAGCTTTTTATTGAAATATTCCCTGCAACTAAATCAAGCGCTTGATAGCGGTTGACCGCTAATTGCGCGCCATCCAATAAAATCAAACCATTATTAACCGAAGAGGTACCGAGAAAACCAAACTCTGCGGGTTTAGCACTGCTGAGTGTGCTGACATTATCAAGATTCGCATAAAAACTATGAGCGTCGTTAAAGGTAACGTGGTCAGCCGTACTCGCATGAAATGAACCAGGAACATCGACCCACGCATTCGGGCCAAAAATAATGCCGTTAGGGTTAATAAAATAAAAATCGGCGTTAGCTGCGCTGGATTTTAAGGTACCATCAAGCACAGAGCGTTGATGGCCGGTAACGCGAGCAATTACGTTTTGCAGCTCATCACTACCGGTAAACTCAACGGTTTGCCCAGTTGCAATATTAAACTTAGCAAAGCTATGGAATAGATTACGTCCTAGCGTTTTACCCACGTTTTGTGGAATAACCACATGTTGCCCATTAAATACATTGTTAGCGCCTAAGCTACCATCCAGCTTAATGCCTTGTGCATAACACCATGACGACGCTATGATTAATCCTATGCATAACGCAAACATTTTACCTAGCATCATAACTCCTCCAACTAACGCAAAACGGCCTGGTTTACTCTAATAACATCAAAACTCAATAGGATTACGGTAGGCTGTGCTTGCCTTAATCTGTTAACAACCTATCACAATTAACAGGAAAACTAAATATGGGCATGTGTTTCGCGCTGCATAGCGTTTCTGATGCAAACATTAAGAAAATACTTGAGTCACCACCGTTGATTTGGCGGCTCTTAGCACCTGATAATCCTGAAATCTATTTAGAAAGTGTTAATGAAGCCAAGAAAGGATTTTTTTTTTCCAGCTTATTTGGCTACAAGAAAAAAGAACCAGACCAACCAATCCCCAGCTTATCGTTTGTCGAAGGTGAAAATATCGATGCAGACCTAGACAAATCCTGGCAAGGCATACATTACTGTCTTAACAAAACCAGCTATAAAGCAGAACCACCGATGGATTTTATTACGCTTGGCGGACAAATGGCAGGAAAGGTAGAGGTCGGCTATGGGCCTGCAAGGCTAATCGATAGCAATACCGTGAAAGCCATTCATGAACGGCTCGCTAAGCTCACCGTCGAGGATTTG
>NZ_LAJX01000022.1 GCF_000963695.1 Methylocucumis oryzae
TTGCCTGCCGTTCAAAAACACTTTTAAATGAGAACCTTTGCCAGGTTTAAACGTAGCGCCTTGTTGCTCAAGCCACTTTTTCATTTGTTTAGAGTTCATGCGGTTGCCCAATCGATTTGTGCAGATTTATGTTAACAGTTGTGTTGTTTTTTTGCAAAAAACCACAAAAATGTAAACTTTGCTGCAAACTAAGCTTCAGCATTGTAGATACGTTATCCTCACTATGGTTTATGCACCTCTGCGTTATAATGAAAACGTTTAAACAACTTCGCACTTATGCGTTATCAGCCTTCGCTTATGAATAATACGACTTTGACGACAAATTCTTTTCAAGATCTTTTTTCTTCCACGTTTTCTTTTAGGTAATATCGGCGCGCCTTTTGTGATTGGCATGTCCGTTGGTTATTTTGCTAAAAAAATGCTACGCCTTGCGTTATTTTTAGGGGGGCTGCCGTAGTGTTGTTATTTGTTAGCGAATACTACGGTGTGGTTGACATTAGCGATGCGGATTTACAACATGCGGCTAATACGGCCACGCACGCTGCCGTTTCATCAGGTGAGTTTTTGCAAAAGCGGTTATCTAGTATTACCAGTAAAGGCGTGAGCGCCGCAGCAGGTTTTTTTGCTGGGTTTAAGATGGGATAACAGGGAAGGGCCTTGCCAAGGTTCGAGAGTACCTTGGCAACTAGTGGCTTAGCTAGTCTGGCATTGACACAGGCTTTATTTTTACTCGTTGTAGCACGTTCACGATGACTAACGCGCATAACACATAAAACACCGCAGCACCTAAGTATTGAGGAAAATACTTAGCGACACGGCTAGCGTATTCAATGAAGCCCATGTCAGAAAATTTACCAGATAACCAATAAAAACTTAGGTTGGATACGGTAAACGCAGCGAACGTAGCGGGTAATGTCATACTCATTGCTTTAACTAAACCATGCGCTTGCGTCTGTAATGATGCAGCTAATTGGCCACCCCACCACATTAAGCCATACGTCGGCACTAAAAACACATACGCTGGCGATACACACCATGCACTAGTGCCTGCCGCAATCGCTGCGTAATCAATCAGCCCTGCCATCAGTAATAAAAAGCCAAAAAAAGGCTTTGCGGTAAGGTAACGAACGGCTATATCCCGCTAAGAAAAACACCGCTAATGAGGCATCGGGTAAGTGTAACGCGTCGCCAAAATGGTGGTAGCGGGTAACTACCATTAACGCAATTAATAACAAAGGGCTTGTTATCTTATGGGTATGTAGCTTGCTTATCATCGTCAATCTCCTAAAAAAAGTGTTCCGGTATAATGTAAATCGATAAAGAAATTTCTATGCGGCGTGTAATATGAATAAGCCGTTTGATAATTTTGGTCTAATAAATTGTTTAACTTAGCGGCTATTGAAAACGCTTTCGTAATATGCCAGGCTGCGCGCAAATCAACCGTGACATAACCTGCCAGTTGTACGCGCCTAGAAGGATAGGTGTCATAGTCTATATCGGGTCTATCGCCTTTTGCCAGCACATTCATGCCTAAGTCGACCTGGCCTAGTGTTTTTTGATAAATCAAATGCTAGTGACTTATCTGCTCGCCGCTGTAAACGCAACCCTGTTGTTGTATCAATAGGCTCTAACAAACTCATTGTTAACTTAGGCCGCCAGCCTGCCCATTCGGTACTAAACTCGGCTTCTATGCCTTCTATTCTGGCTTTACCAACATTAACCGGTGGCCAACCAGAAATTAAATTCTCTACATTAGTATGGTAAGCGCGTAATTCCCATTGTAAATAGCGGTGTTGACCGGCTAAGCCAACTTCAACGGTTTCTGATTCTTCCGGTTTTAACAGGGGATTACCACCGCCAAAACCCGTATCAGGCCAATACAGTTCATTAAACGTTGGCGCTTTAAACGCGTTACCAAAACTGGCAAACGGACTAATTCCCCAAGGGCTGTTATAGCGCCAGCCTATACTACCGGTGACATAATCGCCGAATGCTTGATTTTCATCCCAGCGTAGCGAGGCATTGATAAAATGGTTATCCCAGAGCTGGCTGTGCAGCTCAGTAAACACACCGACATCATAGCGCGAGCTAGCAAGGTAAGTGTCAAAACCAGGGTGAAACGTATCTAAGTCATTGCTCTCAGCCTCGTCAACGCGGTAATCTGTACCTAATGTCAATTGATGTTTATCGGATAAAGTAATTTGATTCAACCAACTTAAATTCCAGCGTGTAGTATTAAAACGGCTTTCAAATACCCCCGTGTTATAAAACGTATCTAATTGATTTAAACTCTGTCCTAGCCGTAACAGACTACGCCAGCGCGGTAAAAAGTCGATATGTCCATTGATGCCTACGACTTGATTAGCAAATTCTGAATGATTGCCGCCGTAATTGGAATCATATTCTGTTATGCCTTGTGTGCGCATAAAAAAAGGCTTCTAATTCGGCATTATTGCTGAATTTATGACCTATACGCGCATTCAAACCGGTATTGTCATAGCCATCGGCATCGGGGTCGCTATTTTGTTTGTTGTTAAAACCTTGTGAGTTGATATTCGATACGCCTAAGCTAAACCAATTAGCGCCATAACGACCATTGACCGAGCCTGCGACATGCGCTGTATCATACGTGCCACCCCCTGCCTCTAACGATACACGGGTTTGTTGTTCACTGTCGGCTTTACGAGTAAAGATTTGAATCACGCCACCTATTGCCTCCGAGCCATACAAGCTCGATTGAGGGCCGCGTATGATTTCTATGCGCTCAATTTGGTCTACCGGTATTAATTCATAAGACATAGTACCTGATGTTATTGAGCCTACTTTAATCCCATCGATAAGGACTAAGACATGGCTAGGATTTGAGCCGCGTAAAAATAAATCGGTGGTTTGGCCATAACCACCGCTTTGGCTAATCTCTACGCCTTGTACCGTTTTTAAAATATCCGGTAAGGTTTTAAACTGACTATTATCAATATCTTGACGCGTAATTACTGTAGTGCCTGTCGCTAATTGATTGTCAGGGGTATCAACACGGGTTGCTGTTACCACGACATCGGGTAAAGGGGTTATTAAAGATGAGTCTATAGATGATTGTGCGGCACTAATCACAGGATAAGTGCTAGCGATGAGAAAGATAGTGATGTGAGATTTCATAAAGCCTCTGCGCCACCCGCGCATAGCGGATAAAAATAACAGCAGAGGACAACACGCGAAAGCATTGGGCGCAATAGGGCCGTAGTTTCGAGACACTAGCCCTCCGCTGCGCCGAATCGCTTTAGGCCGGTCTCCGGGCTTATAAGTGGGATTGACCCGAATCATCGTCTTCCCATGTTTAACACAGTGACCTTATGATGATTCTTAACTTATTTACCGTTGCGGGGGCAGCGTCGGACTTGGTTTTAAACCTCACCGACTTCCCGTTTAACCGAAGGCTTTATCCCTCGGAACCTGAAAGCAGCCCGACATTATAGGGGTATCGCTAGAATTAGCAAGCTGCTTGCACTCTAAAATCAGTAACTTTAACCATTAAAGTTTAGAAAGATTAGAAAAGGCCAGATGAGGCGTCTTGTTTTGTGTCTATAGTGACAGGCTCTTGGTTACCGTTCAGAATCAGAATTTGCATCAAGATAGATAAGGATTTATCTAGTACTAAAAATAATTCCTGTAATCATAACTAAAACTAAACTAATCATTATATTTAGTAGTTTATACGCCTATTTCGGATTTACTATGTCTTCTTAATAGTTATAGTACATAATTTATAATGAGCCTACACCGAGTACAGTCAAGATTTTACTGGGAATTAAGTTTAATATTATTAAGCTAATTTCAGCACGACCTTAAATTACTCGGTGTAAGATGCATTATTGGCAGTGTGTATTGCTATAGTCGGGGTCGCTTAGTTCATGATGGGCTTCTAAATTCTTTGTCATTACCCAATGTGAAAAAATCTCAACTATTTGTTTAAACTATGATTTTTTATTCTGGAACCTTGTTATTCAAACCGCTGTTATTTGATTTACACTGAAAAATTGCAGCATCCCACTTTTCACCCGCTTTTATTCTTCCTTCAAAGCAAGCTATCTTTTCATCCGCATCATCCGTTCCTGCACAAAGGGCGATGGCATTTTTCCATTCCCATTTATCGCTGTCTCCCCATTTGATATGCCCTGTCATCACTTTATGAAAACACTCGCCCGGTTCTTCAGGGGTTTTTGTACCTTTACATAAGTTTTCTAGGTTTGCGTCTTCCCATTTATACGCACCTGCACCATCACTCGTATCCCAAGCGATTTTGTTTTGTATATGTTCTTTACACATCTTTTCATGTTCCGTAGCGCTTGCATTCTGGCTGATATTTACGCTGAAAATTAATGAAATTGCAGATAGTACTTTTACTGTATTTTTTGTGGTTAAGAAGTTCATGTGTGCCCCATATAATTATTGACAAAAACTATTTTTTGCAAACTTAGGTTAACGGTGGTTGGCGCTTTGTCAAGGAATGGAGCTAGACATAAAATTCAAACTGTAATTTGAAACACTTCTTTTGGAAAAAATATGTGATTCTAGGAATTATTTTAATAACTAGAAAAGATTTTAAGGTAACACAGTTTAATTTTTACTTGTGCTTATAGCACTAAAAAATTCTGCTGAATAATTCATTTCCATGAATTTTTTATAGCCTTATAGCAGGCAAGAGCGAAAGAAGATTTAGCAAAAGAGCTTTTTAAGTCTGGGGCTACCAACGTAAGGCGGAACAGGGTATTCAGGGTGCAGGATGCCGTGAATACATCCCTGTAGGCTTGTGTTGGCAGCATCCCTGCTGCCAACACCCTAAATACCCTGTCCCTGCTAAAGTGTGTAGCCTTAGTCTTAAGTATCAATTTGGCAATTTTTATAAATTTTAAAGCAATACATTGTCAACTAAAAATATGCTGATAAGTTAGCCACCATGAAAATGTAATCGTGGGTGATGGTAATGCTATCGTTTGGAACTACTAAGCAAGTTTTTGGTGAAGCCAGTATTTTTGTCAAAGCCAAAACACAAGATGTGTTCTGCTTTATCGCTGAAAACTTTTTTCTAAATTACCAAAAATGGGCGCCCGAAGTCATAGAGTTGCAATCTTTGGATGGCGATAAGGTTTTTATAGGCGCTAAAGGTAGACAGGTTCGACAAGATAATGAAGCGTTAATTGAATCAGTTTTTGAAATTACTGAATTCAGGCCAAATTCACTGTTTGTATTACAAGGCTTAGATAAGCCTTATAAACAAAACTTTTCAAATTGAAGAAACAGGAGAAGATGTTCAAACCAAGCTGACTTTCAGGTTTGATCTTCTGGAAATTGAGATTTTTATGAGGCCATTTGAAAAGTTAATTCGCGTTGCTATTGAAGATGGTGCTGAAAATACGGTTGAAAATATTAAAGAACTAATAATAGCTGACTATTCTCAGCTTGCTTGTTAGTTATAACCTGGGAGTCATTTTATGCCATTTATTGTAAAGAAAGACAACGGTCTTATCCCTCAAGTTTTAACTGCCATTTTAGACGAATGTGTCAATGGCGTAACATTAGCCGATCCTGATTTGGAAGATTGTCCCATAATTTATGCCAACAAGGCATTTGAAAGATTAACGGGATATAGAGATGAAGACATAGTTGGAAAGAATTGCCGGTTTCTTCAAGGAGAGGATAGGTCTCAAGATGCTCGATACAAAATAAAAGAAGCGATGAAAAATCATGAAGTAGTTGAAGTAACGCTACGAAATTACAAGAAAGACGGTACTTTATTCCATAACCATCTTAAAGTAACGCCTCTATTGGATAGTAAGGGCGTCGTGCTGTATTACCTTGGAGTTCAGTATGACATAACCTATCAAGTCGATACGGAAAGTGAAATTAAACGCTTATCCGACTTATTAAATCTATGATAATGCGTTAGATATATGAAGAGGCTTAACCAAATTGTAAGTTTTGATAACAAAACTCATTCTTTATTAATTTAAATTAAAATCTACATGAATTCTTTCTCTAAATTTCACATTTTTACGATTTGAATGTTTGATTTTTTTGAACTCGTGATACCAGATTTGGTTGTGCCAATCGAATCTATTTAGTCTTTAGGTTATGCATGATTATTAAAACACAAAAAGCTATACCATCAAGTGAAATTACAGACCCACATGTATTCAAACAGCGTCGAGAAATAATCAAAGCTTTGTTTGCCTCTGCTGTTTCAGGGTCACCAATTTCATCAGCATTCGCCACTGAACAACTTGATAGGAAAAATTTGCTTAGCGAGGACGCGATTGCCAACATAGGAACCCCACCCTATAGACCTTGTCAAGAATTATACAAACTATTACGAATTCACTTTTAATAAAGAAGATTCAACGCATTTGGCGCATAAACTCAATATTAACCCCTGGTCTGTTGAAATTATCGGCGAAGTCGAAAATCCTTTAACACTTCAAATGGAAGACTTGTTAAAGCAGCAAGCCCCGCAGGAATTTGTTTATCGTCTCCGTTGCGTCGAAGGTTGGTCAATGGTCGTGCCGTGGATTGGCTTTCCGCTCGCAAGCTTATTGAAACGTGTTAAGCCGTTGTCGACAGCAAAATTTGTCAAATTTACCTCTGTCCATCAACCAGAAACAATGCGGAACAGGATGCTGGAATGGCCTTACGTTGAAGGACTGCGTATCGATGAAGCCGTTCATCCGTTGACTATATTGGCGGTTGGCATGTATGGAGAAATATTACCAAATCAAAACGGTGCGCCAATACGGCTCGTAGTTCCCTGGAAATATGGATTCAAAAGTATAAAAGCCATTGTCAAAATCGAATTACTAAAAAATGCACCGACAACGACTTGGAATAAATATGCACCTAAAGAATATGGTTTTTATGCCAATGTTAACCCATCCGTACCACATCCGCGCTGGAGTCAATTCAGCGAAAGACAGTTAGGCAGTCGTTTTTTTTCACCGAGAAGACAAACAGAATTATTTAACGGTTACGGAGATCAAGTGGCCTCTATGTACAAAGATATGGACTTGGTGCATTTTTTCTAATGTTATTCGATATTATCAGGGAAACTTTGAATAAGTCTTACCTAGGGGCATCGCTTAAGACGCCTCTATTGAACGTCGGCTGGGTGTTATTGTTTCAGAAATGCTTTAAACTCAAGAATTTGTGTATTACAGTTTCTTTAATACCTCTATGTTGGATAGCTATCGATATTGCGTTCGATAACTTGGGCGCTAATCCCATTCAAGCATTGCATATTCGTTTGGGTGACTGGTCTTTACGTTTTTTGTGTGTGACATTAGCAATCACTCCAATTCAAAAAATTACTAAGTGGTCTGGAATGGCTAACTACCGCCAATTGTTTGGGTTGTATGCGTTTTTTTATGCAAGCTTACATGTACTATCTTATCTATATATCGACCACGCACTGGCATGGTCGATAATTGTTACCGATGTTGTGGAAAGTTCGTATATCTGGTTTGGGTTATTTGCCTATATCATTATTTTATTATTGGCCATTACATCCCCTAAATCGGCAAAAAATATTGCTGGGCAAGGCATGGAAAAAGCTTCACCGTTCTATTTACCTAGCATCTATTGCGGTGATTATTCACTATTTTTGGCAACTTAAAGGCAATTTGATGCAGCCAGTGTTTTATGCCCTAGTTATTTTTTTACTATTCGCCTTCCGTGTGGTGGAGTGGTATAAAAAAAGGCAGTTTAACCGGTTAATGATTCCTAAAAGTCGAGATATTAAGGATTGAGCCTGCATTTTAGTTTTTATTATTAAAATGATTGGGTATCGTAGTAATGCTGTTTTAACATAATAGGGCAGAGTAGTCTTAAATCTTGAGCCGATGTTATTTCTTTAGGAATCAAAGATATTGTTTTGTAAGCTATTTTTATAGTTTATTGTTAACTATCTCCATCAACCGCCTAACAAACTCTTGCTCCGGTTCGGCGGTAATCGGTACATACCAATGCCGTTCATCGGCAAAGGCTAAGCATTTAACCGCATCTTTTTCAGTCATGAGTACCGGTTTGGTATCGCTAAATTGGATATCGCTAGCATGGAATAGATGATGGTCAGGTAGGCTGACGGTGTCACAGAGTAAGCCTGCGGCGTGTAATAGATCAAAAAAGCGTTGTGGATTGCCTATTCCGGCTAAGGCATGGCATGACGCACCGGCCCAGTCGGATAACGCTTTAGTTTGTCCCGTTATTAAATTAATCGCGTGTGTGCCAATCATGCGCATAGTGAGTTCGTTATCTTCGTAACGCTCCCCGTTGACGACAATTAAATCCACACTTTGTAAACGGTTAATCGGCTCGCGTAAAGGGCCGGCGGGTAGGCAATAGCTATTGCCAAATCGGCGTTGACCGTCGATAACAGCGATTTCTATGTCTCTTTGTAACGCGTAATGTTGTAGGCCATCATCGGCGATAATAAGATTACACTGATGTTGTTCAATCAGCAGGCGTCCGGCTGCGGCTCGGTCTGGGCAGACCGCGACCGGGCCGCCGCTGTGTTTGGCGATGAGAATGGCTTCATCACCGACGTGTTCTGGGCTGCTATTAGTGTTGACTAGTTGCGGTGAGCATTGCACTTGTCCTTTAAAACCTCGACTAATCACGCCAGGGTTATAACCTTGTTGGCGTAAATACTGCGCTAACCAAATCACTAGCGGAGTTTTACCGGTGCCGCCTACCGTGATATTACCGACAATAATGACGGGCGCGGCTAGTTTATGCGATTTTAATACGCCAATACGGTATAAAAATTTTCTAAAACGGACTATGTCGCTATAGAAAAAACCTAATGGCATTAACCATACGCCTAAGAAAGGGTCTTTATACCAGACGCGTTCAGCCCATTGGCTAAGTCTGGCGAATTGAGTTGTTAAGTTCATGGTTGTGCATCCGGTCTAAGGGTGGAAAAACTAATATGGTTAAACCCTACCAGGTTAGAAGCTTGCATCGCGTTAATGACGGCTTGATGCGGACTGTTGCCATCGGCGTTAATAATAAACGGAGTTTGTTCGGGATTAACGGCGATTTTGCGTAAGGCATGGACTAAGGTATCGACTTTTTTTTATTAACTAGCTCATGTGTTAGCCCGTCGCTACCTTGTAAGTAATAGTTACCATCAGCATCAATCGATAAAATTACGCTGTTAGGGTAATCGGTAGCGGCTTCGGAATCGGCTTCGGGTAGGTTTATTTTGACTTCGGTTTGTCGGCTAAATGTACTGCACGACATGAAGAAAAATAATAGCAATAACACTACATCAACCATTGAAGTCATCGAGATTTCCGGAGGTATCCGGCGTTTTCTGCGAAAATTCATAGTAATACCTCACGTTCGCCATGCAAAATATCGACAAGTCTCAGCGCATCGGCTTCCATTTCTATAATGTATTCATCGACTAAGCGCTCAAAATAACGGTGAAAAATTAGGCTAGGAATCGCAACAGTGAGTCCCGCCGCCGTGGTAATTAATGCGACGGAAATACCTTCGGCTAATACTGCGGGGTCGCCAATACCTTGGGCAACAATAGCGCTAAAGGCTTGAATCATACCGACAACCGTACCGAGTAAGCCGAGTAACGGTGTGATTGAGGCAATCGTACCTAACGTGTTTAAATACCGTTCTAGCTTATAAACCACTTGCCGACCGGCTTCTTCTATGCATTCTTTCATGACATCACGACCATAATGACTGTTAGCAAGGCCAGCCGCCATGATATAGCCTAAACACGAGCTGTCTCTAAGCCGGTCTAAAATGTGGTCATCTAGTTTTTTTTCTCGGGATACCGCCCATACTTGTTTAACCAAACCGGGCGGGATGATTTTTTTTCGTTGTAAACTCCAAAAGCGTTCGGCAATAATCGCCATTGCGGTAATTGAGCATAAAATCAGCGGTAACATCATCCAACCGCCACTTTTAATAATTTCAAACACAGTATGTCCTATGGGTTTTAATAAATTGAGCCTTGGCGCATTATTTTAGCTGAATGCATTAAATCTGTGCGGGTTGCGGCCTATCCAAATAAAGCTAAGCAATAATGCCAGCGTGCAAGCACACGCACCGATTGAAAAGACAAAATCAGCTCCTGCTTTGTCCCAAAAATAGCCGCCGTAAAAACTGCCTATCATGCCGCCTAGTCCAAAACATAAGCTAGCATATAAAGCTTGACCCTTGCCCTGATGTAGTTTGCCAAAATACATGCGTACAAAGTGAATCGACGCGACATGCACACCGCCAAATGTCGCTGCGTGTAAAAGTTGCGCAGACAATAACAGGTATAAATTGTCGGGGAAAAAGCCAATCAGTAACCATCTGACGATAGAAAGCAATAAACTCGCTAAAAAAATACTACGCATAGAGAACCGAGTTTGCAGCCGCTTCATAACTAAGAATAATAAGATTTCGGCGATAATGCCTAATGCCCATAAACCACCGATGATGGAACCTGCGTAATGCTGTTGTTTTAGATAAATAGAATAAAACACATAATAGGGTGTATGGGCGATTTGCACTAACATGCCCACCAGTAAAAACATGAGCACTTCGGTTTTAAATAATAGACGTAGAAAACCAACCGGTTCAGCATCGTGTTGTGTGGATTGGGCGTTAGGTACGAATAGTGCGCTAAACCCAGTTAAAGCTAGCAATGCAGTAATAGCCATCGGTAAGACAGCAGAGCTAAAACGGTCTATAGCTTCGCCTACACTGGATACGGCAACAATAAAGCCTATAGAGCCCCAAAGTCTAATTTTACTGTAGCGTTGCGGCTCTTCTTTAAGATGCAACAAGGTTACGGTTTCAAACTGGGGCAGGCCTGCATTCCAGAAAAAACTCAGTGCTACCGTAATCCCTGCAAACCAAAGATAACCCTTAGCCCACATAAAACTAGCAAATATAAGCGCCGAAATGAGAGAAGTTGTCCGAATAATCAGTAAGCGCCGCTCAGTGTGATCAGCTATACACCCCCAAAAATTCGAGGCTAAAATTCTAACCCCGACAAGCAGCGCAAACTGCTCACCTATTTCAACATTATTAAAGCCGGTATTTTTTAGATATAAACTCCAATAGGGAGTAAAACTGCCAAGAGCGGCAAAGTAAAAAAAATAAAAGCTAGATAAACGCCAATAAGGTATGGACATAAGTGAATGGGTAATAAGGAACGGTATGGCTTAGGCGGTAGAGATAGAGCGTTCTAGTAAGCCGTTTTGGTAGTGGCGAATTAAGTCTATATCACATTCTTCCGCGCGCAGTATTTTTTTAATGCCATATTGACGGTAACTGTCTAACGATAAATCAATGACAAAAGGATTGCAGGTTTTTTTATTTTGATCCTTCAGCATTAATATTTTGGGTTTTAGCTTGGCTTTAGCGTGTATTTCTATGACTAAACCGGTTTCACCACTGGTTAATTCGACCACACTACCTACGGGATAAATGCCTAAGCACTCGATGAATTTCATTGTTAGGCCAGAATCTAAATGGCCATTCATTGATGATTCAGTGAGCAGTTTAATTGCATCTAGGTGTGAACGCCCATTTTGATACACGCGATCACTGGTAATGGCATCATACATATCCGTAATAGCGACTATTTTGGCGTAATGGCTAATGCGTTCTGCGGTTAATTGCCGGGGATAGCCTTTACCATCTAAACGCTCATGGTGCATGTGGGCAACGTCTATGGCACTGCCAAGCATATCAGCGGTATTGAGTAACAACCGATAACCTTTGCTAGTATGCTGTTTCATGATGTCCAATTCTTCAGCGGTGAATCTGTCGGGCTTATTTAATATTTCATTTGGAATCAACATCTTACCTATATCGTGCATTAGTCCGCATAAGCCAACTTTGTTTAACTCAGGGGTAGGTAAATTGATTTGTCGGCCTAGAGCGATAGAAAAAATACAGACATTCATGCTGTGTTGCGCAGTGTACTCATCGCGTTTTTTTAATTGCGTTAATAGCATTAAGGCATTGTGCGAATTTAAAATACTTTCAACGCAGTTATTGACAACCACTTTAGCGGCCATAGCGTTTATAGGCTTACCAAATTTCACTTCTTCCATAAACGTTTTTACCAAATTACTGGTTTTTCTATGAACGGTTACGGCGCTTTTGATTTCGTGTTTTATATCGGTGCGCGGCTTAGGCGGTATGGCTTTTTCTAAATAATCTAGGCTATAAGCCGTATTGAATTTGTTAAATCGTTCTACCTTAGTTTCCTTGGTGGTGTCGATATAAAACGTATTCACATTGCTGTTGTACTGCCTCTATATCTTCTGGGGTTTTTAATTCAAAGCCTTGAAATAAAAAATTTGGTTTGTAACCAAGGCCTGTCCAGCGCAGAGACGAACATACCTATTTTAAGGTCGTTAACATCAATTTTTTTTTTTTGTTCGGTGGATTCGATAACAAAATAATTGTCGTCTTGGCTCATAAAAACCCCCTGGTAAAGCTATTGGTTACAACTGATGCTGATTATTCAGCCCATTGAGCGCCTTATTAAAAAGGGATACCATCATCATAAGGTTCGTCAAAATTATCTAAGCTAGTATTATTGGCTTGACTACGCGTTGCCGGTTTATTGGCTGAATTATCGTAGCTTTGAGCACTGGGTTCGCTTCGTTTGCCGACTAAATCAATAATATTGGCATTTAATTCCAAGCTAGTTTTAGCGCTACCGTCTTGAGCTTTGTATTCATTTAACGATAACTCTCCGGATACAAACACTTGCTGACCTTTTTTTTAAGTAATTTTGCAAAGCGCCTTCAGCACGTTTGCCAAATACGCTCACGCGTACCCATAAAGTTTGTTGTTTATCACCAAAGCCAACATTATTGGCAACTGAAACAGTCAGTATAGCTAGGCCTGCAGGCGTGTATCTTACTTCGGCATCGCGGCCAACGGTTCCGGTAAAACTAAATACATTACTCATAATTATCTCGTCTAAAAAGGAGGAATTTAAACGCACTATTTTGACATAAAACTTAAGCGTGTCTGGGTAGAAATTCACACTTTTTGAAAAAGAGGACTTGTGCGAAACTTCATTCCAATTCATTTGTTTCATTTGTGCCAATTGTACCATTTATATGAAAGCGAGATGAATACGCTACATGCTATGAGTGGCGGGTAAATCGCCCGTATTTATGGGGAAAATCACTGCTTACCGAATCCAGCTAAGCAGCTATGATGCTGCTTTCACTAAACCAAAACAGAGGCACATAGTATGAGTTTATACCGTTTTGACGATAGCCGTATTCGTTGGCAAACCTTAGGCAACTTTGAACATTTATGGTATTTCATTTTAGATGTTGACAGTGATGGGCATATTGCTGATTTATTGTTTAAATTTGCTGCCGGGCAAAAAATCGTCTTACACCGGCATAAGGCGTTAAATACGCTTTTTGTCATTCAAGGTGAACATAGACTTTATTACCCTGATGGTAGTTTGAAAGAGGTGAGACCGACGGGCAAGTATACCCGCAGCCTGCCTAGCGATGAGCCACATAGCGAAGGCGGCGGCGATGAGTGCGATGTGATTATCTTGTTTAGTATTCGTGGTGACGGCTTGTTATACGAAATTTTAGATGACGCTCAAACGGTGATTGCAACGATTACGTTTAACGATTTACAGGCATTATACGAGCAACAAAACCAGTTGTTATGAGCGCTGCATAACGGCCTGAAAGCGTTGTTTGCTGAGCGTGCTGGCAACGCTGTGGTCTACAATAGGCTTGGGATAATCACAGCTAACGTTGTTTTTATACCAAGCATGTAAAGTAGTAATAGCAATCGGCTTAAGCTCTGGCAACCATTGGTAAATATAATCACCGTTTGGGTCAAATTTTTTCTGTTGTAGCCACGGGTTAAAAATTCTGAAATAAGGTTGAGCATCGCAGCCGGTTGAGGCTGACCATTGCCAATTACCGTTATTTAAACATGGGTCATAATCCATTAAGCGCTGGGCAAAATAGCGTTCACCCCAGCGCCAACTGATATGCAAATCTTTGACTAAAAATGAAGCCGTAATCATGCGTAGCCGATTAGGCATAAAGCCGGTGGCATTAAGCTGGCGCATTCCGGCATCGACGATAGGAAAACCGGTTTTGCCTTGACACCATAAATTAAAAAGCTCAACGTTATTATCCCAAGCAATGGCATTGCAAGCAGGATTAAACGCTTGTTTAAACACATGAGGGAAGTGATAAGCAATATGGGTAAAGAAATCGCGCCAGTAAAACTGCCTAATCAGGTCATGATCCATGCCAAAACGACTGGCTACTGCGTAATACGCTTCTCGAATAGAGCAAGTACCAAATTTTAAATACGCTGATAGCTGAGAACTAGCGTTTAACTCTGTGCGGTTAAAGTCGGATGCCTGGTTAGCGATGCGCTGGAGTATGGCTAGGCTTTGCTGTCTACCGCCAACAAGGTGTGGCTGAGGCGTTAACTTTCCTGGCTGTATGCTAGAAAGCTTGTAACGGTTTGCGTAAGGTTGAATAAAATGCTGACCGGCAAGTGGTTGAGGATTAGCGACAGCTAGTTGCCTTGCACGTTTATGGAAAGGTGTAAATACTTGATAAGCCGAGCCATTATCTTTTACTAGCTGTTCAGGACTATTCAGCAAGGCGTCGTCATAATAAAAAAAATTTTATATTTAACTGCGCGCAGGCTTGGGCGATTTCATAATCGCGTTGTCGGCTAAACAGTGTGTAATCGCGATTAATAAACACAGCGTCTAAGCGTTGGGTTTGATGTAACTCACTAATTACCTGATGCGGTAAGCCGTGCTGTAAAAGTAATTCTGCATTCAGCGATTGGTATTGCTGCGCTAAATCTGCTAATGATTCCAGCATAAACTGAAATCCAGGCACGCTTTGGTATGGATGGGATTCGGTTTGTCTAGGATCAAAAATAAAACACGGAACAACCTGACGACACAATGCCAGCGCAGCATTTAAGCCAGTATTATCCTCAAGTCTTAAATCACGGCGAAAAATAAACAGGCCAGTGTGAAACTCTGCCATTATTCAATAACGCCAGCTTTTTGCAATGTTTCACGTAACGCTTCTAAGCGTTTGCGGTTAGCACCAAATTCTTTATGGCTGACACGAGAGGCAGAACGAATATGAATGAGTTGGGCATCTCTGTCTAATACGACATTAATATCATCAATGTATCTCAGTAAAAAACTTGTTGCGATAGCATGAACGCTATCACTATTTTGATGCGTAATGACCATGCGTCCCTGTTTCGCGACGGCTTGTTTAAACTCATGCCAAGCTCTATAGGGGTCGCCTTTAATTTCTAAAGGGGCAATATAGTGTTGTTTATCAGCAATTTTTGCCTGGCTAGACAAACAATTAGGGCTGTTATCACATACGGGCAATTTTTTTACTGGCTAATACAGTATCGGACAGACCAATACTGAGTGAAAATAAAATGATTGGGTATAAGAAGTTCATAGCAGCTCTCGAGACGTTACAGATTATCGGGTAGCGACTAATGTTACATAAAAAAATGGGCTGTCAATATTGCTGGCGGTTGAGGGATTTATTTGCCAACACCACTGGCAGCTGGTTTGCTTATTTCGTCTTTTACATTCCAATTCATTTGCTCTTGAAAGCTTTTGGTTAAATACGCTGCTTCGGCTGAATTAGATACAATATGCGGTGTGATTAAGATGACCATGTTAGTGGATTTGTCTGAACGGCTAAGCGTTGAAAATAGCCAACCTAATACGGGTATATCGCCTAACCACGGCACCTTGGTGTCGGTTACGTCTTCGTTGTGCGTGATTAACCCACCTATCATAATGGTTTCACCCGAATTGGCTGTTAGCACGGTTTCAACTTTGCGTTTGAAAATAGGCGGTGTGTTATTAGATGATGTGCCAGCTTCACTCACTTCTTGACTGATTTTCAATTCGACTTTGGCGTCTTCTAAGATGGTTGGCGTAAAGCCTAAAATCACGCCGGTATCCACATAAGTAAAGTTTGCTAACAAGTTGGTGCCACTATCATTAGCTGATTGGGTATTACTAAGATTACTGGTGATTACCGCAACCTGTGAGCCAACTTGTATGCTAGCTTGCTCATTATCTTTAGTGAGTAAGCGTGGGCTGGATAAAATTTTAGCCTTTTTTGCAACGCTAATGCGTTAATTTTTGCAGCAACATCAGAGGCGGTAAAGGCGTAGCCTAATCCTCCGGTGGCTATTCCCAGCCCACCTAGGGTGCCTAGTACGCCTTTGCCTGTACTATCCTGATGCTCAACTTGCCATTCCACGCCTAATTTTGTTGTATCGTCTAAAGTAATGTCCGCCACTGTCGCTTCAATCAGCACTTGTCTAGGCTCTTTATCAAGCTGCTGTAATAAATTGTAAGCGCTACGATACGCTCTGGCTGTACCTATAAAAATTAATGCATTACGTTCTTCATCGACGACTACGCGTAAGCCTTCACCAGCTGCTGTTTCAGCGCCTTCGGTGGCATTATTATTTTTACCGGTTTGTGTGAGTTTAGAGCGGTTACCGGCAATGGCGCTGACTGGGGCGGATTCGTCTGGGTTTTTAGTGGTGGGCTTATTAAGTAGCGAGCTAGCATTAGTGGCGTTGGTATCGCCTCCACCTAAGATGTTGGATAATACTTCGCCCAGTCCTTTGGCGCTGGCGTTTTTTGACAAAATAAACATAGCTATTGGATTCCTCACCGGCGGCTTCTGCCGTGTCTAATTCTCCTACCCACTCATTGATTAAGTTAACCCAGGCCGGTTCAGGTGAGGCAATAACTAAAGCGTTAATCGGCTCGACCGTGATAATGCGCACACCATGTTTGGTTTCGCCTTTAGCTAATGGAATATCTTGCGCGGTTAACAATTCTTCTAAAGCCTTAGTAAGCTCTGAGGCTTGCCAATACACCGGCCTAATCATTAGCAGTTTTTTGTTTTGAAAATTTGGCGTGTCGATAAGCTCTATCGCACGTTGAAACGCAGCTAAACGATCTGGCATGTCTATCACAACTAACGCATTTAAGCGTGCATTGACGATGGCTTCCCCGGTTGAGCCTAAGTGCATGAAATGGCGTGCAAACGATAATGCCTCGGAAGGTTCGGCATAGCGTAACGGGATAATCGTCATCGCTCTGCCCATGTTGAGTAACACTTTACTGCGTTCGCTGACCACTAACGGAATCGTCGAGCCAGCTTTAGTAATAGGCATGACGCGCAAGCCTTGCGGTGACCACGCGATGAAGATGTCATAAGCTCTTAAGGTTTGTTCAATCATGTCGAGTAAACGTCTAGGTTTCACCGGTTGCGTAATATGCAAGGTGACGGGTTCCCTGCGACTGGCAACTTGCGCATCCATCTCAAATGACAAGCCCATGATTTCACCTAATGCCATGTGGATAAATTCATTTAACGGCAAGGCATCGACGTTAATAGCGATTTCTTCAGCGGGTAGTTTAAGTTGATCAGCGGCTTTTTCGGTTAGCGGCTGCATCAGCTTGGTATGTAAATTAGGTAAAAGCTTGCTAGACAGTTGTTGTTGCTCTAGTTTTACGTCAGGTGCTTTGTTTTGCACCGATGCTTTTTTCTTAGGCTCAGGTAATGTGCTGGGCAGCGTTAAATCGACGTTTTTGATGTTACAACCTGTTAAACTAGCGAATGTTAGCAACAAGCCAATGCTTGTAAGCTTTCGCAAAACCGTTTTGCTGCTGGTGGATAAATTGTTACGCGTGTTAACGATGTTTGCCAAATAAATACACATGTTTTGATTTTTGCTCTTGTTCAACAGTAATGCCATCGATAAAGACTTTTTTGAGAATATCACCATTCGGCAGCGTTTGACCTGGATGGTAAATTTTTAACGTAGTATCTGCCGTTTGTATGATGGCGATGTTAGGCGCTTTTACCCCTTTTAATTGCCAAGTTGCTGC
>NZ_LAJX01000220.1 GCF_000963695.1 Methylocucumis oryzae
GTGGTCTATGCTTCAGCGTGAGCTAGTTACCGCTTATCAGCTTTTGCAGCAACAGTTTGAACAAGGTCATTTAACCTTTCCTAATGATTTAAAAAAAAAAATTCCGGTCTTAGGTGCAACGCTATATAAAACCTTTGGACAAATTAGTCCTGAGTCTATCGATATGACGCAGCCATTCATCGACTGGGCAAAGCACGTGTTAAGTGAATTAGGGCAATTTGCTAAACAGCTCAGTGCTTATCTGTTTAAACTGGGTTTTGTACTCGTCACCTTATTTTTTTGCTATCGCGATGGCGCGGCATTTTTGCAGCAGTTACAAAAAGGTTTGCTGCGTTTTTTGGGGGAGCATCATCAGGTTTATTTACATGCAGTTGCTGATACGACGCGCGCTGTGGTTTATGGCATTGTGTTGGCGGCAATGGCGCAAGGCATTACGGCTGGTATCGGTTATGCCGTTGCTGGCGTTAAGGCGCCGATTTTATTGAGTGTGGTGACGGCGATCTTCGCGTTAATTCCTATGGGTGCTATGCTGGTTTGGTTGTCTATTGGGTTAATCATGCTGATGAGTGGTGATATTTGGCCGGGCATAGGCTTGTTACTTTGGGGCTTTTTGGTCGTGAGTACCGTGGATAATGTCGTTAGGCCGTTAGTGATTAGTGGGACTAGTAACGTTCCTTTATTAGCGGTGATGTTTGGTGTCTTTGGTGGTTTAACAGCGTTTGGCCTTATTGGCTTGTTTTTAGGTCCTGTGATTTTAACGGTTTTGCTATCGGTTTGGCAGGTTTGGCTTAAGCAGCAGATGTAAAAAAATCCGTTAAGCAGGCCTTAATATTGCCTTTTACACGATGGGGAGAATATGGGATTATTTTAACCAGTTTCCGGTTTTACATGTGAGCAACTCATTGACTCATTTAAGCCTAAGAAACTAATTCAAAATAATTAATAAAATAACATATTAAACGAGGTATATCATGAAAATTAAACACGCCTTATTAGGAAAAACGTTATTGGCCGCAGCTATTGCTACAAGTCTTTCAGCATTTGCATCCGTTACACTCGCAGAAACTGATTCTGCTAAAGGCGGTATTAATGCTGTTTACATCGCTAAATCGGCTTTAGCTTCTTCACTGACCATCACTGATCCGGCAAAATTAGGCACTTGGGTTGATGTGCCGGGTGCGACGGTGACGGTGGATAGACCTAATAATACGACTCAGCTTTATGTTGCACGTTTTTCTGCTGAATCGATTTGTTCTGGTGCGGTAAGTGCTTGGTGTCAAGTGCGTATTTTGGCAGGTAAAAATGAATTATCTCCAGCTTCCGGTACTGATTTTGCGTTTGATAGTACTTGGGATGGTGCAAGACCCGCTTCTTCTTGGCAAGCCCATGCAATGGAACGTTCAACATCATTTGCTGGTACATGCAGCGGCAAGGTCACTACAACATTTAAAGTTCAGTATAAAGTCAGTGCCGTAGGTGCTACGTTTAGATTAGACGACTGGCATTTTACGGTTGAGGCAATGGGTAAAGGCGATTTCTTTACTTGCTAATCAGCTGATTATGTGACGAGAAGCCCATTTTGGTTAACAACGTGGGCTTTTTTTATGCGCTAAATTAAGCCTCTTGAATCAGTTTTAAATTACTTTCTTGGTCTTCATAGCGTTTGGCGTTATTGGATTGTTTTTAGGTTCTGTAATTTTAGCGGTTTTGTTATCGGTTTGGCAGGTTTGACTTAAGCTGGAAATGTAAAAAATCCGTTAAGTAGTCGTTAATATTGCCTTTTACAAGAGCGTAAGATATGTGATTATTTTAACCAGTTTCTGGTTTTTGCTATGGTCGAGATATTTACGAAGTCAAGCCAAGAAACTTGTTGTCATTAATTAACAAAACTAGCTAGACGAGGATTACCATGAAAACTAAACACGCCTTATTTGGAAAAAACGTTATTGGCCACTGCTGTTGCTACATGTCTTTCAGTATTTGCATCCGTTACACTCGCAGAAACCGATTCTGCTAGAGGCGGTATTAATGCTGTTTATATCGCTAAGTCGGCTTCATCCTCTTCGTTGACTATAAACGACGCAGCGCAATTGGGCACTTGTTGATTTGCCTGGTTCGGCAGTGACGGTTGATAGACCTGGAAATACCACTCAGCTTTATGTCGCACGTTTTTTTCTGCTGAATCGATTTGCTCTGGTGCAGTAAAAGCTTGGTGTCAAGTGCGTATTGTAGCCAACAACTCTGAGTTAAGCCCGAAAGCTGGCGCAGGTGGCGATTTTGCGTTTGATAGTACTTGGGATGGTGCAAGACCTGAATATTCTTGGCAAGCCCATGCAATGGAACGGTCAGCAACTTTTGCTGGGTTATGCAGTGGTTCATCAATAACCTTTAAAGTCCAATATAAAGTCAATGCTGTAGGTGCAACGTTTAGGTTAGATGATTGGCATTTTACAGTTGAAGCATTCGGTAAAGGCGATTTATTCCCTTGCTAATGCCTTTCTTGTGATGAGAAGCCCACGTTGGTTAACCAACGTGGGCTTTTTTTATGCGCATAGATTATGCTTGTTGAGTCAATTTTAAATACTTTTGGTACAACGTTTCTTGATCTTCAACTCTATCCGGATCTTTGGTAATACATTCAACCGGACACACTTCTAAACATTGTGGCGTGCCATGATGACCGACACATTCAGTACATAAAGCGGGATTAATAACATAAATATCTTCGCCTTGTGAAATAGCGCCATTTGGGCATTCGGGTTCGCATACATCGCAATTAATGCATTCTTCATGAATAATAAGAGCCATGCTCTACTCCTGGTGATTAAATTTCTGAGTTAATGATTGCCGCACACATTCGGGAACAAAGCTGGAAACATCGCCTTTTAAGCGGGCAATTTCCCGAATCATAGTTGAGGAAATAAATTCGTATTGTTCTGAAGGCGTCAAAAATACTGTCTCTAGTTGTGGTGCTAAGCGCCTATTCATACCCGCTAATTGAAATTCATACTCAAAATCAGACACTGCGCGTAAGCCTCGGATAATCACCGCAGCACCTTGACTTTGTGCGCATTCAACCAACAAATTATCAAAACCAATGACATCGACATTGTTAAAATACGGCGTAACGGCCTTAACCATTGCGACGCGCTCTTCTAATGAAAATAATGGGGTTTTATATTTATTAACTGCGACAGCGACTATGACTTTATCGTAGAGTTTCGTCGCTCTGGCGATTAAGTCAAGATGACCGTTGGTAATAGGATCAAACGTGCCGGGATAAATAGCGGTAATATGCATAAAATAATTCAACAAAGACGGCAAAAAGCCTTGTGTTGTGTATTATACGGCAATAGTCTGTGATTGGGGGCTTGTCAGTGGTATATACTTAACAATTTTTGTTTAGAGTACTTACATCATGTTGTCATCAGCAGCATGGTATAACAAATGAAGAGGTGTTTATGTCTGATGATAGTCACGCATGGGGGGAGGGGGCGTTTGGTTTTAATCCCAGTTATGGCTATAGCTTAGAGCAATTATTGGTGCTACAGCCGCCATCTGAGCCTAAGGATTTTGTTGAGTTTTGGCAGCAGCGTTACCAAGCGGCCTTAAGCCAAGTCACTCATCCTGAGATTATATGTTTAGAGCAAGCCCACCCGGATTGGCAGGTTTATAAACTTAGTTACACGTCAACACAGCAGTTTCGCATTCAAGGCTGGTTATTGCTACCAAAGCGTAATGCCATTAAGCGTGGACTTATTATCGGTCATGGTTATGGCGGGCGTGAACAGCCCGATTTTGATTTACCATTTACCGATGCAGCCTTAATGTTCCCTTGTTTTCGCGGTCTGAGTTTAAGTGCTGTACCTGGTGTTTCCTCTGACCCTTATTGGCATGTGCGTCATAATTTAGACAAACGCGATGATTATATTATTGGCGGTTGCGTTGACGATGTATGGTTAGCAACGACAGCATGTTAACGTTATTCCCACACTTAAAAGACCGTTTAGGCTATTTAGGGATTAGCTTTGCCGGTGGCATAGGCGCGCTCGCGTTAGCGTGGGAACAGCGTATTCGCTTAGGCCATTTAAACGTGCCTACATTTGGTCATCAGCCTTTACGTTTACGCTTGAAATCCCAGGGCAGTGCTGACAGTGTGCAGCGGTTTTACTGTCAACAACGAAAGAAAACCTTAAAAGTGCTACGTTATTATGATGCCGCTACGGCGGCTAAATATATACGCATACCTATGCATTGTGCGTGCGCTGAGTTTGACCCTTGTGTAGCACCGCCTGGACAGTTTGCTATTTATAATGCATTGCCTAATGATAAAAAATTATTTGTTTTACGTGCAGGACATTTTTCTTATCCAGAACAAGAGCAGCAACGACATGAATTGCTTAAACAGTTAGAAGATTTTTTTGCGCCATTAAGTTTAACAACATAAGTTAAGAATTAACGTTCATTGCAGGAGAGGATGAATGAACCGTGAGTATCACAAGTGGTGGAGTAAGCATTTACACCGTGATATGGAATTACTCGTGTTTGGTCATGCAGGTGCGAAAGTGTTAGTGTACCCGACGCGTGATGGTCGATTTTATGAGTACGAAACGATTGGTATGGTCAATGCGTTAAAACATAAGATTGAGCAAGGTTGGCTACAGTTATACTGTATAGACGGCATTTATTCAGAGAGTTTTTATTGTAATTGGGCGCATCCTTCTGGGCGCATTCAACGTCATCAACAGTTTGAACTGTATGTGTTGAACGAAGTATTGCCGTTTATGCACAAAAAAAATCCACATCCCTGTGTTATCTCGCATGGGTTAAGCTTAGGGGCATTTCATGCCGCTAGCATTGCGTTTAGACATCCAGAGCAGTTTAAAAAATTGGTGGCGTTTTCCGGGCGTTATGATTTGACGTTAAGCGTAGAATCGTTTGATGATTTATTAGACGGTTTTTACAACGAAGACGTGTATTTTCATACGCCTAGTCATTTTTTGCCGAATTTAGACTGCGAAGAATGGTTAGAGAAATTAAGAGCGTTAGATATTATTCTCGTTATCGGAAATCAAGATCCTTTTTTAGAAAATAATCAACAGCTTAGTTATGTGT
>NZ_LAJX01000221.1 GCF_000963695.1 Methylocucumis oryzae
TGGTTATCAAGAGCTACCGTTTGAAGAAGCTTTAGATACGGCACAAAGCTTAACCGGCGTATCAGGGTATTTGCCGGAGCAAAAATTTCGCGAGCTGTTTCAACAACAACGCATTAACGAGGCGGATTTAGACGCCGCGTTTGCGTTTTATCCAGGTTTACTCGCCGAACAAGCGGTATGCCAAGTGTATGAGCGCACGATTTACCGGCGTGATGTGTATAAGATTGCGTTATTACAGGAGTTATCGCCGTTAAGCTTTAGTGGTTTGCTATGGCAGATTCACCACAATCACGCCTTGCAGCGCATACAAAAAGGTGTGCCTGAGTTTGCGCAAACGTTGTTGTTAGCGGGTGGTAGCGAAGCTGAAGCGGTTAGGCGCTTATGGGATAGCGTGCTTATTAAGCTGGAATTAGAAACGGTTGCGTTGCATCCAGAAGCTTTATTGGATTTAACGATTGAGCAAGCCGAGGATTGGCTTAATCAAGGTTTAAGTGCCGAACCGCAAACCAGTTTTCATATCCATACTCAGCAGCAAGCCGAGCAAGAAGTCGAACGATTGTTTGCTGAGTTAGGCAATAGCTTAAGTTTACGTGGGTTGGTGTTAGCGCTAAGCGGACTTGATATTTTAGACTGTGTGAGGCCACAACTGATTAAAGTGTGTGCTTCAGCCTTAGATGAAGGCATTGCTCATTGGCATAATCCTGAGCAAGAACTGAGTTTATATAAAGCCTGGCGCATGATGCTTAGTTTTGATGCCAACTTGTTTTTGCATCAACTACCCGACTGGCAAACGATTATTGCGGATTTACCGGAAGAGCCGTTAGATGCGATTATTATACAGCTCACTAAAATGGCGTTGCCAGAAGCGCAATGGGAAGGTTATTTACGACGTATTGCGTTAGAAATTCCTGGCTGGTCGGGTTTTATCAATTGGCGTCAACATCATCCTAAATACAATCCACGGCAAACTGGCGCGATTACGTTAGCGGATTATCTTGCGATTCGCTTAGTGTTAGATCGCTTGTGGTTAAATCAAGCTTGTCACGATTTATGGCAAGTCGATGCCAATGTTCAGTCGTTAACAACCTATTTTCGCAAAAACTTATCCGAGTTTTTTGTCCGTAAGCATTTATATCAAGGTCGTTTGCCGGAATACTTAAGCCAAGAAGCACACGCGTTAATTATACGCGCCGGGTCAGAACGCCAAGCCAGGGAGCAATGGCAACAGTTAGCCGATAAGATATTGACTTGGCAGCTAAGCCCTAATGCGGCGACTGCCGAGCCTAGTGTTGAAAACAGCGCTTGGCGGATATTTTTGCTATGCCAGCACTTAGGGCTTAATGCTAAGCATGTGTTAGCGCTTAATAAAACCGATTGCCAGCAATTATTAGCGCTTCTAAACGAGTTTGATAGCAGTGAGCATAGTAAGGTATGGCTATATGCATACGAGTTCCATTATCGTGAGCAACTGTTGCAAGGCTTGCGTGCGAATTATGGCTATGGTGCTTGGGCTAAACGCGACACCCGCCCAGAGGCACAACTGATTTTTTGCATGGACGAACGCGAAGAAGCGTTTAGGCGGCATTTAGAAGAGCACAATCCTGCTTTGGAAACCTTAGGTGCTGCCGGTTTTTTTGGTATTGCAATGGATTACCAAGGTTTAACCGATACCAAGCCTAGCGCATTATGCCCTATCGTAGTAACGCCTCAGCATTCGGTGCGTGAGCGGACACATCCTGAAGTTGCCTCTAAGTTAATTAAGCATCAGCAAGGTTTTAAACGCTTGCAAGCATTAAGTCGCTTATTCAACTATCGCAGCAGTTCTGAGGTATTGACTAGCGTTATTGCTATTCCTCTGATGGCTCCTGTGTTGTTAGCGCATTTATTAGGCATCGTGCTTATGCCCGAACTCAGTCACCGCTTAATGCAGAGTTTAAAACGCGTGTTAAAACCTGGAATAAAAACCTATTTGCAGGTTAATTTAACCGCTAATGAGCCTGAAGTGCAAAAGCCAGGTTTTTCTGACAGCGAACAAGCTGAGCGTGTCACGGCGTTTTTACGCAGTACAGGTTTAAGTTACGGCTTTGCTGAACTTATCGTGTTAATAGGGCATGGCTCAACCAGCCAAAATAACCCCCATGACGCTGCACATAATTGTGGTGCTTGTAGTGGTAAACATGGTGGACCTAATGCGCGTGCATTTGCAATCATGGCTAATCGAGCCGAAGTGCGCGAATTATTACAGCAGCGTGGCATAAACATTCCTAGCGACACCTGGTTTATAGCGGCTGAGCACAATACCTGTAGCGAAGACATTAAATGGTACGATTTAGAGGACATACCACCCGCACGACTCATTGCATTTGAACGTCTGCAACAACAACTCAATCATGCTAGGCAGATGTCAGCTCATGAGCGTTGCCGCCGTTTTGCCTCGGCACCTAAACAACCTAAACCCAAAAGGGCATTAAGCCATATTTATCAACGCAGCATCGATTTTACTCAATCGCGTCCAGAATTAGGTCATGCGACGAATGCCGCCGCGATTATCGGTAGGCGCTCGTTATCGCGCGGTTTGTTTTTAGATAGGCGTGTGTTTTTAATTTCCTATGACCCTACACAAGACCCAGACGGTAAAATTCTTGAAGGCATATTACTTGCGGTAAGCCCGGTAGGGGCGGGGATTAATCTGGAATATTATTTTTCAACGATTAATAACACTTATTTTGGCTGTGGCACCAAAACGCCGCATAACATCATGGGCATGGTTGCGGTCATGGAAGGGACGAATAGTGATTTGCTTACCGGCTTACCGCTACAAATGGTTGAGGTACATGAAGCCATGCGTTTACAAGTCATCGTCGAAGCCACGCCAGAAATACTCACCGCGATTTACCAGCGCCAACCGAGTTTACGTGAGCTTATCGGCGGTGCGTGGTTGCATTTAACCGCTATCCATCCAGAAACCGGCGCGATGAGTCTATTTAATCCTGATGCTGGTTTTGAACCTTGGCAGTCCCAACCTGTGGAGCTGCCCGTATGCACCGAGTCAGCAGCGTGTTATCAAGGTCAAACCGAGCCGGTAGCGCCGCATTTAATTAGGCACCAGCTTAAGTAGGGACAGGGCATTCAGAGCGCAGGACGCCGTAAATACATCCCTGTAGGCTTGGCGGCAGCATCCATGCTACCAACACCTGCTCTCTAAAACGCCCTGCCCCTACTTGGATTGTCCCGTCTAAAGTGCATACCTTTAATTAGGCCAAGCTCGCCATATCAATGACAAAGCGGTATTTAACATCGCTACGCAACACGCGCTCAAAAGCATTGTTAACGTCTTGCATATTGATGACTTCAATATCGGACACAATAGAATACTCAGCACAAAAATCTAACATTTCTTGGGTTTCTTTAATGCCGCCGATTAACGAACCGGCTAACTGACGGCGTTTAAAGATTAACGCACCTGCCGAAGGCGATGGATGTGGTTGATCAGGCACGCCGACTAAACAAAGCGTACCGTCGCGTTTTAATAGTTGAGTGTAGGCATCTAAATTATGCGGAGCCGCGACGGTATTTAAAATAAAATCAAAGCTTAACGTATGTTTTGCCATGTCTTCAGCATGTTTAGAAATTACGACGGCATCAGCGCCTAAGCGTTTAGCATCTTGAGCTTTGCTAGGCGTGGTGGTAAATAAAACGACTTCTGCACCTAACGCATGGGCAAATTTAACCCCCATGTGACCTAAACCGCCTAAGCCGACAATGCCCACTTTTGAACCAGGCCCAATCTGCCAATGTTTCAATGGTGAATACGTGGTAATACCTGCGCACAATAACGGCGCAGTAGCCGCTAAATCGAGCTTATCAGAAATAGCTAAGACAAAATGTTGGTCAACTACAATGCGATTGGAATAGCCACCGTAAGTCTGGGTGTTTAAATGGCTATCGTAACTGTTATAAGTAAACACCGGATGTTCACAATATTGCTCCAAGCCGTCTTGGCATTCTGAGCAAGTGCGACACGAATCGACTAAACACCCGATACCGACCTTATCGCCCGCTTTAAAACGGCTAACGGCGCTACCGACTTGGCTGACGACGCCGACAATTTCATGACCTGGCACCATTGGAAACGACGAACTACCCCATTCATTACGTGCTTGGTGAATATCGGAATGACAAATACCGCAATATAAAATATCAATAACCACATCATCGGCTAATGGCTCGCGGCGCTGAAAAGCAAATGGCACTAACGGGGTATCGTGACTATGGGCAGCATAACCTTTGGCTTTTGACATAAAAACTCCAATTAATTAACAAGGGTATTGTTGCAGTCTAGCAAAAAAAGCTAAGACAAGGGAGGTGCAACGTAATGGAAGGTTAGACGATGCAATCCTACAAGGTTATAAAAACCGTAACTATTGATTTGTTCAGGATAATTTAAACTCGAAAATCATTAAGTTGATAAATGAGAAATTTAATCCGATTCAAAATGGCGATTAATCGGTTGACAACGCTACCCGCAAACGTGCAGCCATTAAGTCAACAAAGGAGCGGATTTTCGCAGAGGAATGACGGCCTTCGCGGTGCAGAATATGCACAGGAACGGGCGGACTTTCATAGTCACTCAGTACGATTTTTAATTGGCCGGTGAGTAATGACTCGGCAATTTGATAGTTTAATAAACGCGTAATGCCTAATCCCGCCTTGGCCGCGCTAGCTGCAGAGTCGTTGTCACTGACGCTTAACATCGGTTGTACCTTCACTGTGTGCACCTGACCATCCTGCTGAAAGCGTAGCTCATTAGTAGGATTTAGGCCACGAGCCAGAATGATGCGATGTTGGGTTAAATCGTCAGGTGTCTCAGGTGTGCCGTGTTGGGCTAGATAGTCTGGCGAGGCGCACAATACTCGGCGCACCGAACCGACCCGTAATGCTCGGTACGACGAATCGGGCAATTCGGCGATGCGAATCGCTACATCAACGCCTTCTTCCAACATGTTAACTACCCGGTCAACAAATAAGGCATTCAGCTCCACATTAGGATAATAGCTTAAATACTCGACGATACCGGGCATGATGTATAAGCGACCGAATAGCACGGAGGCGGTAACAGTCAGTTGTCCACGCGGCTCGGCGTTGATACCTAGAACTGCGTCATCCGCTTCATTGGCTAAGGTAATAATTCGTTTAGCATCTTCGTAATACTTTTGCCCAGCTTCAGTCATCCGCACATAGCGGGTCGTACGGTTTAACAACTTAACGCCTAATCGGTCTTCTAGTGCCGCTATTGCTCGTGTTACAGCGGGCGGCGAGATTTGTAATTTGCGCGCACCACCGGCAAAGCCTTCGGCTTCGACGACAGCGACAAACACCGTCATTAAATGTAAGCGATCCATAGTTAATTCCATTATTCGGAATAGTTAATTGATAATTTAAACTATTCTTAATTTTTTAGCAATAAAGCAAACTATGTCCGTCTGTTGAATTTGTCTCAGACCGATACAACCCTTTCATTATTTTTGGAGAACTCTCATGAGCCGTATTACGACGATAACTAACGAAACTGCTAATACTGAACAATTGAATCTGCTAACAGCTATTCAGAATCAATTAGGCATGGTACCTAACTTTCTACGCGTATTCGCACACTCACCAGACGCTTTAACAGCGTTTCTCGGCTTACACCATATCGCTAATCATGGTTCGCTAGACGCTAGCACCCGCGAACGCATCGCGCTAGCTTTAGCCCAACAAAATGAATGCGAATACTGCTTGTCTGCCCATACCGCGATTGGTCGTAAAGCGGGTTTGAACAGCGCGGAAATTGAAGCCAACCGCGCCGGTAACAGCCAAGATGCTAAAGCGGCAGTTGCGGTTAAATTTGCTCGCGCGTTGGTCGAACACACCGGTGAAATTACTAATGCTGAGTTGCAGGAAATGCACGACGCGGGTTTTAGCGAAGCCGACATCGTCGAGGTTATTACTCACGTCGGCATGAACATCTTGACCAATATCTTAGGCAAAGCTAGTCGGGTAGACATTGATTTTCCGAAGATAACATTAAAGCAAGCCGCTTAATCAGTCATTGGGCGAAACATAGTGATGTTGTTCGCCCAGTTTATTGCGTTGAATGGAATAAGATATTGCAAATCTTGACTATTCACGATAACTAAGCTTCGTGTCAAAGTAACTATCACGATTCGTTATATTTAGGAGTAAAAGCTATGGCGCGTGCATTTGCTAAGATTAGTTTTACACCCGATGTGCAAGCGGTGCAAACCGAAATGGGTAGTCGCAGGGCGTATAGTGCTGCGGAACTGGGTGACACCGAAATAGCGGTGTTAAGCCAATTTGAGCAATCCTTTATTGCCGAGCGCGATAGTTTTTATCAAGCGTCAGTGAGCCAAACCGGTTGGCCTTACGTGCAACATCGTGGAGGACCTGTAGGTTTTTTGAAAGTATTAGATGAACAAACCATAGGATATGCCGATTTTAGCGGTAATCGCCAATATATCTCAGTAGGCAATTTGCGCGGCGACGACCGAGTTAGTTTGTTGCTAATGGACTATCCAAGTCGGCGGCGTTTGAAAATTTGGGGAAGAGCGCGTGTAGTCAATGAACGCCGCGAGCCGGACATGCTAGCTAAGTTAGAATTGGCCGATTTCCGCGCGCCGGTCGAGCGAGGTGTTGTGATACACGTCGAAGCCTTTGATTGGAATTGTCCTAAATACATCACACCACGCTACAACCAACGTGATGTCGACAGTTTGCTTGAACACGCACGCCAACAAAAAACAGCGGAGGTACAACACACACAGGCTGCTTTGGGTAACGGCGCATTGCCCTTGATTATCACAGGGATACGTCAATTAACGCCACGTATCCGCGCCTATGAGTTACGTCATGTTGGCGGTGAGCGGCTGCCGAACTATCGAGCCGGGGCGCACTTGCGTGTACCTATTGCACTGCCCGATGGACGTATAACTAGCCGTGCCTATTCCCTGACTCATGCCGTAGACGAACGGGACAGCTACTATCAGATTGCGGTGTTAAGACAAGACGACGGTGAAGGTGGCTCTTCTGCCCTACAACAGGGCTGGCAAATAGGTACTCGTTTGAACAGCGATATACCTGAAAATTATTTTCCATTGCACGACGATAATCGGCCAGCACTGTTGATTGCAGGCGGTATAGGCATCACGCCCATTAATGCGATGGCTGAAACTTTAGCGGCACGGGGGACAGATTTTCAATTGCATTACACAGGACGAGCCCCGGAAGACATGGCTTTTATCAAAGACCTTCAACGGCAGTTTCCCACGCAATGCCAGTTTTATTTTAGCCAAGGGCACACGCCAACCCGGTTAGACATTTCTGCGTTGCTGGCTAACGCCGCTGACAATAGCGTTATTTATGTTTGTGGCCCGACTCGGCTAATCGATAGTGTGCGCCAAACCGCCCACCAACTCGGTATCGCCGAAGAGCGGGTGCAATTTGAAAGCTTTATTTAACCCAATGAGAATTCACTATGCTCACTTTGTATGACATGTCACTTTCCGGCAACTGCCACAAAATCCGTTTATTATTAAGCTTATTAGCCATTCCTTATCAGCTCCAACCTGTAGATTTGCGTGGCGGTGAGCAACGCGGCTTAGAGCATTTACAACGTAATCCTTTCGGCCAGGTTCCCGTATTAGTTGATGACGGCTTAGTGATTCGTGACAGCCAGGCCATTTTGGTTTATCTGGCTAAACGCTATGGAGGTGAACAATGGTGGCAAGACGATGCTTACCAACTAGCGCAAATTGTGGCTTGGCTATCGACCGCCGCGAATGAAATCTTCCACGGCCCTGCATTGCTGCGCGTACATTATAAATTTGGGCGCAATATTGATACCGGATTAGCTCAGCAAACCACCGATAAAGTGCTAGGTATTATTGACCAGCATCTGCAAAATCAGGACTGGCTAGTCGGTGACCAAGTGTCTATCGCTGATATTGCCATTTATCCCTATTTGGCACTTGCTCCGGAGGGTAATATCGATATAGTTGTCTACAATAACATTATTGCTTGGTTTAAGCGCATTCGAGCATTGCCTGGTTATGTCGATATGCCTGGCATGTGGCAAGAATAAATCCAGTTCTTTTTATCACGGAGAAGCATTATGACTGAAGAAATCAAGGCCCCTGTGCCACCTTTTACCGCTGAAACGGCTGCGCAAAAAAGTACGCATGGCCGAAGATGCATGGAATTCGCGCGACCCAGACCGCGTTGCCCTGGTCTATACCGAAGATACGTTGTGGCGTAATCGCGCCGAATTTCCACAAGGCCGTGAGCAAGTTCGCCAGTTTTTGCAGCGTAAATGGGCCAAAGAGTTGGATTATCGTTTAATCAAAGAATTATGGGCGTTTACCGACCATCGGATTGCTGTGCGTTTTGCTTACGAATGGCATGACGATTCAGGGCAATGGTTTCGCAGTTACGGTAATGAAAATTGGGAATTCAATCCACAAGGTTTCATGCAGCGACGTTTTGCCAGTATCAACGATTTGCCAATTAAGTCCGAACAACGCTTATTGCTATGGCCGTTAGGTCGTCGACCCGATGACCATGCCGGATTAGCGGAATTGGGTTTATAGCAACCCTATAGCACCGATTTAGATGTGGGCTGGGCAGCTAACACATTGAATATGCTTTAAAAGGTTAAGTTTTCAGGTAGGGTGCGCTGTGCGCACCTTTATAAGTTATCATTAAAAATCAATGAAAAAGGTGCGCGCAGCGCACCTTATGGCAACACAAGATACCGAATGTGACCGTTCAGAGTGTGTGTTGTACGCATGATGTTTAACGTGGTTGTAGAAAGGCTAACAAAAACAAAATGAAATCATTGACAGTATTCGGTACTAGCTCTGATGCCGGTAAAACAACGGTTGTTATGGCGTTATGCCGGATTTTAGCCGACCGTGGCTTAAGCGTTGCACCTTTTAAAGCGCAAAATGTGTCGAATAATTCAGCCGTCACCGTAGAAAATCGCGAAATAGCTAGGGCGCAATGTTTACAAGCCGAAGCGGCGCGGGTGCTGCCAAGTTATTTGTTTAATCCGGTGTTATTAAAATCGCACGGGCAAGGTTTAGTGCAAGTCATAGTCAATGGTTTAGTCGCCACGCATCAAGGCGTTGCCGATTATTATGCCAACATCGACGCGCTTAAGCTTGAGGTGCGTCGCGCGTTTGCTTGTTTACAAAAGCAATACGATGTGGTGATTGCTGAGGGAGCCGGTTCGCCGGTGGAGTTAAATTTGTTGCAACAGGATTTAGCCAATACCTTTATTGCTAGCCACTTTGATACCGCTAATATCTTAGTCGCCGATATTGAGCGCGGTGGTGTTTTTGCGTCGATTTACGGTACGTTGGAGCTGTTAGCACCGCAGCTACGCGATAATTTGATTGGCGTGGTAGTGAATAAATTTCGCGGTGATAGGCGTTTCTTTTACGAAGGCGAAAAAATCATTGCCCAGCGCTTTGGTGTACCGGTATTAGGCGTGCTGCCTTATATGCCGTTGAATTTTGATTTGGAAGATTCACAGTCGTTAAATCATTATCAACAGCGCTTAGGCGCTATTAAAATTCGTATTGCTGTTATTGCGTATCCGGGCTTAAGCAATTACAACGACTTAGATGTGTTTATGGCCGATGAAGAAGTTTATGTTGAAATGGTTAATTATTATCGGCCCTTAGACTCGTTTGATATGGTGGTTTTACCCGGCAGTAAAACCGTGCTGCGTGATTTGCAATGGCTGAAAACACAAGGCTTGTACCAAGAAATTTTAACCTTACAAAAACCCATTTTTGGTCTGTGTGGCGGTTATCAAATGCTATGCCGTGAGTTACACGACCCTGATGCGTTAGAGCATGATGTCGCTAGTTACGCATCAGGCTTAGGTCTTATCGATGACGATGTAGTCTATCAACAGCCTAAAATCCTGGCGCGTGGGTCTTATGAGTTATTTTCTTATTCAGCGTTGAGTGGTTATGAAATTCACTGCGGTCGCTTGAATCGTTATCCATTGTTTTATCAGGCTGGTGCTATCGCCGGTACACATGTACATGGCGTATTCGATAATGATGAGTTTAGGAATGATTATTTACGCGCCATTAATCCACAGTATCAAGGCTATTGTTACACGGTTTATCGTGAACAAGCGATTCAAGCGTTTGCCGATAGCGTTAGACAGGAGCTTGATATTGAAGGTATTTTAACTGCGTTGAGTCAATAATCTCATCTTGTTCGTTTCTGAATCGGATTGGGTAGATGGGTAGATGAGGTAATTGGTTTAACTGCAATCATTATTTATGGGCAATTTCAGCCAACACAGCATTAACCTGTGCTAAATCTATTTGCACAATTTGCGCAATGGTCTCCGGAGTAAGACCGGCTCGGTGGGCGTTGAGAATAGCGGTTCGGCGGGCTTGCTCAATACCCTGTTCAATGCCTAGCTCGATACCTTGTTCAATGCCTTGCTTGATACCTTGTTTAGTCGCTAAGGTTAATGCGCTTTGGTTAACGAAGATAAAATCACGTTTGCGGTGTTGTAGCTCTAATTCTTCGGCGCTTAGACCGGCTTCGTTAGCGATAGCAAACGCTTTTTGCAAGCTTTGCTCCAAATTATTCGGGATATAGTTCAATTTACCGGCGTTTTTAATGAAAAACAGCCATTTGTCTTGTATGGTTGTCAGTTCGGTCTCAGTTTTTAAAAACTTGGGTAGCTCGATAAAAACCAGTTCAATATCGCCGCTGTATTCGATGAAGCGTTGTTTTTCCAGCAACTTAAAGCAATTCATCAACGGTTGGTTCGGGAACATGACAAAATCCGTCAGCGTCAGCGCAATGACAGGGTTTAGCAAATGATACGCCTCGCCTTGGCCTAGTTGTAAAGAGTAATTTTTTGCGGCGTTGTAAAGAATACGCTTTTCAAAACACTCGTGGTTTAGCACTTGCATTTCGATAATCACACGACTATCGTCGTCGAGCATGGCTTTGACATCGACATAAGTGTCTTTCATGCCTTGCAGCATCGGAATATTATACGGATCGACAATGGTTAAATCGGCAATCGTCCGTCCGCCGAAGTCGAGCACGGCGTTTAAAAAACTTAACAAAATGTCTTTAGAGTCTTCGC
>NZ_LAJX01000222.1 GCF_000963695.1 Methylocucumis oryzae
ATCATCTCGCTATGCGCAGCAACATRKCATGACTTAAACAACGCAATGGATTATTGCTTAGTGAGTAATGTGGTTTTACAGGCTTGCCGATATAATGGCTTAACCTTTTAATCACTGCATGTTTTTATGACTATTTTCTTTGTTATTTTTGCGTTGTTATTGCCTGGCTTAGCTTGTGCCGATCAAGCACAGTCGGCAGCCGTAACACTTAATTTAACCGAGCATATCATCGGTTATTTATCTATAGTGGTTACCGTAGCTGCTTATATCGCAGCGATGTCGGAAGAAGTCACTGAGCTGCGTAAGTCCAAACCTATGGTATTAGGTTCTGCGTTAGTGTGGTTTGCGATTTGTATTTATTATGCGTTACATGGCCAGGCTAAAACGGCGGCATTAGCTTTTGAAAGCAATTTGTTAGCGTATATTGAGCTGTTGTTATTTATTTTGGTGTCGATGACGTATTTAAATACTATGGAAGAGCGCGGGGTTTTTCGCGCTTTGCAAGTATTTTTGTTAAGCCGTCAATTTAGCTATCGGCAGTTGTTCTGGATTACCGGCGGCTTAGCCTTTGTCTTGTCTACGGTAATTAACGGGCTAACCGTCGGTTTGATTATGGGTTCGGTAGCGATGGCGGTGGGCAAGAAAAAAGCCGGAGTTTGTTGGCTTGGTGTGTGTGCATATCGTTAGCGCCACCAATGCAGGTGGCACGTTTAGTCCGCTAGGGGGTATTTCGACGTTATTCGTATGGCAACGTGACATTTTAAGCTTTAGTGAGTTTTTCGCGTTGACGATTCCTTGTTTAGTTAATTTTTTGATTCCGGCGCTGATTATGCATTTTTGGGTGCCTAAGGAAGTCCCTGAAGCTATTCAAGAAAAAGTCGAGCTAAGGCGCGGCAGCAAGCGCATTAGTTTGTTATTTGTGATAACGCTTATGATTACGGTCAGTGGTAATGTGCTATTAGAATTGCCACCTGCTGCCGGCATGATGACCGGTTTAGGCTTGTTGCAATTTTTTAATTTTTATTTAACGAAAACCACTATCGAACAAGAAAGTGACTTTGCGCATGTCTATCGATTTTTTGAAGTCGATGTGCCGAAAATTGATAACAATAAAACTTTTTGATGTGTTCAAAAATGTAGGTCATGTGGATTGGGACACGTTGTTGTTTTTTTATGGCGCGATGATGATTATTGGCGCTATTGGTTTTATTGGTTATTTAGATGGCATTGCGCATTTCTTATTTGGGCAAATTAGTCCAACCGTCGCGAATATCTTAATCGGTTTATCATCGGCGTTTGTCGATAACGGTACGCTGATGTTTGCTGTATTAAACATGCATCCGGACATTTCGACCGGACAGTGGTTGTTATTGACTTTAACACTTGGTGTTGGTGGTAGCTTGTTAGCGATTGGTTCAGCACCAGGTGTTGGCATGTTAGGTCATATTAAAGGTTACTATACGTTTACTTGTCATTTGCGTTGGATGCCAGTTATTTTGCTGGGTTATTTTGCCAGCATACTTGTGCATTTTTGGCTGAATGCCAGGTATTTTCAGTGACCTTACGCGGCATATCGCCACACACAAATCACGGTTACCAAACTTAAGACGGAACATGGCATTCAGAGCGCAGGACGCCGTAAATACGTCTAGGCTTGGCGGCAGCATCCCTGCTGCCGACATCTGCGCTCTAAACGCCTCGTCCCGTCTTAAGTGTGTAGCCCAAATCACTTAATCAGTTATAATGCCCGCCTTTTATCAGCCGTATTAGTTAACCATGTCAGACGCTTTAGCAGAATTAAATCGCCGCCGCACATTTGCGATTATCTCGCATCCGGATGCCGGTAAAACCACGATTACCGAGAAATTATTATTGTTCGGCGGAGCGATTCAATTAGCCGGTTCGGTGAAAGGGCGTAAAGCTGCGCGCCATGCCACGTCGGATTGGATGGAAATGGAGAAAGAGCGGGGGATTTCGGTGACGACCTCGGTGATGCAGTTTGAACATAACGATTGCATCATTAATCTATTGGACACGCCAGGCCATGAAGACTTTTCTGAAGATACTTATCGCACATTAACAGCGGTCGATTCGGCGTTGATGGTCATTGACGTTGCTAAAGGTGTAGAAGAGCGCACGATTAATTTGATGGAAGTCTGTAGGATGCGGGCGACGCCAATTTTAACCTTTATCAATAAGCTGGATAGAGAAGGCCGTGAGCCTATGGAAGTCATGGATGAAGTCGAGCGTATTTTAGCGATTAAATGCGCGCCTATGACCTGGCCTATTGGTATGGGTAAGCGTTTTAAGGGTGTTTACCATTTATATAAAGATGAAATTCATTTGTTTAGCCCGCAACACGGTGGCCGTATTGCCGAAGCGGAAATTATTAAGGGTTTAGATAATCCTAAACTCGATGAGTTAGTGGGCGAACAAGCGCAAGAACTACGTGATGAAATTGAGCTAGTGCAAGGTGCCAGTCATGAATTTGACTTAGACGAGTACTTAGCCGGTAAGCTCACACCGGTGTTTTTTGGTTCGGCGATTAATAACTTTGGTATTTTGGAATTACTTGATGCATTTGCTGAATATGCGCCACCACCTAGATCGCGTGTTGCCGAGCAGCGTACCGTACAACCGGAAGAAGAAAAATTCAGCGGTTTTGTGTTTAAAGTACAAGCTAATATGGACCCCGCTCATCGTGACCGGGTTGCCTTTTTACGGGTTTGTTCGGGCAAATTCGATAAAGGCATGAAGTTATACCATGTGCGCTTAGGTAAGAGCGTACAAGTCGCTAATGCGATTACGTTTCAAGCCGATACGCGTAAAAGTGTCGAAGAAGCCTATCCTGGCGATATTATCGGCTTACATAATCATGGTACGATTCAAGTCGGCGATACATTTAGCCAAGGGGAAACCTTAAAATACAGCGGCATTCCGTATTTTGCGCCGGAGTTGTTTCGCCGTGTCATATTAAAAGACCCGTTACGCGCTAAGGCGTTGCAAAAAGGCTTGCAACAACTGTCTGAAGAAGGTGCGACGCAGTTATTTAGACCATTAAAAAATAATGATTTAATTTTAGGCGCGGTAGGTGTGTTGCAATTTGATGTTACGGCGTACCGATTAAAAAGCGAGTATAACGTCGAATGTGTTTATGACGCCGTGCCGGTGACGACGGTGCGTTGGGTCAGCTCAGATAATGCGGCGAAGCTTGATGACTTCAAGAAGAAAGCGTTTGATAACTTAGCCGAAGATGGCGGCGGGTATTTGGTTTATGTTGCGAGCAGCCGAGTTAACCTACAGCTTACCGAAGAGCGTTGGCCGGATATTAAATTTAGTGCGACGCGAGAGCTGTAAAGCTTTCTTTAATAGGAGAATAGGCGCTTTTGTTCGGAGATTAAAAACGATGAAGCGCGGGCGGAACGGCTGAACCGTACCACGCCCGCGACCTACACCGGATTAGTTCTGAGCGCGCCACCAGGCCGCATCGGGACTGACATCGCGCCAGACATTAGTGGTACAGTGCACTTCGCCTGCGCCGATGTGCGCCCAACTCCAAGCATCGATTTCGAAGGGCCTAACTCCAACCTGGCCCAGTGCTTCAACGGCGGCTTGGTGGAAAATGTCTTTGCCGTCGATGACTGGGCCGTCCGGTTTGGTGTAAGCGAACACCCAGTCCCGCTGCCCATAGCCGCTTTCACTATCGCCGGATTCCGCCAAATTCTTGTCGGCAGTCGGGCTAGACAGCAACAAGCCATTGGCCAGATTAGGCTATAGGCCAGATAAAAGGTCTTGCCGGATTCCGGCAAATTACGGGCGAACGCCTCTTGATTGCCGCCCTGAATGCCCTGCAACCAGCGTTGCGCGGCGGTAATGTCGAATTGGCTATACGGCGGATTCGTTTTTAGCTGTGTGCCTAAATTGTCCAAGTAAAAACCTAACGCCGCTGTGTCGCTCATTTTCGATAGAAAGCCGCCTACCGCAGGGGTTGAAGTTTCCTCGGTTGAGGGGGGAAAGGTCAAGCCTTCGAAGAGAACGGGCAGTCTGACAAGGTCTTTCTGAGCCAAGCCGAGTTCGTCCAGCAGTGGAGTTAAGGTATTATCCAAATGTTGGGCGACATCTTCGTTATCCGCCATAAGCTCAGCGTCCGCGAGAATCTCGTTGATAGTCCGTTGGGCGGAAGCGTTAGTAAAGCGTCCCACAGGCCGACCGGTGAACAGCGTCGCCTCGCCGTTGTCCTTGGCTTGGGCAGCGCGTAACAGGCGGACGGCAAGGCGTGGGTCTGGGACCGCGAAAGTCCAGCCGCGACGGTTATTCGCCGGAACGACCTGGAGTATCTCGTCCACATGACCGACTGCGAGCCAAGAGGTGTCGATTTTCAACAACGGTTGCACACCTTGTGCCGCAAGCATCTGTTGGAAGCTTGGGTCCGGTTGGCGTGCGTCGGTGGAGCCGATCAGGATGCGGCCATTCGGATAGTGTTTGCCGTGGGCCGTGTAGGGTGGCACGGCATCGAGATTGCCCAGCCGATTGAGGTTGCCGTCCACAGTGGCGGATACTCAAACGGGTCCTGCGCCTGCTGGACGACGGCGACATCGCGGCGGCGGAGTTCGAAGACCACCCGGCTGCCAGGCCGGGCAAGGTCTGGCGACCTCAGCAGAACCCGAATGATATGTGGGTTGCCATCTTGACCGGGTACGGACATATAGGCGGGTTCGAACATATCTTGCATCCACATATCTGCCTTATCGATAGGGAGCTGGCGCAATGGCTTGTCGACCTCGGCGGACTGGCGGGCAGCATCAAGGGTGTCGCGGAACGACTTATGGGCGGGGATCAGTGGTTTTTGGAATTCGAGGTAGTCCTCATAGGTGAAGCCCAGTATCGGGTCTTTTTCAAACTCGTCCTTGGACAGCAGTTTTGGTCGCGCCGCCAGTATCACTTGGCTGCTGGTTTGTAGTGTGTGTTGCAGCAACAAAGGCGCTTGACGTAGGGCGACAGTATCGGATTTACCGTCCGGCAGGCTCAGTGTCACGCGGACGGTACCATTCCAACGGGTGTCGCGAATGATGTCGCGTCCCTCGAGACGCAACTCCAAGCCGTCACGTAAAGCTTGGGCTGGGACTGGCTCGGTGGACGGATCGAAGGTCCGCAGTTGCCCGCTGTCCCTCATAAATAGTCGGACAGAACCGTCCGGTGCGCCGCTGATGGCGATGCGCGCACCTTCTGGAGCGTCGCGCATCGGCAAGGCGTGGATGCTCGCCAAATCACGCTCGTCGAAGAGGCCATTGACAATGTTGTCGGCGGCATCGTTACAAGCCGCCCGTTTCTGGTCGTAGGCGGGGTCATCAAGACTGACGAGGTTCTCGGGCAGCAAGCAGCGTCGTGTGTCGTCATCCAGATTGGCCAGGAACAAGGCTTCTCGGCTATCTTCCAAACGTTCGTCGGAGCTGCCGCTCAAGTCAACCACCCCGTCGCGGTTGGCATCTACTCTTAAATCGGGAACTGTGCCTCGCAAAGTTGTACGTTTGATGTCAATGCTTGCGGCAGAATTGTCGGCATAGGCAGGCGCGCCGACCAACCATAGGCCGGAGGCCAGCAAAGCGGCAACAGCGGCGGCAGACTTTGTGAGGGTGAACCCCCCGCGACAATACTGTTGACTTTAGCCAGTAGCACCCATTTTCTTAGCCCGCTTTTCTTTCCACTTATTAGGAACGCCTTTATTAACACGAGGTTTTGATGGCTTGGGCGTCTTCGGTCGGTAATAAACAACTCGTCGAATAGAATCAACTAACTCGAAGAAAAGAGTTAAG
>NZ_LAJX01000223.1 GCF_000963695.1 Methylocucumis oryzae
TTGGTATGAAAAATTCCCTGCTTAGTACGGGATAAAAACCATTCAGCCAAAAACTAATATTAGTCTATAAAAAACAATTCAATATTTTTTGTTGAATAACAAAAATATCAGGAGAAAATAATTATGAAGAAGCCTTTACAAAGTTGGCTGCTTGCTTCCAGCATCGCCAGCTTATTAGCTGTGCCTGCGATTTCTACTGCAAACAGTGGTGTTGAGAGATTAATGCAAAATCCTGCGAACTGGGCATCCTGGGGTGGCGACTATGCAGGTACTCGTTATAGCGAATTAAACGAAATCAACACCAGCAACGTAAAAAATCTACAACCGGTTTGGACGTTCTCAACCGGCGTATTACGCGGCCATGAAGGCGGCCCATTAGTTGTTGACGATGTTCTTTACATCCATACTCCATTCCCTAACACCGTTTACGCAATCGACCAAAAAACTCAGTCTGTTATTTGGGAATTCACCCCAACACAAGACGCTGACGTCACAATCCCTGTTATGTGCTGCGACACCGTTAACCGTGGTTTAGCTTACGGCGACGGCAAAATCTTCTTACAACAATCTAACACTGTATTAACCGCATTAGACGCTAAAACCGGCAAACGCGTGTGGAGCGTACAAAACGGCGACCCTAAATTGGGTATGACCAACACTAACGCACCTTTAGTAGTTAAAGACAAAGTCTTCACGGGTATCTCAGGCGGTGAGTTCGGTGTACGTGGCTTTATAGCAGCTTATGACATCAACACCGGCAAATTAGCTTGGAAAGGCTATAGCATGGGTCCAGATAAAGACACATTAATCCAACCCGGTAAAACCACCACGTGGGAAAACGGCAAAGTTACTCCAGTTGGTGCAGAGTCTAGCTTAAAATCTTGGCAAGGCGACCAATGGAAAATCGGCGGCGGCACCACTTGGGGCTGGTATAGCTACGATCCAAAATTAAACTTAGTCTATTACGGTTCAGGCAACCCATCGACTTGGAACCCCACACAACGTCCAGGTGACAATAAATGGTCTATGTCATTATGGGCTCGTGACGCAGACACAGGGGCCGTTAAATGGGTTTACCAAATGACACCACACGACGAGTGGGATTTTGACGGCATCAACGAGACTGTTTTAGTCGACCAAGAAGTGAAAGGCAAAATGCATAAAACTATCGTGCATTTCGACCGTAACGGTTTTGGTTACACCTTAGATCGTGAAACAGGTGAGTTATTAGTTGCTGAAAAATTTGATAAATCAGTTAACTGGGCAACTCATGTTGATATGAACACCGGTCGCCCACAAGTTGTGCCACAATACAGTACAGAACACAACGGTGAAGACGTTAACACTAAAGGCGTTTGCCCAGCTGCGTTAGGTGCTAAAAACCAACAACCCGTTTCTTACTCACCGCAAACAGGCTTGTTCTACATCTCTGGCAACCACTTATGTATGGAATATGAGCCATTCGAAGTGTCTTACACAGCTGGTCAACCGTATGTAGGCGCGACTTTAACTATGATGCCAGCTGCTGCTGACGTCATAACAGGTAAAGCCGATGGCACCACTAACTTAGGTCAGTTCACTGCCTGGGATGCAAAAACCGGCAAAATCGCATGGTCTAATAAAGAGCAGTTCTCTGTTTGGTCAGGCTCTGTTGCCACTGCAGGTGGCGTGGTCTTCTATGGCACGTTAGAAGGTTACTTAAAAGGCGTTGATGCTAAAACAGGTAAAGAATTGTACAAATTCAAAACCCCATCTGGCATTATCGGTAACGTCAATACTTGGAAATATAACGGCAAACAATATGTTGGCGTTATGTCAGGTATTGGTGGCTGGGCAGGTATCGGTATCGCAGCCGGTCTTGACGACGGTACAGACAAAAGTGGTTCAGAAGGCTTAGGCGCAGTAGGTGCATACAGAAGCTTAAGCTCTTTCACCAAATTAGGTGGCACATTAACTGTGTTTGCATTGCCTAACTAATCTTTTTTTAAAAGGTTAGCTCTAAAAGCCCTGGTTGAGTTTCAACCAGGGCTTTTTTATAGCGTGCTGCCCATGCAGTTATCCACTCGACACTGGCTTATCATAGTCATTTTGCTGTGCTCGTCGCCGCATGGTTTCGCTGATAACGATACAGCACCCGAACCTGACGAAACCAACAGTCTGACACTCTCAGAGCAAATTCAAACCTTATCAGGGATAACCACACAGCCCATTCAAGCAGTCAATTTCCAAACAGAGTTCATTGCTTATGGCAAAGCGTTACCATTGCAAAACTTACTTGCCTCGCGTTTGCGTTATCAAAACGCCTTAACCGAACTCGCGACTGTGCGTAGCCGGGCGGAATTTGTTGACAAAACACTGGCTAGACAAAAAGTGTTATATGAGCAAGGCATTAGCGCTCAACGCTTAGTGCAAGAACAGCAAGACCAAGCAAATTTCCAACATGCCCAATTAGCTACCGTAAACCAACAACAGCAAGCGCTCAAAGATGAGCTGGTTATGCAATGGGGTAACACGATAAGCACATGGCTATTAAACCCACACCATGCGTTGTTAGATGCGTTGATTAGCGGACAAAAAACCCTGTTGTTGCTCACTTTACCTAACAACAAAAGTCTGCCTCACTCTAAATTAAACGTTTTAGTCAGCACAAGCGCTGATAAAAATCATGCACAAACCGCTGAACTGATTTCTGTTGCGCCTACTGTTGATGCCAATAGCATAGGGTTTAGCTATTATTTTTTAACCGATGGCAAGAATATTAAACCCGGTATGAGCGTTAATGCTTGGCTACCCGAACAAACGGCTAAAACGACCACAAAAGGCTTGGTCATTCCTAAAACAGCGGTCGTATGGTTTATGAATCAAGCTTCGGTGTATATAAAAAACGCCGATAATCAATTCATACGGCGCGTTTTAACGCAGTTAATCGACTATTCAACTAATGCTTATTTAGCTAAAGACAATGTCACAGAAGGTGAATTATTAGTGATTAGCGGTGCACAAATGCTGTTATCAGAGCAGTTTAATCATGCAGCACAAGACTATGATTGACGCGCGGTAAAGCTAACCGCGCGTTTACTAGCGACACTTAAGCGCCGCAGCATTTTTTATATTTTTTACCACTGCCGCAAGGACAAGGCTCGTTGCGGCCTACTTTATCTTGACTCACTTTAATTGGCTGGCGCGCACTAGCTTGACTTAAGCCATATTGCTGCAATGTGTGCACGGCTGTTGGCACATTAGCGAATAACGTTGCGGCAATTAGTTCATTACTAGGCTCTTGGCCTTGCTCGATTAAAAACGCTCTTATTTGCGCAATTTTAGCTTTATCAAAATCGCTAAAATCCATAGTCGCTAAACCTACGAATAATTTTGCGCTGTTTCTGACCGACTCTAAGGGGTCGGTCGGTCTTAATACTTCCCCGGCTCTCCCTAACCAGAAGCGCTCATTCACTATTAACCCCGTGAAAAAACCTTGGCTCCAGCTATAAGCATTGTCTAAAACATCTAAATTTTCTTCGTTAATGTCGCTTAAGTTGTACGGAAACTCAAGTTGACCTTGTGCTAATAGGCCTTGGTAGGCTTCGGCAAGCGCTTGATAAGCCAGGCTAAGCGCTGGGATTTGCTCCTCGGTAAGCAATGGATGCTCACCATAAAACAATGCTGCTATCCATGCGCTAGCGTCATTGTCAATACCTGGCAACTCTGCTTTAGGCGTAATTGTGTACGCATAAAGTAAACCCGCTAATTCATCTCGGGTTAAATATTTTTCCGAATCAGACACAATACTGTTTAAACAGTTTTCCAGTGCCTCAAATAACGTATTCTCTATCATGTGCTTGTAATTATTATAAAGAGATTTAATGAACCGACGTCGGCTTGCTAGCATATAACGCGGTAAATAATTTTACCGTCATAAACGCCATCGCTTTGGTTAACTCTACCGCCGCCGTGTCGCTTTTGTGTGCTTTGGCATGTTCGTCAATCGCGGTATGCAAAAAACTAACTAAAACCGTTTGGACTAGCTCACCCGCTTCAGGTTGCCAAAAAGTCGTCTTTTAAACGATGAATCTGTTTTTCTGATAAATTTTTATTATTGGCAAACGGTTTAATTAATTTAGTCAACGATTCAACCTGCCGCTCCATCCACACCGGGTCATCTTTGAATTTAGGCATACTACCAAAGGTTTTTTGATAGATGCATACGACATCAAAGCATAAATCCATATATAAATGTGATAGTTCAGCATCTTGTGCGGATATTATTTCGGCAAAGGTATTGAATAAAGTTTTGAAAAAATTGCGGTTGGTCAATTTGAAATTGAATCAAGATTCGTTGACCGGCTTCTTGATCTAAGCTTTTGGCATAATGCAAGGCTTGATAAAGCTCTTGGTTATTAAGTTCGTGCATCTTATTCCTTGTCTACTATAAAAGAATACATATCATATCACGCAACGATTTGTTTTCCCGGCGGAAATACCGCACTGCACCGACTCTAAATGATGTGTAAGTATTCAACCCCTTCTAATATTTTTGGCCTCGATGTCAACAAAACAATAACTTACAAGCATGACGCCTCAAAAATGCGAAAGGAGGCTGAATAATTACCATGATTTCAACTCTCATACGATTTTCGATTAAGTTTCATTGGCTTATTATTTTTTTAGCCTTTATTGTCTTAGTTTATGGTAGCTACCGCTTTCATTCAGCTGGGTTAGACATTTTTCCAGAATTCTCACCTAAACGGGTGATTATTCAAACCGAAGCGCCAGGGCTTGCTAGTGAACACGTAGAAATAAGCGTGACTAAGCCGATAGAAGCAGCCATTAGCGGTAGCTTAGGGTTAACAGAATTACGCTCTGAGTCGATTCAAGGCTTGTCTATCGTCACCGCTACGTTTAATGAGGCTAGCGATGTATTTCGTAATCGTCAGCTTATCAGTGAACGCTTAAATGGGTTAACGGCATTGTTACCTAAAGACGTAACACCCGTTATTATTCCTTTGTCTTCATCCTCTGCGACGTTAATGACGATTGGCTTACAATCAGATAAGGTTGATTTAATGGCATTACGCAGTTTAGTCGATAGAACCGTTATTCCGCAGTTATTATCGGTACCAGGTGTCGCCGATGTCAATGTATTCGGTGGCGAGGTTAAGCAATTACAAATTCAGTTAAACCCGTTACAACTTAAGCGTTTTAATCTTAGCCTAAGCGATGTCACTAACGCGTTAAAGCCTATGCTACAACAACACGGAGGCGGTTTTATTGAAAATGCCAACCAACGCTTTACCGTGCAAGTATTCGGCTTTGCCACAAATCCTAGTCAATTTGAGCAACTCATGATTCCGCTAGCGCAAGACAAAAACGCGTCTTATCCGCTTGAGTGAATTAGGCACTATTCGTTTCGCACCGGAACCTGCTATTAGCGCCGCTCAAATCATGGGTAAGCCGGGCGTAGTGCTTATGATTTTAGGGCAATTTGGCGCAAATACGTTGTCTATGACTAAACGTATAGAGCAAACACTTAACGAATTAACGCCTGTTTTTAGCCAGAAGAATATTAACTTTTATCCCCATTTATTTCGTCCGGCAGATTACATAGAGCGCTCTGTTGCCAATTTGTCATCGCATTTAGTGCTAGGCGCAGCTATCGTAGTCGTTATTTTATATGTGTTTTTATTCAATTGGCGAACCGCGTTTATCTCTGCCTTAGCCATTCCCATGTCGTTAATTGGCGCTGTCTTAGTATTATTAACCACAGGCCAACAACTCAACATTATGGTTCTTGGTGGTCTAGCAATTGTGTTAGGGGAAGTCGTCGATGATGCCATTATTGATACTGAAAACATTTTTCGCCGTTTGCGCGAAAAATGCGCTTAAATCAGAACCACTGCCTAGTGAGCATGTGGTTTACTCAGCTTCACTAGAAGTACGCAGCTCAGTAGTTTATGCGAGCTTTATCGTCGCGTTGGTATTTACCCCCTTATTAACCTTATCGGGTGTGGCCGGGCGGTTATTTGCACCGCTAGGCTATTCCTATATTTTGGCTATCTTGATTTCGTTATTGACAGCATTAAGCTTAACGCCTGCCTTGGCTAAAGCATTATTAGCTCAATGTAAAGCCGTCAACGAGCCCCCTTTAACTCAGTGGTTGCTACCCATTTATAGCCGTTTTTTAGTCACCACAAACCGTTATTTTGTCTGGTTAATCAGCGCGTGTGTTATGGCTAGCGCATTAGCGCTTATTAAACTGAGTGAACTACCATCACAATTTTTGCCCGAATTACGCGAAGGTCATTATATTGTTCATACAACTAGCGCGCCTGGTACATCTTTGACAGAATCGATACGCATAGGACAACAACTAACCCAACACTTTCTCGCTATTCCAGGTGTTGAATCGGTATCGCAATGGGCAGGTCGTGCAGGTCGTGGTGCTGATACTTATGGCAGCCATTACAGTGAATTTGAGGTAAGACTTAAACAGCTAACAGGCCACGAACAACACGCAGTATTAGAGCAAATTCGCGCACTATTAAATGATTTTCCCGGTATTTCATCAGAAGCTAATACGTTTTTGACCGAGCGGATTGACGAAACCATCTCAGGTTATACTGCGCCAGTGGCAATTAATATCTTTGGCAATGATTTAGCTCAGTTAGATCAACAGGCTGAAAGCGTTGCCAATATTGTGCGTAGTATCAAAGGCAGTAGCAACGTACAAGTACGTTCTACGCCTACAGCGCCTCTGCTCGCGGTTAATTTAAAATCTGATGCGATGAATTTCTGGCAAGTTTCTTCGACTGAGGTGTTCTCTGTTTTACAAGCCGCCTTTGAGGCTCGCAATATCGGCCTGATTCAAACCGGAACAGAAAGCTATGGCGTCTCCGTTACGCTTGCACCCGAGTTTAGCCAAGAACCTACGTTTTTAAAAAAACTACCGATACGTTCAGAGCCTAATAAATTAATTGAATTAGCCCAGATTGCCGATATTCAGAACACCAACACACGCTACGCTATTTTGCACGAAGGCGGGCAACGCAGACAAACCGTCACTAGCCATGTGCTCAATCGGGATTTAGATGATTTTATGCAAGAATTGCGTCAACGCATATTGACTGAAATCGCACCGGCTCAAAATACTGTCATCAAGTTTACCGGTGCCGCCATTGAGCAGGCAGAAGCGCGCCAACAACTCATCATACAAGCTCTCTTAGCTGGTGCGGGCGTGTTAATGCTGTCTTACCTAGCAATGCAAAGTTTACGCCATGTCATGATTACCTTAGCCAATTTACCTTTTGCGTTAATCGGCGGTATTTTAGCCGTGTTATTAACAGACACCGCGTTATCGGTTGGCGCAGTCGTAGGTTTTATCACCTTATTTGGGATAACCGCACGCAACAGTATTATGCTCATCGCACATTACCGTTATTTGCTCATTGAGGAAAAAAGACTGTGGAATTTAGAAACGATGGTATTAGGCGCTGGTCAGCGTTTACCGTCTATTGTCATGACGGCCTTGGTAACAGCCTTAGCGATGTTACCTATCGCACTGAACAGCGATAATCCGGGGCGAGAAATTATGGGACCTATGGCGTCGATTATTATTGGTGGACTACTGTCATCGACGTTATTAAATTTATTGCTGTTGCCTATGCTGTTATTACGCTTTGGTGATTTTCACAAATTAGCAAAGCGTAACGTAGTTTTATAGCCCATCTAATAAAGCCTGTGCAACCATTTGCTGCTCAGCTGTGCCTTTCTTTAAGACTTCCAGCGCTATTTCTTTCGCAGCATCGGAATCACCCATATCGATATAAGCGATTGCCAAATCTAACTTAGTTTCCATTTCGTCCATTTCAGACAAATCAGCAATACCGAAACTTTTTTTCAGGTTTATCACTGGCAGAAACGGTAGCACTAAAATCAAAATCATCGAACGCGCCTATCGTATTATCTGACTTTGGTGTGCTTTGTATAGATTGAGATAATTCAATAGCTTCAAAGCCTTGATCAGACTTTAATGCTTCTTCAAAATCAAACCCTTCGATTGACGATGCGATATTATTTGATTTTTCTAAGCTTGGCGCTTGCTCCTTTTTAACCTCTTGAGTAAATTCTATAGTTTCAAAGCCTTCATTAAATGAGCCAAAATCTAGCTTATCAAAGTCATCAGTTGCCGCTGGCTTAGGTTTGCTTTGGGGAGCGGGTTCTAAATTAAAATCAAATTCAAAACTCTCTAAGTCCTTAACGGTATTGGTTGGGGTAGAGATGGGCGCTGATGCAGGCTTATCCTCTAACTTAGGCTCATCAAAGAAGCTTAAATCAAAATCTAAGCTGGTATTATTTTTCTGAGGCTCAGCTGTTTTAGTAGAAGGCTCTGATTTGGAAGGAACCAGTGCGTCTAAATCAAACAAATCATTCTGACCATCGAATAACTGGTCGAAAGAATCTAAATCAAAGTCTAGGTCTGAATTCTTGTCTTCATCGCTAGGTTTAGCTGATTTGTTAATCTCAGGCTTTTGGAAATTAAGACCGGTAAAATTATTCGAGAAAATAGGTGAATCCGAGCATATTTCACTACCCATCTCGGTCACTTTAGACCAGAACACTAAGTCATCATTTTTCCCGCTATCAATTAATTCTTTCGCATAAGTTTCAAAAGCGCGTTTATTACCATTAGCGTAGAAAATCTCTAATAATTTTAATTTACATTCATCTCTATCAGGCTGTTCGTTAATAGCATCTCGAATTAAATCCTCTGCTTGTTGGTAACGACCATAAGCTAGATAAACATCGGCTTCAGAAATTGGATCAATCTCACCTTGATCCATATCGATAACATCGAAGTCGCTTATCGCAAAATCAGTAGAGAAAATATTATCTGTTAAATCTAAACCAAATCCCTCATCTTTGGTTGATGTTGTACTCTCTGTTAACTTGGCTGATTTAACCGGAGCTGACACCGGAAAAGGCATCGCCGCATCTTTTTCTTTTTGCCTATTACGCAGCCAAAACCAACCTAAGCCGCCCAATAATCCAAGACCTACTCCGCCTAAGGCTAAATAAATCCAATCGCTTGATTCTTGTTCGGTCTGTGTGACTTTGGCGATAGGTTTACGAACAGGCTTAGCGGGTGGTGTTTTCTCTGGCTGTTGTGTAGGCGTAGGCGTAGTCGTGTTATTTGTTGCAGGCGTAACCGGTGTTGTCGTCACAGGACTTGTAGTCGGCGACGCTGGCGTTGTTGGCGCTTCAGTCTTTACAGGCGCTGGTTGTTGAGGTTGAGTGGTCGGTGTCGATGAGGCCGCCGGTGTAGTCGTTGTTGGGCTTATAGGTTGATTTTGTAATGTCGCCAATTGTTGATCTTTTAGCTTAATCAACTCTTGCATGGCTGCAATTTGCTTTTCTAACTCAAACATCTTTTCTTGAGCAGCCTTATCAACGGCAGAACCGGTCGCAGCTACGCTTGTAGCTTCTGGGCTAATTGGGCTTGCAACCTTTGAGCTGTCATTTGCTGTAGGCGCTGGTAACGATTCAACGGTTTTTTCAGGGGTTAATGACTTATCATGAGCTGCAACATCGGCACTGTCTGCAACGGTTTCTTGAGTAGGTGCAATCAGTTTAAGTTGGTTCTCTAACCCTTTTGGCTGTTGCACACCCGTTTCAGCAATAGCCGCCGGATGCCGCCACTCATTGACTTGACGCTTAAATTCTTGTAACGCTTGCTTGCGAGATAATCTTACAATGGCTTCTTGACTAGGAACTTTTTAAAACTTTTACCGGCTGTCAACGCATTGATATTAGCCTTGTAAAACGCGTGCGGATTCTCTTGATACAGCGCGATTAACATTTGTTCAATCGATGCATTACTATTATGGCTTAGGCGCTCTGCAATATTCCATAACGTATCATTTTTAGAAACTGGCCCATACCCTTCACCGCTTACCTTCGACGCTGTGTCTACTCTTGCTTCATCGCTAACTCGGCGCTTAGACTTAGGCTTATAGGCATAATCATCTTGCTCATACTGCCGAGTAATTACTGGCCTTGAAAGATGTTGATAAGTGGTAGGTGGGTCTACTAGTACGGTAAATTGCCGATATAAATTACCTTTAGGCCAGCTTACTTCAAGTATAAACTCTAACAAAGGCTCTTTTAATGCCTCCCGAGACGTCACACGAATCTTTGCACCACCACTAGGCGTTGTAATTTTTTCAAATCTAACTTTTGATAAATAATACGACCAGGGAATACCTAACTCATCAAATTTATCGGGTGCTGCCAGAGTGATATTAACATTAGAAAGCTGTTCGCCAGGGGATAAAACTAATGCAATCTCGGCATCGAGACTTTGATTAAGCGCTGAATGCAATTTAATATCACCTATCCTAACGGGTAGGCAATAGCAGGTACCAATAACGATACAACTGCTATAGATCGGGTTAAATTGCGCACGCTACTCTCCTTAAAAATAGTTACCACAGTTTTTTACCGCGAATAGTCGAATAATAAAGCTAAGCTTAGACTAGATGTGATTTTTTACCAGCAATTCTGCTATTTGCACACTGTTTAATGCTGCCCCTTTACGCACATTATCACTTACCACCCATAAATTAATGCCTTGCGGATGTGAGATGTCTTCTCGAATACGTCCAACAAAAACTTCATCATGCCCTGATGAATGCGTTACCGCCGTAGGATAACCCCCATCAATGTGGTCATCGACCACAACTACGCCAGGCGCTTTAGACAATAAAGCACGTACCGTTGCCGCATCGATTTTTTGTTTAGTCTCGATATGCACCGCTTCAGAGTGTCCATAGAACACCGGCACTCGCACTGCTGTTGGATTCACTTGAATTTGGTTATCACCAAGGATTTTCCGGGTTTCCCAAACCATTTTCATCTCTTCTTTGGTATAGCCATTATCCTGAAAAACGTCAATCTGAGGCAAGACATTGAAAGCGATTTGTTTTGGATAAACTTTGACCTCTATGGGCTTTAAGTTCAATAAATTGGCCGTTTGCCGTCCTAATTCTTCTATCGCTTCTTTACCTGTGCCTGATACGGCTTGATAAGTACAAACATTAATTCGGCTAATACCCACGGCATCATAAATAGGTTTTAATGCCACCAACATTTGAATCGTTGAACAGTTTGGATTAGCGATAATGCCGCGATTTGTATAATCAGCAACTTTTTCGGGGTTGACTTCAGGGACCACAAGCGGAATATCGTCATCATAACGAAATTGGGAAGTATTATCGATGACTACGCAACCCGCTTGGGCTGCTTTAGGTGCATAAATCGCTGACACGGATGCACCTGGAGAAAATAAACCGATCTGTGCTTGGCTAAAATCGAACTCAGCTAAATCTCGCACAACAAGCGAACCATTTTTAAAAGGAATCCGCTTGCCGGCAGATTGACTACTCGCTAAAGCAAACACTTCACCGACTGGAAAATTACGCTGTTCTAAAATCGCTAACATCGTTTCCCCAACCGCACCTGTCGCGCCAACGACCGCAACATTGTATAACTTAGACATTATGCTGCTCCTTTTAATGCTTGAATCACCGCATCACCCATTGCCACTGTACCAATTTTTTGCATACCCTCTGAATATATGTCAGGTGTTCTCAAGCCAGCATCTAAAGCTTGTGCCACAGCTTGCTCTATTCGTAACGCCGCCGCTTCTTGATTTAAACTATAACGCAACATCATAGCTACCGATAATATCGTTGCTAACGGATTAGCAACACCTTGACCTGCGATATCCGGCGCAGAGCCATGTATCGGTTCATACATGCCCTTATTGTCAGCATTTAACGATGCCGATGGTAACATGCCAATTGAACCGGTAAGCATTGCTGCTATATCGGAAAGAATATCGCCAAACATATTTGTTGTCACTACCACATCGAATTGTTTAGGCGCTCGCACAAGCTGCATAGCCGCGTTATCAACATACATGTGGCTTAAACTAACCTCAGGATAGTCTTTAGCCATATCGGTCACGACATTCCGCCATAATTCAGTCGCTTCTAATACATTTGCTTTATCGACCGAACATAAGCGACGATTACGTTTTTGCGCGATTTCAAAAGCACTTTTTTGCTATTCGGCGAATCTCGCTTTCGCGATAAACTAAGGTGTTAAAACCTTGTTTTTCGCCATTGTCTAAGATTCGCACACCTCTTGGTTGACCAAAATAAATACCACCAGTTAGCTCACGTACAATCATAATATCTAAACCAGATACTAAATCCGCTTTTAAGCTAGACGCGTTCGCTAACTGTGGATATAAAATGGCCGGGCGCAAATTAGCAAATAATTCCAACTCAGAACGCAAACCTAATAAGCCTTTTTCGGGACGCAGTGAAATATCCAAAGACTCCCATTTATAGCCACCTACAGCACCTAACAGAATAGCATCGGAAGCTTTTGCCAGTGCAAGGGTTTGTTCAGGAAAAGGCGTACCGAATTCATCATAAGCGGCACCACCAATTAAACCCTGCTCAAATTCTAAATTTAATTGCATATCAGCATTTAAAAATGCCAACACTTTTAAGGCCTCAGTAACAATCTCAGGGCCAATGCCATCACCGGGTAATACGGCTATTTTTTTTATCATGTTAAAACCTTGTTATCTATCGGTTGTATTACTTTAGGGCTACGCATTTTATTAGGGACAGGGTATTTAGGGTGCAGGTGTTGGCAGCAGGGATGCTGCCACCAAGCCTACAGGGATGTATTTACGGCGTCCTACGCCCTGAATACCCTGTCCCGCCTTACGTTAGCTCATAAACAGCCAAGGTGTCTTATTGGCTTGTTGTCGCTCATACGCACGAATTTTATCGGCACACTGCAACGTTAAACCAATATCGTCTAAGCCATTGAGCAAACGATACTTACGATTAGCATCGACCTCAAATGCAAGCACACGCCCTTGTGGCGTTGTTACGGTCTGAGCTGCTAAATCAATAATTAATCGATAACCAGCGGTTAATTCTGCGAACAACTGACTAACAACCGTAGCTTCTAAACAAATAGGCAACAAACCGTTTTTAAAGCAATTATTATAAAAAATATCAGCGAAACTAGGCGCGATAATGGCTCTAAAGCCATAGTCCGCCAACGCCCAGGGCGCATGTTCACGCGAGGAACCACAACCGAAGTTTTCTCTTGTTAATAAAACTTCTGCGCCTTGATAGTCAGGCTGATTTAATACAAACTGAGGATTTACAGGACGCCCCGAACACTCCATATCAGGCTCGCCTCTATCCAAATAACGCCATTCATCGAATAAAAACGGGCCAAACCCAGACCGTTTAATCGATTTTAAAAATTGTTTAGGAATGATTGCATCGGTATCGACGTTTGCTCTATCAAGTGGAGCAACCAATCCGTTTAATACTGTAAAAGCTTGCATAGTCTTCGCTCAAAATTCTTTGTTAGGATCGTTGAATCGCTTCACCAACTTTCTCTATGTCTTTACCTAAACCACGAAACGCATTACAACTGGTTAACAAGGCTAACAACACGATAATAAACAAAAGTTGCTGCGCTTTCATGGCATTACTCAAGTGCAAACGTCCGCACATCGACAAAATGACCGGCAATAGCCGCAGCGGCGGCCATTGCAGGACTTACCAAATGCGTGCGTCCACCATAGCCTTGGCGCCCTTCAAAATTTTCGGTTTGAGGTTGACGCACAACGCTCACCTTCGGCAAGCCGGTCAGCATTCATCGCTAAACACATAGAGCAGCCTGGTTCTCGCCATTCAAAGCCCGCTGCACGAAAAACCTCATCTAATCCTTCGGCTTCCGCTTGTTGCTTAACCAAACCAGAACCGGGCACTATCAAAGCGACTTTGATGTTTTCTGCTACTTTTCGCCCTTTAGCAACTTGCGCAGCCGCTCTTAAATCTTCAATCCTAGAATTTGTGCAAGAGCCGATAAACACTTTATCGACAACAATATCGGTCAAGGCTTGCCCTGCATTTAACCCCATATAGTCTAATGCTCTGACCATACTTTGGCGTTTCGTGTTATCTGACTCGGCATTAGGGTCAGGAATCGTTTCATCGATAGCAATAACTAACTCAGGTGATGTGCCCCAAGTGACTTGTGGCTTCAAACAAGCAGCGTCAATTTCTATCACTTTATCAAAAACCGCATCAGCATCTGAATGCAAGCCTCGCCAATACTGAACGGCTAGCTCCCACTGCTTACCTTTAGGTGAATAAGGTCGCCCTTGATAATAGTTAATCGTCACCTCATCCACAGCACACAACCCAGCACGCGCACCGGCTTCGATAGCCATATTACAAATAGTCATGCGCTCTTCCATAGACAAAGCTTCAATCGCACTACCGGCAAACTCAATGGTATAACCGGTACCGCCAGCAGTACCGATATGACCGATAATAGCAAGCACTAAATCTTTTGCGCTGACACCTAAAGGCAACCTGTTATTCACGCGCACCAGCAAATTCTTAGCTTTTTTCTGCCATAAACATTGGGTTGCTAAGACATGCTCAACTTCTGATGTACCAATGCCAAACGCTAACGCACCTGAAGCTCCGTGAGTCGATGTATGCGAATCGCCACAAACCACAGTCATACCGGGTAACGTTGCACCTTGTTCTGGGCCTATCACATGGACAATACCTTGTCTTGGATCTGCCATCGTGAATTCGGTAATGCCAAACTCAATGCAATTATTATCCAATGTTTCTACTTGTAAGCGCGCAATCGGGTCTGGAATACCGAACTGCCTGGCCGTTGTCGGCACATTGTGGTCAGCAACGGCTAAATTGCATTCTGGACGCCATAAGCTTCGCCCTGCTAAACGCAAGCCCTCAAACGCTTGGGGAGAAGTCACCTCATGGACAAGGTGTCTATCTATATAGATGAGTGACGAACCATCGGTCTCAGTATCAACAACATGAGCGTCCCATAATTTGTCGTATAATGTTTTACCTGACATAGTAATGAAAACCTTAATAATTCATGGCAATGCGTTTAAACACGCGTCCGCCCCTTATTAACATACCTAAAACAAACGGCGCGACGATTATTGCTTTAACAACTCAAATAACTTTTCCGTTATTTCATTGACATGACCGACGCCAGCGATAGAAGCAAATAGTTTTGTTCGACCCGCTACCGAATAATAATCAACTAATGGTTTAGTTTGTTGATGATAAACGTCAAGACGCTTTCTGACTGTTTCCTCTTTATCATCATCACGCTGAACTAACGCCTCACCAGTAATATCGTCGATATTATCAACTTTAGGTGGATTATATTCAGTATGATAACTGCGTCCTGAAGCTAAATGCACCCGTCTTCCTGCCATCCGCTTAACAATTTCTTCATCATCGACCTTAATTTCAACGACGGTATCAATCACAATACCCATAGCTGCTAAACCTTCGGCTTGAGCCAGCGTTCTTGGAAAACCATCTAATAAAAAGCCGTTGTGGCAATCAGGTTGAGCAATGCGCTCTTGAATAAGACCTAAAATTATATCGTCAGACACTAAACCGCCGGCATCCATCACTTGTTTAGCTGCCAGACCTAAAGGAGTTCCTGCGCGCACAGCGGCTCTTAGCATATCACCGGTTGAAATTTGGGGAATGCCATATTTTTCGGTGATAAATTGGGCTTGCGTTCCTTTGCCGGAACCTGGACTCCCCAAGAGAATAATGCGCATGTAAACTCCGTTGTCTTTATAATTTATTTTGTGAGAGTGGACGACAGCAAAGACGCTTTCGTACCAGGATTTAAACTTAACGTTACATTCTATAACACATCAACGAATCTCGTACAAAAAATCCCGGTTTACCTTTATTTACGCCTGCAAGAAGCCAACCTCAAGTGCTTTAATCCTAGAGAAAAAGTGGTAAGTATGCCGATACCGATGCCTGTGGCTCGCCATTAAATACACCACCCACAACGGCTAGCAAATCAGCGCCCGCATCAACTAATAAACCACCGTTCTCAGGCAAAATTCCGCCAATAGCAACGATGGGGACAGCTAATTGCTGCTTAGCCAAACGTAACGTTTCTATATGAGCAGGAGTCGCTAAAGGTTTAGTACCTGATGGGAAAAATCGTCCAAACGCCACATAACTTGCACCTGCTTGCTCAGCGTCCAGCGCATACTGTAGTGAGTTATAACAAGAAACACCGATGATAGCGTCATCGCCTAATGCAGCCTTAGCGTGCGCTAGAGATACATCATGTTGCCCTAAATGCACACCATCAGCGTCTATTTGCGCGGCTAAATTGACATCGTCGTTTACAATAAACGGAATTTGATGCTCAGCGCACAGGCGTTTTAACCCAAGTACTAACGCAACCGATTTAACCGGATTTTTATCACGATATTGCAACATCACGACTCCGGTCTTAAGAGCTGCTTCGACGTCATCAAGCACTTGCGCATCAGGTTTACCGTCTACTTGGGTAATTGCATATAAGCCGCGTCTAGGACATTTCATGCTTCATCCTCAATCCAAAATAAACGGTTAGGATTGGCTTGCCAATGCCCTGTCGGGTAAGCACTATTCAGCGAATTCCAAGTATATTCTTGTGCCTCCATAACCGCTTGCGTAGGCTCTAAACCATGCGCGAGTAAGGCAGCAATACTACTTGCCAGCGTACAACCTGAGCCATGGAACTCACCGACTAATCTAGCCCAGCTATACGTTTCTAAGCGCCTATTATCGTGGAACAATATATTTTCAATATCCTCAGTCGCTTCATGCCCGCCCGTAATCAAAGCGTACTGACAGCCTTTAGCCAATAAGCTTTTGCCACACGCATCAATATCGGTACAACCTGTTAATTTACGCGCTTCTTCACTGTTAGGCGTTAACACCGTTATACAAGGTAATAACAAATCTACGATTACAGATAATAAACGCTCATTCGCTAAGTCAGCACCACCGCCCGCCGCCAATACCGGGTCAAATACGACGGGAATAGTAGGATATTGCTTGAGTATCGCATAAATTGCTAGCGCGGTTTCATGATGACCGATTAAGCCAATCTTAAAAACATCAACCGGAATATCTGCCAAAATACACGTAGCTTGGTTAATAATGTTTTCTGAGCTTTGTGGCACGATTTTATGGACGTTGCGTGTATCTTGCTCAGTGAGCGCTGTTATCACGCTTACGGAATGGCATTGATGGCTAATTAGCGTTTCAATATCCGCTTGAATACCGGCACCACCGCTAGGGTCATGGCCAGAAAAAGAAAGTACGACAGGACGTTTTTGGGTTCATTACAATATTTAAGCGTATTAGCAGTTTCATTAAGCCTAACGTAAGGCCTGTTCAATACATTCAATCACTAAGGCCAATAATAGCATGATGACGAAAAGAACCAACAACCCCCGCTTAATCGTTCTCGACACCGAAACAACAGGCTTAAACCCGCAGGAAGGCCATAGGATTATCGAAATTGGCTGTATAGAATTAGTTAATCGTAGGCATACGGGTCAACGCTATCATGTTTATCTGAATCCAGATAGGCAAATTGATGCTGAAGCCGTTAAAGTTCATGGCATTACCAATGATTTTTTAGCAGACAAACAACGGTTTAGCGAGATTTATAACGACTTTTTTGCTTTCATCAACGGTGCAGAATTAATTATTCATAACGCGCCGTTTGATGTGGGCTTTATCAATCACGAGTTTTCCTTATTAAGCGCTAGCCAAACTAAGCTTGAAGACATTTGCTCTATTTTCGATACGCTAACATTTGCCCGCTCCAAGCATCCAGGACAACGTAATAGCTTAGATGCTTTATGCAAACGCTATAATATCGATAACAGTCACCGAGAACTACACGGCGCGTTGCTAGACGCGGAAATTCTAGCGGATTTATATTTGGTTATGACAGGGGGACAGTTTTCGTTATTAGACGAAACAGAGCAAGCCCCAAAAAACTCAATCATCAAGCCTAGCGAAACAATTATTGCCGCTAAGCAACGACCGCCATTAACGATTATCTGTTGTGATGACGAGGAATTAACTGCTCATCAAGCGCTACTAGACACCGTAGAGAAAAGCTCAGGTCATTGTATTTGGCGAACATTAGAAGCCTCTTCTTAACCGCTATGAATCACGAAAAATAAAATATACCGCACCGAAAATACATAATGCCGCCCATAAATAATCAAGTTTTAACGGTATTTTTAGATAAAGCCACGCAAAAGGAATAAACACCAACAACGCAATGACTTCTTGTAAAATTTTCAATTGGGCAATTGAAAAAAGACCGTATAACCGATACGATTGCCAGGAACTTGCAGGACGTATTCAAAAAACGCAACGCCCCAACTCACTATGACAGCAATATACCAAGGCTTAGCGGTCAATTCTTTTAAGTGC
>NZ_LAJX01000224.1 GCF_000963695.1 Methylocucumis oryzae
TGTTTTTAATTAAGTACGTTGCTCCGGCTGCGGTGTTTTTAGTGTTTCTGCACGCAGTGGGGGTGTTGTAAATGACTATTGTGCAAAAAAGCGCGTTAGTTAAATATTCCGCGCAGCAAATGTTTGATTTAGTCAATGATATAGAATCTTATCCGCAGTTTTTACCGTGGTGTAGTGGTAGCCGTATCATAAAACGTGAAGATAGAATTATCGAAGCAGAATTAATGATTTCTAAAGGTGGTTTTAAAAAGTCTTTTTCTACGCGTAATGCCATAGAGCCAGGTGGCAGAATTACCGTGTCATTATTGGATGGCCCTTTTTCGTATTTAGAGGGTGTATGGAATTTTATGCCACTACGTGAAGATGCCAGTAAAATTACGTTAGATTTAGAATTTGAAATGTCAGGTAAGTTGGCTAGCTTAGCGTTTGGCGCGGTCTTTAACCAAATTTGCAATACTATGGTGAGTTCGTTTACTCAGCGCGCTAAGCAAATTTATGTCTGATATATTAATTAGTATTGAAGTGGCTTATGCCTTGCCAGACCAGCAATGGTTAATTCCGCTGCAATTAACACCGCCGGTAACCGCTGAGCAAGCCGTGCAGGCTTCAGGGTTATTGGAGCTGATTCCCGATTTAGCTCGTGATGAGTTAACTGTTGGTATTTTTGGTACAGTTTGCGCCTCATCGAAAGAGCTGGGCTCTGGTGATAGAGTCGAAATTTATCGCCCTCTTATTTACGATCCTAAAGTGGCTAGACGCATACGGGCCGCGAAGTAAATGCCACCATCTAATCAAACATCCACTGCATTCTTGGATAAACTCACTGTTGCGATAAGCCTGATTGGCATTGGTGTTTATTTGTTCTTGCAGTATGGCGTTGCGTTTGAGGCTAAACCTCTGGCTTTTGCAGTACACATGCTACTCAGTTATGGCGACACGGCTATAAGTGATTTCAATGTCAATGTGTCAGTCAGTGTCATTGAAGTGCCTTTGTTAGTCGTGATTGTCTTTGGCGGTTTTCCGCTGGTATACCAACTTTTAGCCAAATTATTGCAACGGGATTTAGGCGCAGATTTATTAGCCGGTATCGCGATTGTTACTGGGTTGTTATTGCATGAATACCTAGCGGCATCATTAGTCGTGTTAATGTTATCTGGCGGTTCTGTGTTAGAGGCGTATGCAGTGCGTAAAGCGTCGTCCGTGTTGTCGGCGTTGGCTAAGCGTATGCCTTCTATTGCTCATAGACAAACGGCGCAAGGGTTATGCGATATTCCTATTGAGCAAGTTGGTATAGGCGATATTTTGTCTATTTTACCGCATGAAATATGTCCGGTTGATGGTACGGTGCAGCAAGGCAGTAGTACCATGGACGAATCGTATTTAACCGGAGAGCCTTATTTAATGTCTAAAACAGTAGGCTCTAAGGTGTTATCGGGTGCAGTTAATGGTGATTCGTTATTAGTGATTCAAGCCGATAAGCTAGCCGAAGATTCTCGTTATGCCAAAATTATGACGGTTATGCGTGAGTCTGAGCAGTATAAGCCGTCGATAAGGCGGTTAGGTGACCAATTAGGTGCTTGGTACGCGCCATTAGCTATTCTAATTGCGTTAATGGCCTGGTTGATGAGTGGCGAAATTGTACGTTTCTTAGCCGTTTTAGTGATTGCTACGCCGTGTCCGTTATTAATCGCTATCCCTGTGACGATTATTAGCTCTATTTCTTTAGCGGCTAAGCGTGAGATTATCATTAAAAATCCGGCGATTTTAGAAACTATTGGTCAATGCCGTACAGCAATTTTCGATAAAACGGGTACGTTAACCTATGGTAGACCCGTATTAACGCAGATTAGCTTAGCTCCAGGCCAGACAGAAGCGAATGTATTAACGTTAATCGCGAGTTTAGAGCGTTATTCTAAACACCCTTTAGCCAATAGTATTTTAACAGCAGCAGCTGAGCGTCAGCTATCCTTGTTGACAGTAACCGGTATTAGCGAGTTGCCGGGGGTCGGTTTATTAGGTAGTGTTGCTGATGTATCTGTGCAAATCACGAGTCGTAAGCATTTGTTAAAAGACTATCCTGAATTAGAGACCCAATTACCGGTTTTGCAAGGTGGTTTAGAATGTATTGTGTTAATCAATCAGCAATATGCTGCAACGCTGCAATTCCGCGATCAAGCGCGTAGCGATAGCTCGTTATTTATTAATCACTTAAAACCTAATCATTTATTTGCCAAAGTGATGCTGGTGTCTGGTGATAGAGAATCTGAAGTGCGTTATTTAGCTGAGCAAGTCGGTATTCAACAAGTGTACTTCAGTCAAAGCCCTGAGCAAAAATTAGCCTTAGTAAAAGCTGAAACGGCACTAGCGAAAACGGTATTTTTAGGGGATGGTATTAACGATGCGCCCGCATTAACGGCGGCAACGATAGGAATAGCATTTGGGCAAAACAGCGATATTACCGGCGAAGCGGCGGATGCTGTGATTATGGATAGCTCGCTATTAAAAGTGGATGAGTTATTTCATATTGGCGAGCGAATGCGGGGTATTGCGTTACAAAGCGCCGTCGGTGGTATGTTGTTAAGCTTAATCGGTATGGGCTTTGCCGGGCTGGGTTTGTTATCGCCCGTTGCGGGTGCTATTGCACAAGAAGTGATTGATATTTTTGCGGTGTTAAATGCTTTGCGTGCAGCACTGCCGCCTAAGGTTTTGTCTGACTATTAGTCGTAATTTACGCTATACCGGCAGTTTGTCGGTATAGCGCTTTATCTAATCGTTATTTCTTTTCTTCAGCTTTTGCCGGTTGAGCTGGCGTTTCTGCTTTTGGCGCTTCTTTGACCTCTTCAGCTACGACTTTGTCTTCTGCAGGGGCTGGGGCTTCAGCTTTTTCGCCCGCAGCAGGTTGTGCTGCAGCTTCGCCTTCGGCTTTAGGTTTTTCTTCCGTATTTGCAGGTTGCTCAGCAGGGGCGCTGCCAGGCTGTGCAGCGGCGTTGGCGTCAGCTTTAGGTTTTTCTTCGGTTAATGGAATTAACACTTCAACTTTCGCTTGTTTACGCATAGTTTCCAACATGGTTTGGACTTTTTTGCGTTGTAAATAAGGCGTGATTTGTTGTTTGATGGTTTCTATTGGTGGAGGTGTTTGAGGGCGTGCGTCTTCTTTTAAAATAATATGCCAGCCAAATTGAGTTTGCACCGGTGCTTTAGAGTATTTGCCGTTTTCTAACGCCATAACCGCTTTAGAGAAAGGCTCAACCATTTGACCAGCGGCAAACCAACCTAAATCGCCACCATTTTGCGCTTCTTTGCCGTCTAATGAATGTTTATTCGCTAATTTAGCAAAGTCAGCGCCTTTATCCAATTCAGCAATAATTTTTTTCGCTTCGGCTTCTGTTTTAACCAAAATATGACGAGCTTTATATTCCATGGTATTTGAGCCACCGAATTTACTGTCATATTCAGCTTTGACTTCTTCGTCAGTCACTGGGTTGGTTTTCATGAAGTTTTGCACAGCGGCATTGGTTAAGATGTTTTTCTTAGCTTCATCTAACCCTTTGAGTACTTCAGGCGATTTATCCAATTGTTTTTGTAGCGCATCTTGAATTAATAACTCACGTTGTATGAGTTCTTCTACTAATTTTTCTTTAGGGATGCTTTGTCCTGGCATACGTGCTGCGACATCTTTTTTCCAAATTCTCTAAGATTTCTTTGGAAATATATTTGCCGTTAACTGACGCAATAGCATCCGCTTTGTTTACTTCCGGCATTGCCGGTGCAGGTGTGGCTGAGCTAGATGCACCCGTACCTGGGTTAGTGCTAGAAGGTTGCTGGTCGCAGCCCGTAGCGATTAAAGCAGCTCCTGCAACAAGCAAGGGGATAAACGTATTTTTCATGTGTGGGTTCCTTTAGTTTTTTTCAGATGGGGTAAGAGCATTAATGCCTAAGGCATGAATTTCATGTTTCATCAACTCACCTAGTGCTTGGTAAATAAGTTGATGGCGTTGCACCAAGGATTTGCCTTGAAATGCTTCGGCGACGATGTTGACATGAAAATGTCCGCCACCGTTCCGCGCGCCCGCATGACCTGCATGTGCGGCGCTATCGTCGATAATTTCTAAAAATTCAGGTTGTAAAGCGTTAGTTAATGTGGTTCTAATTAACTCTGTAGTCATGAAGGAAACACTTTTTTGAAAGGTTTAACAGAGACACCGGCATAAACGCCGGCGGCCAAATAAGGGTCAGCATCGGCCCAGTTTTTTGCTTCGTCAAGGTTGGCAAATTCGGCAACAATAAGACTTCCTGTAAAACCCGAAGTGCCGGGGTTGTCCGAATCTATCGCAGGAAAAGGCCCTGCTAATACTAATTTGCCTTGATTTTGTAACTCTTGTAAGCGATTGAGATGAGCAGGTCTTGCGGCTAGGCGCTGCTCTAAGCTATTAGGTACATCTTCACCAATAATCGCGTATAACACTTTATTTCTCCGGTTCGGGTATGTATTTGTATAAAAATACCATTTGTAACACGATAAAAATTACCATGAGCCCCGGAACGCCAAAGGTTTTAAAGTTTACCCAATCTTCAGTTGGAAAATTGTACATGACATATAAGTTAACAAAACCTACGGTAATAAAAAATAAACTCCATATGACATTAAGTTTTTTCCAGATGGATGCGGGTAACGTAATACTTGCCCCCATCATACGTTCGACAATCGGTTTTTTGCCAACAAATTGGCTGGCTAAAAAAGACGATACCGAATAACCATTCGATTATGGATAATTTCCATTTAATAAATGATTCGTTTTGTAAGTATATCGTCGCGCCGCCCATAACGATGACTAAGCCTAGCGTTACCCATTGCATGGACTCAACTTTACGGTATTTTAGCCAGGTATAAACGACTAACAGCAGTGTAGCCACCATCACTACACCGGTTGCCACATAAATATCGTAAAATTTAAACGCGATAAAAAATAAAATAATAGGTATAAATTCAAGCAGTTGTTTCATAAAATGGATTAAGCGTAAAAGTCGACTCCGCCAGTTGTTGGCGTTTGATGAGTTTGCGTTGCCTGAGAAAGATTTTGCTGATAAGCATTTAAAGCGTGTTGCGTACGTTTATCCGCCGCATTATAAGCATTGTCTTGTGTCGTTGTTATTAACAGACGTTGTGCGTCATGGTTTTGCTGAATTTTTTCTAGTGCTTGCTTGTTAATGCTCGTCGTGGCGTTCACTTGCGTAGTAGAGCCAGGTGTCGCCGCTGTTGCGTCATTGGATAATTCAGGCTTTGCACGGGCGTTATTAGCTTGCTGGTTAGTCTCTAACCTAGCTGGCGAATAAGCAAGTGAAGAGCTATGAATTTTCATGTGACAAGTTATGCGTAGTCAGATTCTGCTATTGTAGAATCTTTAATCTTAAATGTCCAAGTACCTATGTTCATGCATACTAAATCATTAAAGAGGAATTGAATGACGAATGAATTACAAACTCAGATTGAGGCCGCCGCTTTTAGACGGTTATTGCAACATTTACAAGCCCATACCGAGGTGCAAAACATCGATTTGATGTTAGTTGGTGATTTCTGCCGGAATTGCTTAGCGAAATGGTACGCGGCAGAAGCGGCAACGTTGGGTGAGCAGGTAGATTATGAGGCAGCGCGTGAGTATGTTTACGGTATGCCTTATTCAGAATGGAAACAACGTTATCAACAAGACGCTACACCGGAGCAATTAGCGGCCTATGCTAAAAAGCAAGAAGGTAAACATGAACATTAAGATGGATTATGACGCGATGTTTTCAGGCATTATCGGTGAAGACTATGCCATGCTTAAACAATTGTCACCGTTATCGTATGAGATGAGTTCGTTAGTCGGTGCGACGGTTGCCGAATATGCTAAGTCTGCGTCAAACGTTGTTGAACTGGGTGGCGGTACAGGAATTACGACTTTATCGATACTGAGTCAACACGGTTCCGCGCAAATATTAAGTATTGATAACGAGCCAACGATGCAAAAGCAAGCACAAGAGAGCTTAGCCGCTTGGGTGAATGCAGGTCGCTTAACGTTTTCTAGTGATGATGCGTTGACCGCGCTTAAAAAATTGCCGGATGCGAGTGTCGATAGCGTAGCGTCGGCTTATACATTACACAATTTTACTCAAGATTATAGAAAACAAGTATTGGCTGAAGTTTTTAGAGTCTTAGTGCCGGGGGGATGTTTTATTAATGGCGACCGCTATGCTTTAGACGATATAGACGTGCATACGCGTACGACTCAACAAGAGGTTAGTCGCTATTTCAGCGTGTTAATTGCAGCGGGCAAATTAGAACTGCTGGAGCATTGGATTGTGCATTTATTTAGCGATGAGTCTGAAAATCATATTATGCGAGAAACTCAAGCCTTAACTCAGCTTGCGGACGCAGGTTTTAGCGCTATTCAGCTCAGTCACCGATATGAAGTTAATGCGTTGGTTTCGGCCTATAAGCCACAGTAAAGGATGGAATAAGTGCTTGTCTTAAAAATTGAAAATTCATTTTTTAACCGGGAGTAGCCAATCAACATTAATTGACAAGCTGTAGGCTAGCTGTTATTTTTTGTTGGCACTCGGCTTGATAGAGTGCTAATTAATAATAACAGAGGTGGGTGTGGGCCATACTATGCAACAGCTTAATGAGCGCTCATTACAATTATTAAAAACATTGGTTCAGCGTTATATCTCAGACGGTCAACCGGTTGGCTCAAGGGCGTTATCTAAAGATTCTGAGCTAAAACTCAGTCCTGCGACTATTCGTAACGTCATGGCTGATTTGGAAGATTTAGGATTAGTTCACTCGCCCCATACATCGGCAGGGCGAGTGCCAACAGTCAGCGGGTATCGGCTGTTTGTGGACAGTTTGATAACCGTTAAACCGTTAAATTCTGAGGAATTAACAAGGTTACAAGAAGGGTTGCTAGTCCCTAGCGATTCTAGCGATGTTATTGGCATTGCCTCGCGATTACTCTCTGATGTCACGCAAATGGCTGGCGTGGTGACGTTACCGCGTCGAGAAAGCGTGAGTTTTCGGCATATTGAGTTTTTACCGTTGTCACATCAACGCGTATTAGTGATTTTTGTGACCAATGAGCAAGAGGTTCACAACAAAATTATTCATACCGATAAAGCTTTTTCGCCAGCAGAATTGCAACAAGCGGCTAATTATTTAAATGCCGTATACAGTGGTTTTAGCTTAGATAGCGTACGCGACCGCATGATTAAAGAATTGCAAGATACGCAAGCGCATATTAACCAATCGATGTTGGACGCCATTAGGATAGCGCAATTGACCTTTTGCGCAAGATCGTCCTAAAGAAGACTATGTGTTAACCGGAGAAACCAATCTAATGGAATTTTCTGAGCTTGCAGATAGAGAGCGGTTAAAAAGCTTGTTTTCAGCGTTTAGTCAAAAACAAGAAGTCATTCATTTATTAGACCAATGCATGAAGGCTGATGGTGTGCAAATTTTTATTGGTGAGGAATCCGGCTACCAAGCATTTGATTGTTGTAGTTTAGTCACCGCGCCTTATAGTGTTGGTGAGGAAGTGGTCGGTGTGTTGGGTGTGATTGGTCCTACGCGCATGTCTTATGAAAAAATCATTCCTTATGTCGACATTACTGCAAAATTATTAAGCGCAGCCTTGAATCCTAAATCCTCATCCCCATTGTAAAGATTTCATTACATAAACTTAGTTAGGTTATAGCCAATGAGTACTGAGCAGGAAACAGTAGAAGCGCAAATAGAACCAGAAGCGGTTCAAAGCGACGCGACAGTTTCAAATGAGGAACAACCTCATACGGAAGTCGCCGAACACGAATACACAATAGACGAATTAAAGCAAGAACTTGCCGAAACTAAGCACAAAGCCCAAGAAAATTGGGATAAAGCGTTGCGCGTCCATGCGGAAATGGAAAACTTAAAAAAGCGCATGCAAAAAGACTTAGAAGACACGCATAAGTTTGCTATCACGAATTTCGCTAAAGAATTATTAACAGTCATGGATAGTTTGGTGTTAGGTCTGCAAGCCGCAACCGGCGATAGCGAAGACGTCAAAAAATTCCGAGAAGGCAGTGAGTTGACGATAAAGCAATTTGAGGCGGTCTTTAATAAATTTAATATCGTGACCTTAGATCCACTTGGCTCACCGTTTAATGCTGAGCAACACCAAGCGGTTATGATGCAAGCAGTGCAGGGCGTGGAAGCAAATACAGTGGTTAATGTGCTGCAAAAAGGTTATATGCTGAATGGACGCTTGCTACGCCCAGCGATGGTTATCGTCGCGAAAGCAGCAGATTGAAACTAGGCTTGAAATTGTAAAACTCAGCCTTATATCGGTTATAACATTAATAAAATTCAAGTCTGGAGAATTCAATGGCAAAAATAATTGGAATAGATTTAGGAACGACTAATTCTTGCGTCGCTGTACTAGAAAATGGTGTGGCAAGAGTCATAGAAAATAGCGAAGGCGCACGTACCACGCCGTCTATTATTGCATTCACTAACGATGATGAAGTGTTAGTTGGACAGTCGGCTAAACGACAAGCGGTCACAAACCCCAAAAATACCTTATTTGCAATAAAACGCTTAATAGGTCGTCGTTTTAAAGACGATATCGTACAAAAAGACATACACATGGTGCCTTATAAAATCGTTGAAGCTGAAAATGGCGATGCATGGGTACAAGTTCACGATAAAAAAATGGCAGCACCTGAAATCTCAGCCCGTGTGTTGATGAAGCTGAAAAAAGATGCTGAAGCCTATTTAAGGTGAGCCTGTTACAGAAGCGGTGATTACGGTACCGGCTTATTTTAACGACTCACAACGTCAAGCGACTAAAGATGCAGGCCGTATTGCTGGCTTAGATGTTAAACGTATTATCAATGAGCCAACAGCGTCAGCGTTAGCGTTTGGTATGGATAAGCCTAAAGGCGATACTAAAATTGCAGTTTATGACTTAGGCGGTGGTACATTCGATATTTCAATCATCGAAATTGCTGAAATTGATGGCGAACATCAATTTGAAGTGTTATCAACCAATGGCGACACTTTTTTAGGCGGTGAAGATTTCGATTCTAGGATTATCGAATACTTAGCAACTGAATTTAAAAAAGACACAGGCGTTGATGTACATAACGACCCGTTGGCGTTACAACGTTTAAAAGAAGCCGCTGAAAAAGCTAAAATCGAGTTATCGTCTAGCCAACAAACCGATATTAACTTACCGTATATCACGGCGGATGCATCAGGTCCTAAGCACTTAAATGTCAAATTAACACGCGCCAAGTTAGAAGCATTGGTTGAAGAACTGATTAACAAGACTAAAGGCCCTTGCGAAATGGCGTTGAAAGATGCTGGCTTAAGCGCAAAAGATATTGACGATGTGATTTTAGTTGGTGGTCAAACGCGTATGCCTAAAGTGCAAGAAATGGTTAAATCCATTTTTGGCCAAGAGCCGCGTAAAGACGTCAATCCTGACGAAGCTGTGGCTTTAGGCGCTGCGATTCAAGCAGGTGTATTAGGCGGTGAAGTTAAAGATGTTTTATTATTAGATGTTATTCCGTTGTCATTAGGTATTGAAACCCTAGGTGGCGTGATGACGAAATTGATTGAGAAAAACACCACGATTCCAACCAATGCGTCGCAAGTATTCTCAACCGCTGAAGATAATCAAACTGCAGTCACGGTTCACGTGTTACAAGGTGAGCGGGAAAAAGCATCGGCGAATAAGTCATTAGGTCGTTTCGATTTAAGTGATATACCACCGGCACCACGCGGCGTACCGCAAGTCGAAGTGTCGTTTGATATTGATGCTAACGGTATCTTAAACGTATCAGCTAAAGATAAAGCGACCGGTAAAAAACAATCTATTGTGATTAAAGCATCGAGTGGTTTATCAGAAGATGAAGTGCAACGCATGATTAAAGATGCTGAAGCGCATGCTGATGAAGACCGCAAATTAACCGAGTTAGTCCATGCACGCAATCATGCCGATAGTATGATTCATGCAACGGAAAAATCGTTAAAAGAGCTTGGCGATCAAGTCAGCGCCGATGAAAAAGCGAATATTGAGAAAGCAGTCAGCGAGTTAAAAGAAGCGCTGAAAGGCGATAGCAAAGACGAGATAGAAGCGAAAACTAACGCATTAACTGAATTATCGGGTAGTTTAGCGGAACGTGTTTATGCACAAAAAGGAGCGGCAGAAAGCGCAAGTGCCGCTAGCAGCGAACCTAAAGTTGATGATGATGGCGTCGTCGATGCTGAGTTTGAAGAAGTTAAAGACGACAAAAAATAATAGTTAAGCTTGTTGGTTGTGATTGTAGGGTGTTGCTGTTTTCCACCCTACAGTTCATAAAAGTTAAGCAGACACAATATATACTTCAAACGGTCAAGTTTTCGGTTTTTAGGTAGGGTGCGCTGTGCGCACCTTTATAACATCTTAAAAATCAATGAAAAAGGTGCGCATAGCGCACCCTACAACAACACAAGATACCGAATGTGACCGTTCAGAGTATATACTTCAAACG
>NZ_LAJX01000225.1 GCF_000963695.1 Methylocucumis oryzae
TCGTGGTCAACCCGGTTAACCATGCGCCAACGGCCAGCAATGACACGGGCATCGGCCTAGAAGATGACGTGCAAACCGGCAACGTCTTAGCCAACGACCGCGACCCGGATGGCGACGAACTGACGGTGACTGGCTTTACTATCGACGGCGAAGCCTATAACCCAGGCGACAGCGCGACTATCCCAGGCATCGGCACGTTCAGCTTAAGCGCCGACGGTCAGTACAGCTTCACGCCCGAGCCGGACTATCACGGCCCCGTGCCTGAAATCACCGTCACAGTCAGCGACGGCGAGTTCAGCACCACCAGCACATTAACCTTAAGCGTTACACCGGTCACCGACATCACAGATGACAACGTCACGCTCAATCAAGATAGCACTATCACTATAGATGTCTTAGACAACGACAGTTTTGAAGGCAGTCCAGTCATCACCAACGTCACAACGCCTAGCCACGGTACGGTCACTATCAATGCTGATGGCACTTTGACCTACACGCCGAACCCAGGCTACGTCGGCAGCGACAGCTTCATTTACACCGTTGAAAGCCCGGAGGGTACACTTGAGACAGCAACGGTCACGATAACGGTTAATGAAGTTGATATTCCTAATAACCCACCGCTTGCAGAAAATGACAGCAACGAGCCTATTGAAGAAGGTTCTGCGGCTACCGGTAATTTATTAGGCAATGACAGCGACCCAGATGGCGATACCATTAGCATTACCCAATACAGTATTGAAGGGATGTCGGGTACGTTTAAGGCGGGTGATATTGTGACGATTCCTAATGTCGGCGTGATAGTGATTAACGCTGACGGTAGCTATTTATTCACACCGTTTGACAATTTTGTTGGTGAGGTACCGACTATTACTTACACCATTTCAGACGGTAAAGGCGGTGAATCGACCGCTGAATTAACCTTATCGGTGGCACCCGCACAACCGTTTTCACCGGATAATCTTTGGAATGCCGGCGATTTAAGCCTGTTAAATAAATTTGTTTTCCCGCATTTAATTGAGGTAGAAAACGAAATTATCCGAATCTTACCGTTACTAAAAGTGGTAACCGAAATCAATGACTTAGATTCAATATCAAACTTGGAAGCCAGCGTGTTCTATCCAATTATGAAGGAAGTACAACGCATTGCTCAGCTCAAATTCTTTGTTGAACGGTTAGACGAAATGCTAACAGAATACTTAGAAAACTATGGCAATGAAGATACAGAGTTTGATCGAGCTGAGATTGCTTATATTCAAACCTGGTTAGGCCAGCTTGATAATGATGCTCAATTAATGATGCAGCGATTTAATAGCGTTTCTGGCAGATTTAATGAGTGGTTGGAATATTTGTATGGACAAATGCAACATCGTTCACAGAAATTAAAAAATACCGATATGGTTGTTTAGTGTCCATAACTAAGGTAGATAACTTTATGATTTATAAAAATATTTTTTCTTGTTTGTTGTTGGTATTAACCGGCATAGTAAATGCCGAAGAAGTCATTAGCCAACAAAATAATTCTGCATCGCCGGTGCGCGGCATGTTAAAGCCGATACATGAGGCGACTTTATCGTCAGAAATTTTAGCCACAATAAGCGATTTACCTGTTACCGAAGGCAAGCGTTTTAAAAAAGGCGATATCTTAGTTAAATTCGACTGTACGCGTTATAAAGCCGAACAAGTAGCAGCCGAAGCTGAGTTCACTGCTAAAAAGAAAACTTCAGATAATAATGAAGAACTGGCCAGCTATAATGCGACTGCGCGTTTAGAAGTTGAAGTGTCACAAGCAGAAACTGCTAAGGCAAGGGCAGAAGTTAATGTTGCTAAATCGATGGTTAACGGTTGTGAAATTCGTGCACCTTGGAGTGGACGGGTAGAAGAAACTATTGCTCATGCGCATGAAACCGTATCGCCGGGTAAAGAATTACTAAGAATTCTGGACGACAGCACGTTGGAAATTTCGTTACTAGTGCCGTCAAAATGGTTAACTACCCTAAAAACGGGGACAAACGTTTAAATTTAAAGTCGATGAAACAGGCCAAGAGTACCCGGCTAAAGTTACAGAAATTGGCGCTAGAGTCGATCCAGTTAGCCAAACTATTCGGATAATAGCGAGCTTAATTAATCACAATAAAAGCCTTTTAGCTGGCATGAGTGGCAGCGCACTTTTTCCTCAGTGAACTCTTACTAGCACACTACCTAAACGAAATCAGATTACGCTTAGGTAGTCATCACAATTCATGGATACTCCGGTTAGCACACAACCTGCGGCAACAGAACCCCTGCTTGTTTTATTACAATTAGAAGCATCGGCTAGACGCGTACAAGAAATCGACGCGTTATATTTTTATATCGTTAACGAAACACGGCGGCTGATTAATTACCGGCAAGCGGTTATTTTTATCGCTGACGACAACACGCGTAATACGATGCGGGCTAAAGCCATTTCAAGTATTGCTGTTGTCGATAAAGACGCGCCTATGGTGCAGTGGTTAGAGCAGAATCTAAACACCTGGCAACGCGCAAATCCTGAGCTTACGTTAGCGGCACTTGACGCGACGATGGTCGATGCGGAAAGTGCTGAGGCGTGGGCTGATTTCTCATTGCCTTATGTGGCGTGGGCGGCCATGAAAACACCAGCAGGTAAAGTGATGGGTGGGATATGGTTAGCGCGAGAATTGCCGTGGCAAGACAATGAGTTGACCTTGCTAGAACGATTAGCAGAAACCTATGCTCATGCGTTGCAAGCGTTACCTAAAACGATTACTAGGCACGTTTGGCGTAAACCCATTGTGCGCTATGGCTTGATAGGTTTACTACTCGTAGCATTGATTCCCGTTCGGCTTTCGACGTTAGCGCCAGCCGAAATAGTACCTGATGAGCCTATTATGGTCAGTGCGGGTATTGATGGAGTGATTGCCGATATTGTGATAGAACCTAATAGCTATGTTCAACCCGGACAAGTATTAATTCGGTTTGAAGATACGGTATTGCGCAATGATTATGAAGTTGCCGATAAAACCTTAAGCGTAGCCGAAACCGAGCATTTACGGGCGATGCAAGCCTCATTTATCGACCCAAAAGTTAAAGCCGATGTCGCGTTACTAAAAGCCAAAGTCGATTTAGCCAAAGCCGAGCGCGATTATGCGCGCGATATGTTGGCACGGGTTGAAATTAAAGCCGATAGGGCAGGGGTGGCTTTATTTAATGACGCGCTGGAATGGGAAGGTAAACCAGTTAAAACCGGCGAAACCATCATGGAATTAGCCGACCCTAAACACATGGCATTACGCATTAATTTACCGGTAAAAGATGCGATACCATTAGATACTGATGCTGACGCACTGGTATTTTTTGATGCCGACCCGTTACATGCGATGAGTGCAAAAATAACCCAAACGACTTATCAAGCGGAAGTCATGTCGGGCGATTTGCTGGCATATCGCATCCAAGCTAAGTTTAGCCATGAACCTAGCGACACCATGCGTATCGGTTGGCAAGGTACCGCCAAACTGTATGGCCAAAAAGCGCCGTTGGTATATTACTTATTCCGACGGCCTATTGCTTTTTTGCGGCAATATTTTAGGCATTTAATGTTAGACCAAAAAACGATTCCCTTACCTCGGTTACGAGAAGACCTACAATACCGGGAAGGCCCTAGTGGACATTATGGCACACCGACATGGACAGTTTACGATCCCGCGCGCGGCAAGTATTTTCGTATTGGCTGGGCGTATTATCAATTGCTCACACGTTGGTCAAAAGGCACTGTCACAGCGTTATTACACTGTGTAAAGCAAGAAACGACGTGTCAGTTAGGTGAGCAAGACGTCATGGATTTAATACGTTTCTTACACGCCAATAATTTAACAGAGCAACCGGTTAATGGCGGATACGATGCCTATCTACAACAATACCGCGCTAGCCGTCCACCTTGGTATCAACAGCTTGTCCACCATTACTTATTTTTTCGCTTACCTTTAGTTAGACCTAACCGATTTTTACACCGCACGTTACCCTATTTACAGTTTTGTTTTGACGTACGTTTTGCCTATTTACTGCTGGCATTAGCGTTGCTCAGTATTTACTTAGTCTCAAGGCAATGGGAGGTGTATTGGGCAACTTTTCTACACTTTTTTTAATTGGCAAGGGCTGTTTTTTTACGGCTTGGCAATAGGCTTTTCCAAATTACTGCACGAACTCGGTCATGCGTATACTGCAGCGCGTTATGGTTGCCGCGTCCCAGTAATGGGGCTTGCGTTTATGGCCATGCTGCCTATGCCTTACACCGATGTCAGCGATGCGTGGCGCTTAAGCTCAAAGCAACAGCGCTTAGCGATAGGGGCGGCTGGCATGATAACGGAAATCGCCTTAGCGATTATCGCCACATTTGCATGGAATTTTTTACCCGATGGCCCAGTTAGAAGTGCCGCGTTTCTATTATCGAGTTCGACCTGGCTGATAACCTTAAGCGTCAACTTAAGCCCGTTAATGCGCTTCGATGGTTATTATTTGTTATCAGATGCGTGGGGTATAGAAAACTTACAAGCCAGAGCGTTTGCGATAGCGCGTTGGCGATTACGGTGCTGGTTATTCGCCGACAACCAAGAACCGCCTGAAATCTTGCCCAAAGCGACCATGAGCAAAATGGTGGTTTACTCTTATATCACGTGGCTATACCGGCTTATAGTTTTTACCGGTTTAGCGCTACTGGTTTACCACTTTTTTTTTAAATTATTAGGTATTGTGTTATTTGCTGTCGAAATCGTTTGGTTTATCGCCAAGCCCATCATCGCCGAATTTAAACAATGGCGCTTATTAGCTAAACAAGCGATTCCATTAAAACATCCCAAACTCATCGTCTTAAGCGTAATATTCATCGTCGTTGGCTTAATAACGCCTTGGCACGACACTGTTTATTTACCGGCCATTTTACGCGCTGAACGTCACACCACACTATACCCGCCGCAACCCGCTAGAATTGCGCAAGTGTTAGTGACACCCGGACAACGCGTCACACAAGGGCAGCTACTATTCAAATTAGAATCGCCTAAACTCGAAGACGACATTTTTGCTTAGTCGTAAACGCTTAGACTATTACAAACTACGGCTAGAACGCGCGACGACTACCCGTGAGGAATCATCAGACTTACAAGTTGCTATGCAACAATGGTCAACAGAATCGGCTAAATTAGCCGGGTTAGAACAGCAACTTAAACAACTCAACATTACTGCACCCTTCGCAGCGACGGTCACAGATATAGCGACGGGCTTACATGCTAAGCGCTGGTTAAATACCGAACAGGCTTTAGCCACCTTAGTCGCACCCGGTGCCGTCATGGTGCAAAGCCTGGCTGATGCTGAAGCCGTTGCCGTATTAGCCTTAGCCCAAACCGGAAAATTTATCGCCGATGATGGCGTATCAACGGCGATTCCTGTCACCGTCACAGAAATCGACAAAGTTAACGTACACGCCTTAGACAGTCCTTATTTTGCTTCCATATATGATGGCCAAACCGCCGTGCAAACTGACCCCGAACACAGGCTAATCCCTACGCAATCTGTGTTTGCCGTGCGCTTAAAGCCTGACCTATTAGACCCGCCTAAACACATACAACGCGGTATAGCTGTTATTAACGCAAAGCCTAGAAGTTTCATACAACGCGTGTTTGATATAACCGCAGCGGTGTTGATACGGGAGAGTGGGTTTTAGTAGATAGAGGTCAGTATGCTGATTAAACGTAACGTGGTCAGAGCTTCGATAACGCGGCTAATATCTGCTTAACCCAAGCAAGGTGGTTTTGAAATGCTTTAAAGTCAGGTGCGCTATGGACAAGCTCTGCCCACAGCGTTTGACTGCGGTTAAAATAATCGCGGGTTAAGTCGAGTTGGTTAAGTTGCAGATGTAAGCGGCCGAGGTTTGCAAGCGCAAGCGCTAAGCTGTTTTTAAACGACACATCGCTAGGGTATGCAGAATAGAGTTCTTTGCATAAACGTAAGTATTCCTCAAAATACGTTAACGCTTGTGTCAAATCTCCCTGTGCTGTCTTGGTTTCGCCGAGTTTTGAGTAGGCAATTGCTACGCCATGTTTGAACGACATGTTGCTAGGGTAAGTAGCATAGAGTTCTTGGCTTAATGATAAATCCTGTTCAAAATACGCTAGCGCCTGTGTCAAATTGCCAAGCGCTTTTTGGGTAGTGCCCAGTTTTTCATGCGCTATCGCTAAGCCGTTTTTAAACGAGACGTTGTTAGGGTAGGCGGCATAGAGCTCTTTGCCTAAACGCAAAAATTCTTCAAAATAAGTTAACGCCTGTGCCAGATCACCTAGTGCTGTTTGGGTATTGCCCAGTCTTTCATAGGCAATCGCTAAATTGTGTTTAAACCACTCGTTATTAAGATTAGCAGCGTATAGCTCTTTGCTTAATGACAAACATTGCTCAAAATAAATCAATGCTTGAGCTAAATCACCCAGCTCAATATAAATAGAGCCGATTCGTTCATAACATAATGATATATTGGCTAAATCATTTTCTTGGCGATATAGGTTAAGAGCTTGTTGATGTAGCGTTAACCCGGTTTGTAACTCACCTAAGGTCGTTAATAAATCTGCTTTTTTTATTAGAATCAACGCTTGGTTTTGTCCGGCTTGTTGTTGCCATTCATCTAGCGTGGCTAATGCCGCGTGATAAAGCCCTAAGTCAGTTTGTCGCTCGGCAATTTGTGGGTACAGCGTTAGCCGATACGCGGTTTCCGTGTCGGGGGTTTCTTGTAGATTGCGTAATAAGCGTGCTAATTCTTCGTTGCTCTGAGGCTCAGCCTCGGCGTTTATAGCGCTTAGCTTAATGGATTGCATTGGTAGCGCTTCGGCAGTCGCATCGATGCTCAGCTCTGGAAAATAAGTTAAATCCATTAACAATGAGCGAAAAGACCATAAATCCGGCATTTTTTCCATAATAGTTTTCGCATACAGTTCACCGGCGCTACCCGCAATAAAGACAAATAACGCGATAGGGTGTTGGGCTAAACGGTCTCTGCGTAAGTTTAATCCGGCCGTGATATTCCGGCGCCGTTCATTATGTTGTGCCATTTCCCGTGTTTCCTGACCTAAGCTATCGCGTTGTTCTTTGAGCACATCATCGAAGTGTTCGATGAAAAAAAAGCCCCGTGTTTGGGTAAAATAGCGCTGCGAAAAAGCGCGGTAATCAAAGGCTGGCAGAGCCGCATCGATGGTGGTGATAGGACGGTCTGGAAATCGCTGACGCAAGTCAGCTTGCAGTCGTTGCACAGAGGAGAAATGCCGGTAGCGAACGATGATAAAGCGAAATGCTTCCGTGCGTAATAATTTGAATAACGGCTGAGTTTCTGTGTCGTAATTATCCGACATATTGTTGATAAAGCGGTGAGGCTTCGACTAAAGGACTAACGCGTTTATAACTGCCGTCGTTGTATTCTAATACGATAAGCTTTTCCAATAAGTCCTGCCAGTCTTTATCAAAAGGCATGGGGAGGTTGTTTTGATTAGCCGCTTTCAGCTCTTTTAATTTGTTTAAATCGTCTTGAGAGACATACTGCGAAGTTTCGGCAGCGAGCTTTTTGATGCCTTTATCTAAATCGTTTCGAGTGATTTGACCGACGTCTTCATCAGCATACATATTGGCATATTCGAGTATACGCAATAGTTCGCGTGGCGAGCCACCACTCAATAAAATAGCCGTTCTCACCGTTTCCGCTTGGTCGAATAGGCTAGCATCAATGCGTTTATATACAAATTCTTCAAAGCGTTGTACTGCTGCTTCGACAATCGTACCGTCACGTTCACGGATTTTTACAAATGGAAATGACACCAAGCGACTAAACGTGTTGAGCAAATTGGCCTGCGGCATTAATTCGATAGGCAGCGTAAAGATGGTGTTCACTTTAATTTGTCGAATGCGATTGCTTTCCTCGAGAACAATCTTTTTGCGGATGTCTACAGTCGCTGTTTTTTCTAAGCCATCGACAATAAATAATAGTTCTTGCGCTTGTTGCCGCTCACGTAGCAAGATGTTGATATGTTCAATAAATTCATTAAATTTTCTAGCAAATTCAGTGAAGTTATTGCGAAATGCCATGCGAATCTTATCTGCATTTTCTTTGCTGCCGGTAATGTTGGCTTTCAATTTACCGGCGATTTCTAAAAAGCTCAGTAGGCTGGGTGCTTTCAGTCCTATGTCTACTTCAAGGCCGCCTTGTTGCTTAATAACTTTATTGACTTCGTTTATCCGTTCGCCAAACCAGGTTTGTAACGATGCGAGTATGTCCGCTTTAGGTTGAATATCAACATCTTTTAAACACTCAAATAAACGCTCTAATTGGAATATTAATATGTCCATATATTCCATGTCGTTTAAATCCAGTCCTTCGTCGAGGTTGCATGTCACACAAAAGAACCCATTAGCGTGATGGAGTTTTTTAGCGATTTGTGCCAGTTCCGACGTTTTTGCCTGAGCCACGCATACCTGCTAAAAACAAGATGACTTTGTTGTTTTGGTTGACTTCGCGGTTATAAATCAGCGTACTTGGGTGGACGTTAAGGGTTTTGTATATCATCCGGTCTTCAAAGTCACCACGCACATCAGAGAAATTAACATAAAACTCATGCTCGGGCGGTAATGGAACATCGAAACGCACGGCGTTGTCGATTTCTATCATTCGGGTTGCTTTTTTATAAGAAGGCATTGAATGATTCATAATGGTTAATAAGTTGTTTAAGTAAGGCTAAACATTATACGGATTAAGCTTGTGCTTGTTTAGCCTTAAAGATAGACGATACGTTTAACTGCTTACATACCCAACCCAATCTTAAGCGCATTCATGTAATCCGAAAATTGGCTACTAATACTGCCGTACGCCCAGATAAAACCACCACCTATGGCTTGGGCTGATTTATTAGGCGTACCACTCCAGCAAGCGTTGGGTACACTGCCTTGGCCGGTGCGCCATAGCGTGAAAAGAGCTTGCATGTTGTCTGGTGTACAAGTGGTTTGTGGGTTAGCGCAGTTGGGACAACTGCCTGCCACGATAGGTACGCCTAGACTTAGCCAATCGCCTGGGTTATTGGTTTTGCCGCCGGCATAACATTGTAGGTTTAACCACGATACAGTGCCTTGTTGTTTTTGTACAAAATTAACCCAGTCTTGCCAAGACGATTGAAAGGTAAACGGTGCGGCAGTGAGTTTTAAGTTTGCTTCAATAGCGGCTGAAGCCAGTGTGAAAAGCGGTGATGTGTTGGAAAAATCAGAATATTCGTAATCTATATCAATGCCGTCAAAGCCTAAGTCATTTTTTATGTAGGTTAGTATTTGCATCGCAGCGGTTTTATTACTGTTAAGCAGATTACCCATGTACTCCGTGCCGTTAGTCGAAAACGATAAGTACACTTCTTGAATATTGCCGCCATTGCGCAAATCGCTAATGATGCGTGGCCAATCCTTATCGCCTAAGTAATCACCAGAGGTATTAAATAAAGGATTTTGTTTCTCGTTGTAAACGAGAATTTGCTGATTGGGGGGAGCACTTTGGTTTAACAAGCTCAAGATGGGACTGGTTAAAGGGCTGGCGTGTAGTTGTTTTATCGTTGAGTCAGGGTCGCTGCCTTGGCCTGGGTATAATTCATTACCAATATAAAGCGCGATTCTACTTGTAGTCATAGTTGCCTCCGCTAAGGAATAAGTAAATAAAGTGCTGGACAGATGCTATAGTCAGCCTCTTAAATTTACGCCTGAGTTTAATAATTAGCAACTGCAGTTGTGTTTATCAGGTAAACGGCTAGGGGCTAGGCAAATATCACTTTATATGAGTTATAAATTAAACAACCCGTTAATACCAGTAACACCGGTGTTAATAGCGGTGTGACGGTAGAGCATAAAAATGCTTGGAAAATAATAAAACCTATGGTTTTGACGAGTGCGCTTCTGTGTTGACTGGCGGCATTGGCGCTTTTTTGCTTGGCTTTGCTAAAGCGTGTGTTGTTGAACAGCATTAATGGATGGGTAAACCAGCCGACAAACGCGCTAAGTATTAATAAGCCAAAGCTTAACGCGATATTGGCGTAGGTGAATAACCAGGCGGCGAAGTTATGGACGTTGTCGAATTCGGGAATATGTTGTAGGACTTGCCAATTGACAAAAAATATCATGATTTTGGCGGGCGCTCCGGACAAAAATATAGGCAGCAGTCATAAAAACAAACCAGCATAAGTCTATGCCTATCGCTACAAGAATAGCTAACGGTAAGCTGGTTTTGATAACCCAGGATAATGTCGGTGCGGTTTTTGGATTTGTGTGTTTCAAATCACAGTATTTAGCCAGGCCGACACAAAGAAACACCGACATTATCGTGTTAAAAACACCTAATACGGGAAACGGGCGTCCAAGTACCAGTAACCCTGCAATAGCTATTGTCACCCCTATCCATAGCCAAAGTTCACTGCCTATGATGATTAATGATTGCTGTAAACATTGACTAAATTGGAATAAGGGGCGTGTTGTCATTTTCCTATCCTAGAGATACCTACTGCTGCACGTAATTCTTTAATAAAAGGCATACTAATCGCGCGGGCTTTGGCGGCGCCTTCTTGTAATTGGGTTTCGATATGCTCAGGTGCGCTTAACAACGCATAATAACGTTCTCTAGCGGGCGCAAGATGGTTGTTAATCAATTCAAACAAGACTTGTTTCATTTCACCCCAAGCAATCCCGTCAGCATAGCGTTTGCGTATCTCTGCGACTTCAGCCGGGCTGGCAAACGCTTGATAAATGCTAAACAGCGTACACGTTTCAGGGTCTTTAGGTTCGCCGGGTAATAATGAGTTAGTTTTGATTTTATTAATTAATTTTTTCAGGCTTTTTTCCGGCTCGAACATTGGTATGGTGTTATTGTAAGATTTGCTCATTTTCCGGCCATCTAAGCCTGATAATGTCGCGCCGTGTTCTTCTATGACGGCTTCTGGTAAAACAAAATGTTCGCCGTAAATGTGGTTAAAGCGGGCAGCAATATCTCTTGCCATTTCTATGTGCTGGATTTGGTCTTTGCCTACTGGGATTTTATCGGCTTTAAACATTAAAATATCGGCGGCCATTAAAATTGGATAGCTAAATAAGCCCATAGTCACGCCTTTATCGGCATCGGCTTCACCGCTTTGTTCGTTGTCAGCGACGGCGGCTTTATAAGCATGAGCACGGTTCATTAAGCCTTTTGCTGTAACACAGGTTAACATCCAAGTAAGCTCTATGATTTCTGGCACATCGGATTGGCGATAAAACACGGCATTTTGTGTATCTAGCCTAATGCTAGCCAGCTTGCTGCAATTTCTAAACTGGATTGCCTAACGCGTTCGGGCTCATGGCATTTAATTAACGCATGGTAATCGGCTAAAAAATAAAACGGTTGTACGTTTGGATTGTTGCTGGCTGCTATGGCGGGTTTAATGGCTCCGACGTAATTGCCTAAATGCGGCGTTCCTGTGGTCGTAATGCCTGTTAATACAATCGATTTGCTCATGATATGGAGGTTCCTTGTAGCTAAGTGAGCGCGACATCTTACATGGATTCCCGGTAAATTCTAGTGCTAGTCAGACGATTAGGGCAATATAGCAGTAAAACCTCACTTGACAATGACTTAATAGCGAACAAGTTAGTGACTTAGCCAGTATTTGTTTATACTGGTGACATTTTTTCCCACATTTAAAAGCAGAGCATGTAAAATTGCTGTATTAACCAAACTCATCAGATTTACTTGCTGGTCTGAAACCTCTCCCTTCTGTGGGATTTTTATATTTTGACAACGATACGTGAGTCTCGTTATCCCCAACTGTAACATCTCAGTTTACGGGAATGGATAATCCACCGGTCTCTATCCGTCGGTGGGTGTCACTCGACCGATGAGGTTGAGTGTGGATTGAAACATTAACTTTTAGGAATTATTAACGTGTTTGAAGGAACTACCATATTATCGGTGCGTCGAGGTGATAAAGTCGTTATCGGCGGCGACGGTCAGGTCACTTTAGGCAACACCGTGATGAAAGGTAATGCGCGTAAAGTGCGCAGTTTATATCATGGTAAAGTGATTGCCGGATTTGCCGGTGCAACGGCTGATGCGTTTACGTTGTTTGAGCATTTTGAAGGCAAATTAGAGAAACATCGTGGTCAATTAACGCGAGCTGCTGTCGATATGGCTAAAGATTGGCGTACTGACCGTGCGTTAAGACGGCTAGAAGCCCTGTTAGTTATCGCTGATGCGAAAACGTCGCTAGTGCTGTCCGGCACTGGGGATGTCATAGAGCCAGAATACGACTTAATGGCAATAGGCTCTGGCGGGGCTTATGCCCAATCAGCGGCGAGAGCTTTGCTGGAAAATACCGAGTTAAGTGCCCGCGATATTGTCGAAAAATCGCTGTCTATTGCCGCCGATATTTGTATATATACCAATCACAATTTTTGCATAGAAGAGTTAATCGCAGAACCCAATGAATAATAATGACAAAATGTCAGTGATGACGCCTAAAGAAATCGTTAGCGAGCTTGATAAACACATCATAGGCCAAGCAGGTGCTAAAACGTTCAGTCGCTATCGCGCTGAGAAATCGCTGGCGTAGACAGCAAGTCGAAGCCAAGCTACGCGATGAAATTACCCCTAAAAATATTTTAATGATAGGCCCTACGGGTGTTGGTAAGACCGAAATCGCTAGACGTTTAGCTCGTTTAGCCAATGCACCGTTTATCAAAATCGAAGCGACTAAATTTACTGAAGTCGGTTACGTGGGGCGCGATGTGGAATCGATTATTCGCGATTTAGTGGATTCTGCCGTCAAAATGATGCGTTCGGCTGAAATCGAAAAAGTACAGAATATTGCGGCTGATGCGGCGGAAGAGCGCATATTGGACATCTTATTACCGTTACCGTTATCGCCTTTAGGCACACGCTCTGAATCAGAAGAATCGACGCGGCAAAAAATGCGTAAGAAATTGCGCGAAGGTGATTTAAACGAGCGTGAAATTGAAATCGACATACACGTTGCACCGCTGGGCGTAGAAATCATGGCGCCTCCTGGCATGGAAGAAATGACTAGCCAATTGCAAGGCATGTTTCAAAATTTAGGCAGTGATAGGACCAAAACGCGTAAGATGAAAATCAGCAAGGCCTTAAAAGTGCTGCAAGAAGAAGAAGCCGCTAAGCTGATTAACGATGAAGATATTAAAACCAGAGCGGTCGATGCCGTAGAGCAGAACGGTATTGTATTTTTAGATGAAATCGACAAAATTTGTAAGCGTTCGGGTTTAGGTGAGGGAAGTGGCGAAGTGTCGCGCGAAGGTGTGCAACGCGATTTATTACCTATCGTCGAAGGCAGCACGGTTAGTACTAAATATGGCATGATTAAAACTGACCATATTTTGTTTATTGCTTCGGGTGCGTTCCATGTCGCTAAACCGTCGGATTTAATACCGGAATTACAAGGCCGTTTTCCGATTCGCGTAGAATTAAGTGCGTTAAGCGCTGATGATTTTGTTCGTATCTTAACTGAGCCCAATGCGTCGTTAACCGAGCAATATGCAGCTTTATTAGCAACCGAAGGTGTGACGCTATCATTTGCACCTGGTGGTGTTAAGCGTATTGCTGAATTAGGGTGGGAAGTGAATGAAACCACTGAAAATATAGGCGCAAGACGTTTTACATACGATTCTTGAGCGTTTATTAGAAGATATTTCGTTTAATGCGCCAGACTTGCTCAACAAAACCATTGTTATTGATGCTGACTATGTTGATGAGCATTTGACTGAGTTAGTCAAAAACGAAGATTTAAGCCGATATATACTTTAAACGGTTAAGTTGTCGATTTTTAAGTAGAGTGCGTTGTGCACACCTTTATAAGTTATCATTAAAAGCCAATGAAAAAGGTGCGCACAGCGCACCCTACGAAAGATTGTTTAAATCGCAAACATGATTGTATGGAGTATATTTTATAACAATGCGTTTAACGACTAGCCCTTGTCATTGTTTTCCTACGGAAATCAAACATCATCAATTATCGAATGCGTTAGAAATAAGCTTCGATGACGGTAGTGTCTTCACACTGCCAAGCGAATATTTGCGTGTATTCAGCCAATCGGCAGAAGCGGTAGGTCATGGCCCAGGTCAAGAAGTCTTACAAGTAGGCAAAGAGCAGGTCACGATTGTGTCGATAAAGCCTATAGGTAATTATGCGATTTGCCCTGTGTTTAGCGATGGTCATGACACCGGTATTTACACGTGGGATTGTTTATACACGTTGGGTGCTGAGTATAACCAGTTATGGCCGTTGTATTTACAAAAGCTGGCTGACGCAGGTTATACTCGGCAGCCCGTCTGCTAGTTAATTAATTTATTTTTAGAGCTTATGACTGATAACACAACCCATTTTGGCTACCAACAAGTCCCTACCGCTGATAAAGTAAAACTGGTGCGTGGGGTTTTTGACTCGGTTGCGGGTCGTTATGATTTAATGAATGACTTAATGTCATTAGGCGTGCATCGACTGTGGAAACGCATCGCTATTTCATTAAGTCTGGTTCGCTCAGGTGAACATGTTTTGGATTTGGCAGGCGGTACAGGCGATTTAACCGCCTTATTTGAACAACGAGTAGGCGATAGCGGTAAGGTGGTACTGGCCGATATTAATGCTGAGATGTTGAAAAAAGGCCGTAATCGCATGATTGATAAAGGCTTAGCCGGTAATGTGCATTATGCGCAAGTCAATGCGGAATGTTTGCCTTTTGCAGACAATAGCTTTGATTGCGTGTGTATAGGCTTTGGTTTACGCAATGTGACCGATAAAGCCGCTGCCTTGCGCTCTATGCATAGGGTTTTAAAGCCAGGCGGGCGGCTGATTGTATTGGAGTTTTCCAAACCGACCGATCAGCTCACCGAAGCGGTTTATGATTTTTATTCATTCAATATCTTGCCTAAAATTGGTAAGTTGGTTGCCAATGATGAAGCAAGTTACCGTTATTTAGCTGAGTCGATTCGTATGCACCCTGACCAATCGACGCTTAAGCAAATGATGCAAGAGGCAGGCTTTGAGCGTTGTGACTATTTCAATATGACGCAAGGCATTGTTGCTGTGCATAGAGGCTATAAAATTTAATGGCTGTGCAAACGATTTTGCTAGACGTGTTACAAACGGCGTTAAATCAATTGCTAAGTTTAGATAATAATCATGCGTTATTGTTAGCACCGTTAAATGGCAAAGTGGTCGAAATTACCGTGTTACCTTTTCAGGAACGCCTTTATTTTTCGGTCACTGATGACCGCATAAGCTTATCTCGGCACAGTTTAGCACCGGTTGATGCACGTCTTAGCGGCAGCGTGTTTGCGTTTATTAAAATGGGTGTTAGCAAACACCCTATGCAAACCGTTTTTGCCGGCGAAGCTACGATTAGTGGCGACGTGCGTGTCGCACGTGATTTTCAAAAATTGTTAAAAAAGGTAAACATAGAGCCTGAAGCAAAACTTGCTCAATTGACCAGTCCTGAGTTTGCCCATGAGGTTAGTGAAAAGCTCAATGCGGGCTGGTCTTGGAGCCAAGACAGTTTAACTACATTCAAGCTCAATCTTAGTGAGTTTTTACAAGAAGAAGTCCGCACACTACCGGCAGCGCCCGAAATCGAAGCGTTTTATCAAGAGGTCGATGAATTACGTTTAGATTATGACCGACTAGCCCTCAGAATCGCCCGTTTACAGGCGCGATTAACCTCTGCAACACCGCCCACTCTTATCACGCACACACCGGAACAACCGTGATTCATCCCAAAATAATCCTTCGCTTAATCCATATTTATTGGGTTTTTGCGATTAATGGTCTGGATGAAATTGTCTTGAACACGCAATTATTTAGACCGATTCGCTTTTTAGCCTATATCACACCTTATTATTGGTTGACCCGCGATGCGGCACCGCGCGGTGTCAGAATTAGACAAGCTTTAGAGCAGCTTGGGCCTATTTACGTTAAGTTTGGGCAAGCGTTATCGACGCGTAAAGACTTGTTAGCAGAAGATATTGCTGATGAGCTGGTCAAATTACAGGATCGTGTCCCTCCGTTTAGTGAGGACATTGCGCGCAAAATTATTGAAAAAGAATTAGGCATGTCGATTCATGAAGCATTTGCCGAGTTTGAAGCTAAACCTATGGCTTCGGCATCTGTCGCGCAAGTGCATGGAGCTGTGTTACATACCGGGGAAAAAGTCGTGGTCAAGGTGTTGCGGCCTGATATTGAAGGCCGGATTCATTCTGACATGCGTTTAATCTACGAAATAGCCAGGATGGCCGAAAAAGTTTTGGCCAGATGCCAAGCGCTTGCATCCTATGGCTGTCGTAGCCGAATTTGAAAAGACAACATTAGACGAACTGGATTTAATTCGAGAAGCGGCAAACGCAGCTAAAATCCGTAGAAATTTTTGAAAATTCTGCGATGATTTATATCCCACAAGTGTATTGGCCGTTTACGCGTAGCAAAGTCATGGTCATGGAGCGCATTTACGGCATTCCGGTCGGTGATATTGAAACCTTAACAGAGCAGGGTGCTGACTTTAAATTACTGGCCGAGCGTGGCGTAGAAATTTTCTTTACTCAAGTGTTTAGAGATAATTTTTTTCACGCCGATATGCATCCGGGTAATATTTTCGTTGAAATTCCAGGTAAATATATTGCGATTGATTTTGGCATTATCGGCAGTTTGTCTGCATCTGATCAGCATTATTTGGCCGAAAATTTCTTAGCATTTTTCAATCGCGATTACCGTAAAGTCGCTGAGATGCATGTCGAGTCTGGGTGGATTTCGCGTTCTACTCGCATAGAAGAGTTTGAAGCTGCTATACGCAGTGTGTGCGAGCCTATTTTTGAAAAACCACTACGCGATATTTCGTTTGGGCAATTGTTGTTACGGCTATTCCAAACGGCTAGACGTTTTGATATGCATGTACAGCCGCAATTAGTGTTATTACAAAAAACGCTTTTAAATATCGAAGGCTTAGGACGACAGCTTTATCCTGATTTAGATTTATGGCAAACCGCTAAGCCATTTTTAGAGGAATGGTTTAAAGAGCGCATGGGTGTAAAAGCTAAACTGAGTAAGCTGTTTAACCAAGTGCCTGACATGATAGATTATTTTCCAGAATTTCCAGGGCTATTGCATAAAGCACTGGTCAATGCAGCAGATGCACAACAACAGTCCCAAAACCATGACCGCGAATTAATGTTGTTGCGTGAACAACTAGAGCAAAATCAACGCGTCACGGTCTGGGCTGTTTTAATCAGTGCAGCGATGTTATGCGCTGCAATTTTACTGCATTAACAGGTTTTAAGGGCTGGAAGGGTGGTGTATAAAGACTTCTGTATGCCCGTATTTATCAAAACCAATTACATCATAAGCATCTTTTTTGCCGCCCATTTCCATGCCGGGTGAACCGGCTGGCATACCGGGTGCTGATATACCGGCAAACGGTAGGTTAGTACTTAATAAGGTTTTAATATCTGAGGCAGGTACATGACCTTCAATAATATAACCGCCAACGAATGCTGTATGACAAGAAGCCAACTCAGCACTAATTTGATATTTACGTTTTAATTCGTCTAATTCGCTGGTTACATGGTCATCTACGCTGAAGTTATTTTGCTTTAAATGCTCTATCCATTTTTCACAGCATTGACAAGTTGGGCTTCGATAGACCGAAATAGACGGTGTTGTTTCGGCAGATGCTAAGTTAGTACCTATTAATAACAGCGTTAACGTAGATAATAATTTCATCAAAATTCCTTGCTGGTTGAAACCTTCCCCTTAGTGGGATTGAGTTGAGTTGACAATGAGGCTTTTGCCTCGTTATCTTTTATAGTAACCTCATTCTTGAGGGCGAGGCAATCCACCCGGCCTCTATCTGTCGATGGGTTTATCGTTCGACAGATGAGGTCGAATGTGGCTTGAAAGATAAATTCTCAAGTAAAAACGACAATGTTTTGTATGCTAACCCAGAGAACATTACGTGAACTTAACTACAATAGTAGGCGATACCTCGTCCTAAGCCTAATAGTTTTTTCATAGTATCGGCAATATTGTATATGTCTAACCCATTTTATTTTCGGATAAACGCAGTTATGAACCGAATAATACCTATTTCTACTAAAATTGTATTAACACTGGTTCTCGCAGGTTGTGCCGAACAACCGGTAGAACCTATTGCTCCGCCGCAGCCTATAACTCAGACTATACCGAGCCAACCTGTTACGCCGCAGGAGTTTCAGAGTACCCAGCCTTTTAGCCAGAGCGATAGAGGGTATTATTCAACACCGTCGCAATCGTATTATGCCAATAATCTTAACGGTACTTACGCGGCTTATCCTGAGTTGCGCCGGTTTATTCAATACATGGTTGATAAGCACGGATTTTCTGAAACTTATTTAAACGGCTTGTTCTCGACCGCGAGACGGTTGGATTCGGTGATTAAATTAGAAAGTCCACAGCCTTATACCGGGCCTACTAAGCCTAGATTAGGAAGCTGGACACGTTATCGTGAAAAATTTTTAACGGAAAAACATATTCAAGAAGGTGTTGCGTTTTGGCGAGAAAATGCCCACGCAGTAAGTAGAGCCAGTGCTACCTATCATGTTGATGCTGAATATATTATTGCGATTATTGGTGTCGAAACCTATTTTGGTAAAAAATATTGGCAAAACCTGTATTTTTGATGCATTAACAACGCTAGCGTTCGATACTCACAGACGCTCAAAAATTTTTCACTTCTGAACTTGAACATTATTTATTAATGACTCGTGAACAAGGTTATGAACCAAGAGAGCCAGTAGGCTCTTGGGCGGGAGCAATGGGGCTGGGGCAGTTTATGCCCAGCAGTTACCGCCGCTTAGCAGTGGATTTTGATAATAATGGTCGTAGCGATATCTGGGATCCAACGGATGCCATAGGCAGTGTTGCGCATTATTTCTCGCGTAGCGGCTGGCATTATCATAATCCGGTAGCCAAACGCTCAGCGCCAGTTAATGAGAGTTCGGTGATTGAATTAAGTACTTATGACGGCATGGAGTACTGGTATGTACACCCTAACTTCAAAGTGATAAAAAAATATAATAACAGCGATAAATATGCTATGGCGGTGCATCAACTAGCACAGGCTATAAAACAACGTTATTACAATTGAGTGTTTTTGGGGTGAGGAAGGGTATGCAATACTGTTGATTTTAGCACCTAACTTGTTATATCTATATGATATTTAATAAATTTATTGCTTGTTATGGAAGTTGATAAAAAACAGAATACTTGCTGCTAAATTTCTATCAGCAACTCACAAACCTACTTCTTACATTTTGCCAAAACCTAG